>CAKTNN010000001.1 GCA_934589065.1 uncultured Oscillospiraceae bacterium
GCAACCTGACCGATGTTGGAAGCCTTGGAGGCCTGTCCGCCGGTGTTGGAGTAAACCTCGGTATCGAAGACGAAGACGTTGACATCCTTGTTGGAAGCCAGAACATGGTCAACACCGCCGAAGCCGATGTCGTAAGCCCAGCCGTCGCCGCCGAAGATCCACACGGACTTCTTGGACAGGTATTCCTTCTTGGACAGGATGTCCTTCACGGTGTCGCAGCAAACGTTTGCTTCCAGGTTGGCAACCAGAGCCTTGGTAGCTTCCTTGTTGGCATTGCCATCGTTGTAGGTATCCAGCCATGCCTGGCAGACGGCCTTCCGATCCTCGTCAGCAGTGTTGGCGATGACAGAGCGGACCTTGTTAGCCAGGGACTCGCGGATCACGGACTGAGCGGTGTACATACCCAGGCCATGCTCGGCGTTGTCTTCAAACAGGGAGTTTGCCCATGCGGGGCCGTGACCCTCTTCGTTGACGGTGTAAGGTGCGGTAGCAGCAGGGCCGCCCCAGATGGAGGAACAGCCGGTGGCGTTGGAGATGTACATCCGATCGCCGAACAGCTGAGTTACCAGACGAGCGTAAGAAGTCTCGGCGCAGCCAGCGCAGGAGCCGGAGAACTCCAGCAGGGGCTTGTGGAACTGAGAACCCTTAACGGTGTAGTCCTGCATATCCTTCTTCTCGGATACCTTGGCGACCATGTAGTTCCATACGTCCTGCTCGCCCAGCTCGTGCTCCTGGGGAACCATGGTGATAGCCTGAGTGGGGCAGACACCAACGCACACGCCGCAGCCCATGCAGTCCAGAGGAGAAACAGCCATCATGTACTTGTAAACGCCCTTGCCCTTGCCGGCCTTGACGTCCACCAGACGGGCACCGGCGGGAGCGGCAGCAGCCTCAGCCTCGGTCAGTGCGAAGGGACGGATGGTAGCGTGGGGGCAGACATAAGCACAGTTGTTGCACTGGATGCACTTGGTCTCATCCCAGTGGGGAACGGTAACGGCAACGCCGCGCTTCTCGTAAGCGGAAGCACCCAGGGGGAACTGACCGTCAGCCAGGTCTTCAAAAGCGGAGACAGGCAGGCTGTAGCCATCCATCTTGCCGATGGGGTTCAGGATGTTCTTAACTACCTTAACGGTATCGGCACGGCCTTCCAGGTGAGCCTCGGGCTTGTTGTCCTCAGCGGTAGCCCAGGAAGCGGGAACATTGATCTTGGTGTAAGCGGTTGCACCGGCGTCGATGGCGTTCCAGTTCTTCTCAACAACGTCCATGCCCTTCTTGGCGTAGGAGTGCTCAGCAGCATCCTTCATGTACTTTACAGCATCCTCGGCGGGCATAACCTTTGCCAGGGAGAAGAAAGCGGACTGCAGAATGGTGTTGGTACGCTTGCCCATGCCGACCTTGATGGCCAGGTCGATGGCGTTGATGGTGTAGAGCTGAATGTTGTTGTTGGCGATGTAACGCTTGGAAGCAGCATCCAGATGGTGCTCCAGCTCAGCCATATCCCACTGGCAGTTGATCAGGAACACGCCGCCGGGCTTGACGTCCTGCACAATCTTAAAGCCCTTGGTGATGTAAGAGGGGTTGTGGCAGGCAACGAAGTCGGCCTTGTTGATATAATAAGGAGACTTGATGGGCTTGTCACCGAAACGCAGGTGGGAAACGGTCACGCCGCCGGTCTTCTTGGAGTCGTACTGGAAGTAAGCCTGTACGTACTTATCGGTGTGGTCACCGATGATCTTGATGGAGTTCTTGTTTGCGCCAACGGTGCCGTCGCCGCCCAGACCCCAGAACTTGCACTCGATGGTGCCCTCAGCAGCAGTGTTGGGGGAAACCTTCTCGTCCAGGGACAGGTGGGTGACATCGTCCACGATGCCGATGGTGAACTCGTTCTTGGGAGCATCCTTAGCCAGCTCTTCGTACACGGCGAAGACGGAAGCGGGATGGGTATCCTTGGAGCCCAGACCGTAACGACCACCGATTACAGTAACATCGCTGCGACCGGCCTTAGCCAGAGCCATAACCACATCCTGGTACAGAGGCTCGCCCTGGGAGCCGGGCTCCTTGGTGCGGTCCAGTACAGCAATCTTCTTAGCGGAAGCGGGGATAGCAGCCAGCAGCTTCTCAGCGCAGAACGGACGGAACAGACGAACCTTAACCAGGCCGACCTTCTCGCCGTGAGCGTTCAGGTAGTCGATGACTTCTTCTGCCACGTCGTTGATGGAGCCCATAGCCACGATCACGCGGTCGGCATCCTCAGCGCCGTAGTAGTTGAACAGCTGATAGTTGGTGCCCAGCTTTTCGTTGACCTTAGCCATGTACTTCTCAACCACTGCGGGCAGGGCATTGTAGTACTTGTTGGAGGCCTCACGGTGCTGGAAGAAGATATCGTCGTTCTCGTGAGAACCGCGCATTGCGGGACGCTCGGGGTTCAGGGAGTGGGCACGGAAAGCATTGACTGCATCCATGTTGACCATGTCCTTCAGATCCTCGTAATCCCAAATGGCAACCTTCTGGATTTCGTGAGAGGTACGGAAGCCGTCGAAGAAGTTGATGAAGGGAACGCGGCCCTCGATAGCGGACAGGTGAGCAACGGCACCCAGATCCATAACTTCCTGGACGTTGGTCTCGCAGAGCATAGCGAAACCGGTCTGACGGCAGGCGTAAACGTCGGAGTGATCACCGAAGATGTTCAGAGCCTGAGCGGCAACGGTACGTGCAGACACATGGAACACGCAGGGCAGCAGCTCGCCGGCAATCTTGTACATGTTGGGGATCATCAGCAGCAGGCCCTGGGAAGCAGTGTAGGTGGTGGTCAGAGCACCGGCGGCCAGAGAGCCGTGAACGGTACCGGCAGCACCTGCCTCGGACTGCATCTCAACGACCTTTACGGTGTCGCCGAAGATGTTCTTACGACCGGCAGCAGACCACTGGTCAACATTGTCGGCCATGGGGCTGGACGGGGTAATGGGGTAAATGCCAGCAACCTCGGTAAAGGCATAGCTGACGTGGGCGGCAGCGGTATTGCCGTCCATGGTTTTAAATTTTCTTGCCAAAATGAAATACCTCCTAAAGGATTCAAGTTTTGCGAATACATTCTACCATAGAAGCACCGGATTGTAAAGCCAGGAAGCAACATTTTTGTGAAAAATTCACGAGAACCGCCTCCGGAATGACACAGAATGCTATATGGTTTTCTTGTAGGGGTATATAAAATCAAATAGGGATTGTTTTTTGTCGCGTTTTGGGTTATGATGAAATTATAGATGTATAGGCAGCCTGTTATACACGGCTATCTGGCTGCCGGAAGGGGTGGGGAAAATGATTTGTTCCGTGCGCACCATGGGCATTTCCGGAATCTACGGCAGTCCCGTTTCTGCGGAGTGTTTTATTTCCAACGGGCTGCCCGGTTTTGACGTGGTCGGTCTGCCGGATGCTGCGGTAAAAGAGGCCAGAGAGCGGGTTCGGGCGGCGGTGAAGAGCAGCCATTTAAAGTTTCCGGTGAGCCGGATTACCGTGAATCTTTCTCCGGCAAACCAGAAAAAGGCGGGTACGCACTATGACCTGCCCATTCTACTGAGCATCCTGGCGGCCTCCGGGGAGGTAAAAGCGCCGGGGGAGGACTGCGCTTTTTTGGGAGAGGTTTCCCTGGACGGTTCGGTGCGGGGCGTATCCGGCGTGCTGCCTATGGCCCTGGCTGCCAAGGAGGCGGGCATCCGCAGGCTCTTTGTCCCGGCGGATAACGCCGCAGAGGCAACTCTGGCCCGGGGGCCGGAGATCATCCCCATCCATTCGGTGTCGGAGCTGGCGGACGGCCTCAACGGTCTGGCGGCCCTTTGCCCCGAAAAGCTGTGGCAGCCGGAGCAGACCCAGGAGCCGGAACCGGACTTTAAGGATGTGCTGGGCCAGGAGAATGTGAAGCGGGCGCTGGAGGTTGCCGCCGCCGGCAGCCACAATGTGCTGCTCATCGGCCCTCCCGGGTCGGGCAAAAGCATGCTCAGCAAGCGCCTGCCCTCCATTTTGCCGGACATGACCTGGAAGGAATCCCTGGAAGTCAGCCAGATTTACTCCGTGATGGGCCTGCTTACGGCAAGTCATCCCCTGGTTACCCGGCGGCCCTTCCGTTCGCCCCACCACACGGTTTCCAATGCGGGGCTGGTGGGCGGCGGCAGCAATCCCAAGCCGGGAGAAATCTCCCTGGCCCACAAGGGGGTACTGTTTCTGGATGAGCTGCCGGAATTCCGGAAGGATTCTTTGGATCTTATGCGTCAGCCCCTGGAAGACGGCAAGGTGACCATTTCCCGGGTTTCCGGTTCCACTACCTATCCTGCGGAATTTATGATGGTCTGCGCCATGAACCCCTGTAAATGCGGCTGGTACGGCGACCCCAGCGGCAGGTGCCGGTGCAGCCAGCAGTCCGTGGAAAACTACCAGAGCCGGATTTCCGGGCCGATGCTGGACCGGATCGATATCATTGTAGAGGTTCCTTCCGTGCATTTTGAAGACCTGCGGACGCGGGCGGAGGCAGAGCCCTCCAGTGCCATCAAGGAGCGGGTGAACCGGGCGCGTCAGGTGCAGCTGAGCCGCTACGGAGACGGCAGCGGGATGTGCAACGCCCGAATGGGCCCGGCGGAAATGCGGGAATACTGCGCCCTTTCCGATGACTGTGCCGCCATTATGAAGCAGGCCTTTGATACCATGGGCCTGACCGCCAGAAGTTACGACCGGATTCTGCGGGTGGCCCGAACCATTGCCGATCTGGACGGCAGTGAGGAAATCGGCTTGCAGCACCTGGCAGAGGCCATCCAGTATCGGGCGGTAAACCTGGGCAGGCAGGGGTAAAACCCTCCAGGCATCGGGCGTAACGGCAACGAAATATTTCTTGAAAAAGTGGATCCATTGGGATATAATAGCCCCATTGTGAATTTTTACGGCAAAAAGTGAGAAAGGAAACCACATGAACGAAATTTTTCTTTTGAAATTGGGCGAGATTATTCTCAAGGGCTCCAATAAGCGTCAGTTTGAAAACAAGCTGCGGCAGAATATCCGCAGACGCATGAAGCCCTACGGCAGCTTTGATGTTTACATTTTGCAGTCCACGGTATATGTGGAGCCCCAGGACGAGGAAGCGGACGTGGAAGGGGCCTGGGAGGCCTGCAAAAGCGTGTTCGGCGTAAACAGTATTTGCCGCTGCCGTCCCTGCGAAAAGAATATGGACGCCATATTTGAGGCGGTGGAAGCCTACTTAGGTGACGAGCTGGACTGCGCTGCCTCCTTTAAGGTGGAATCCAAAAGGTCTGATAAGCAGTTCCCCATGGGGTCGATTGCCATTTCTCAGGAGATCGGCGGACGCCTGGCAGAGGCCCACCCCGGGGTGAAGGTGGATGTCCATCATCCGGAATACACCGTGTATGTAGAAGTTCGGGATCATGCGGCTTATGTTCACGGCCCGGCGCTCCCCGGTGCAGGCGGACTGCCCACGGGGGTGGGCGGCAGAGCGATGTGTCTGCTCTCCGGCGGTATCGACAGCCCGGTTTCTGCCTATATGATGGCAAAGCGGGGGGTGGAAATCGAGGCAGTTCACTTCTTCTCCTATCCCTATACCTCCCAGCTGGCGAAAGACAAGGTGCTGGAGCTGGCAAGACTGGTTACCCGCTACAGCGGAAAGATGACCGTAAACATCGTCTCCTTCACGGAGATTCAGGAGGCCATCCGGGACAACTGCCCGGAGGAATACTTCACCCTGATTATGCGCCGGTTTATGATGGAGATTGCCCAGCGTATTGCAAGAGAGGATGGCTGCGGAGCCCTGGTGACGGGAGAAAACCTGGGCCAGGTAGCTTCCCAGACCATGGAGGCCATGACCGTTACCGGTGCTGTGGTGGATATGCCCATCTTTATGCCTCTGGTGGGCATGGACAAGGAGGAAATTGTCACCATCGCCCGGAGAATCGGAACGCTGGAAACTTCCATTTTGCCTTATGAGGATTGCTGCACCGTCTTTACCCCCAAGCATCCCAAGACCAAACCCACCCTGGGCCAAGTGCTCCATGCAGAGCGGAATCTGGACAGGGAAGCTCTGATTACCAAAGCGCTGGAATCCGTGGAGAAAGTGAAGGTCAGCTACCATGACGAGCCTTTGCTGTGAGGTGCTGCTGCACCTGAAGGGGAAGACCCTGGTCACGGCAGAGAGCTGCACCGGCGGGGGAATCGGCAGCGCGCTGACCGCCATACCCGGCAGCTCCGAAGTGTATAAGGGCGGCATCATCAGCTATACCAACTGGGTAAAGCATAATCTTCTGTCCGTTCCCCAGGAGCTGCTGGATACCCTGGGTGCGGTGTCTGCCCCGGTGGCAGAGGCCATGGCCCGGGGGGCAAGGCAGGCCCTGCAGGCAGATGTTGCGGTGTCTGTTACCGGACTTGCAGGCCCGGGCGGGGACGAATTTGGAAATCCCGTAGGTCTGGTGTTTATCGGTCTGAGTGACGAAACGCAGACCCTTTCCCGCAGATACCTTTTTTCCGGCGACCGGGAGCAAGTGCGCGCTCAGGCGGTGCGGGCTGCCCTGGAATTGGTACTGGAAACTCAAAGCGCAAACCGTAAGGCCTAAAAGGGCCCACTGCAAAAAAAGAAAAAGGAACAAAGAAAAGAACTGTCATTGCGAGCCAGTTTGAGAACCGGTTCGCAATGACAGTTTTCTTTTGCGCATTTTGACCCAATACAGGGCCTTTTTACAGCAGTTATTCCTTATTGGTGGGGTCGTAGTTGACGATGATATCGTGGGCGGTGAGCTCCGATACACTGGGGATCTCGTTGCCGTACACATTGACCTGTACCAGGTGGAAGCACTCTGCCAGGGCATCGATGTTGGTAATCAGGTTGTAGTCCATGTAGATATACCCGATATCCGGCATATTTGCCAGGGTATCAATGGAGGTGATGGCGTTGTAAGAGCCGTCGATCACCTGCAAGGAGCAGTTGGCGGGGAAGTCCGGAATGGCGGAAACATGGTTGTAGGAGAAATCCAGGGTTTCCAGTGTGCCCAGGGCTGCAATTCCGTCCAGATTTTCCAGTGTGTTGTTGGATACGCTCAGGGTTTTCAGCGCCTTGCACCCGGAAAGACCGTCCAGATTGGTCAGCTGATTGTAGTCCAGCAGCAGCTCGCTGAGGATGGGCAGGGAAGAAACGGTGGATACATCATACAGCTGATTGTTGGATACATTCAGAGAGGTCAGCCGTACGCAGCCGGACAGGGGCGTAATGGAGGACAGGGAATTATAGGATACATCCAGGGTTTCCAGCTTGGTCAGGCTGCCAAGAACGGTCAAATCGGTAACGGCATTGTGCTGTAAATGCAGCTCCGTCAAGCTTGTGAGCTCCGTCAGGGGTTCCAGATTCCGGATGGTGTTGCTGCTGAGATCCAGGGAGGTGAGACGCTGGGCGGCGTCCAGTCCGGAAATGGTGCTCAGTCCGCAATCGGAAAGGTTCAGCTCCTGCAGTGCAGGCAGCCCGGCAATCAAAGCAATGGAGTTTGCGGGGAACCGGCAGGTGGACAGATTCAGGGTTTTCAGGTGGTTCAGCTCGGTAAGACCGTTGAGGTTGCTCATGTTCCGACCGGAAAGGGTCAGGCTTTCCAGATAGGTCATGTATTTCAGGTCTTCCAGGCTGGCAACGTCTGCCGGAACTTCCAGCTCCTTGATCTGCCACAGGTCATTGGTGTAGAGCACATGGCTGGGCTCACACTGGAGAATATCCCGCACGGCGGTTTCCATAGCGGCATCCATGAAGACAACAGGCTCAATCACGCCGCCGATGGTGTAGCCCAGGATGGTGACGGGGCTTACAAGACCGTTATCCGCCACGCTGATGGCATAAATCTGGCTTTCGCCCAGAGGCAGCGCCACAGGCTCGGAGTAGGGCGCATCGGCGATAGAAGGATAGTCCCCATCGATGGTATAGTAGAGCGTACCGGAAGAGGAAGTAAGGGTGACGCTGATATACTGGCTGTAGTAGCCGGATTCATAGTCGGCGGTGGGAGCGGTGGGACGCAGAGCCTCCAGTTCCGAGGCAATGGTGGGGTTTTTGATGTTCGCCAAAAGCGACTCTGCATCCAAAAGCTTATCCTGCTCTACGTAGGTCTTGCTCAGAGCCATATAGAGCTCTTTGGTGGCACCGGTCTGGATGGCCTTGGAGAGGGTTACCTCTGCCTTGGTGTAATTGCCGGCGGATTTATACTGGTTGGCAAGCTCAATGGCTACGTTTTCGTCCTGACCGGAATAGTTGTAGGCCAGGTTATAGAACCAGGAGGAAAGGCCGCTGTTGCCCTTCATATCGTTGTAGCGGGCCTGCTGCAGCAGCATATCCCGGGTAAAGTCCCGATCGTAGACAAACAGATACCACCCGATGCTGATAATCAGGGCGAATGCCAGCAGCAGGGGCACCAGAATGTGCATTACTTTTTTCATATTTGAAAGCTCCATTCTTTTGGAATTCACAGGCTATTATACAATATCCTTTGAAAAATGTCAAGACCGGGGGATTTCAAGGGAAAACTCCGACATTTTTATTGCTTTTTCGCCTGCTTCATGCTCAGGCTGATGCGATGGCGCTGCTCGTCTACGCTGAGAACCACCACATCCACCACATCTCCGACCTGCACGGCCTCGCTGGGGTGGCGCAGGCGGCGATTGCAGACCTCGGAGATATGCACCAAACCGTCCTGGTGCACGCCGATATCCACGAAAACGCCAAAATCAATCACATTCCGCACCGTACCGGTAAGCACCATGCCGGGCTTCAGATCCTTCATTTCCAGTACATCCTTCCGCAGGATGGGCTTGGGCAGCTCATCACGGGGGTCACGACCGGGCTTGCTGAGCTCCTTTGCGATATCCGCAAGGGTGGGCTGGCCGATGTTTAGCTCCTGGGCCGCCTTTTTAAGGCCGTATTGCTCCAGCAGGGCAGGCAATTGCCCACGGTCATTGCAGCCCAAAAGCTGCATCAGAGCCTTTGCGGCGGGGTAGGATTCCGGATGGACGCCGGTATTATCCAGCACTTCCTTGCTTTCCGGAATCCGCAGGAAGCCTGCGCACTGCTCAAAGGCCTTAGGCCCCAGCTTCGGCACTTTTTTCAGCTGGCTTCTGCTGATAAAGGGGCCGTTTTCCTCCCGGTAGGCAACGATATTCTTGGCGGTGACGGCGGTAAGGCCGGAAACCTGCTGCAGAAGACTCCGGGAAGCGGTATTGGCATCTACGCCCACTGCGTTTACGCAGTCCTCCACCACGGCGCCCAGGGCGGCATCCAGTTCCTTCTGGGGGCAATCGTGCTGATACTGGCCCACGCCAATGGCCTTGGGGTCAATTTTAACCAGTTCTGCCAGGGGGTCCTGAAGCCGCCGGGCAATGGAAACGGCGGAGCGCAGATTGACATCGTATTCCGGGAATTCCTCCGCTGCCAGGGGAGAGGCGGAGTATACGGAAGCACCTGCCTCGCTGACGATCATATAGCTGGCATCGGGGAAGGAACGGAGCAGCTCTACGGTCATGGCTTCCGTTTCCCGGGAGGCGGTGCCGTTGCCGATGGCAATGTGCTGCACATGGTGCTTGCGCATCAGGCCGGAGAGCACGGCGATGGCCTCCTGCTTTTTCCGTTCGTTGAAGGTGGGGTAGACGACGCTGGTATCCAGCACCTTTCCGGTAGCATCCACTACGGCGACCTTGCAGCCGTTGCGGTAGCCGGGATCCAGGCCCATGGTCACAAAGCCCTTCACAGGGGGCTGCATCAGCAGCGGTTTCAGGTTCAGGGCAAAATTGTGAATGGCCCCTTCGCTGGCCCGGTCGGTAAGGGCGCTGCGTACCTCCCGCTGGATAGAGGGGAAGATCAAGCGGTCGAAGGCATCCTCTGCGGCGGCCTTTACAAGCTGAGATACCTGCATGGTGGGTTTTAGAGCGGCGCGGCACACAAGGGCGGCCCCTTCGTTTCCGGGCAAGGTGATGGAAACTTTCAGCACACCCTCTTTTTCGCCCCGGTTGATTGCCAGAATCTGGTGATCCAGCAGTCGGGAGATGGGCTGGCTAAAGTCGTAATAGAGCTTGTATACGGTGTCGGCATCCATATCCTCGGCCTTAGATAGCATCTGCCCCCGGCGCATGGTTAGTTCCCGCAGGGATTTGCGGATATCGGCATCGTCGGAAAGATTTTCCGCAATAATGTCGCTTGCCCCGGCGATGGCCTCCTGGGCATCGGAAACTCCTTTTTCTTCATCCACAAACTTCTGGGCGAGGGCATCAATATCCTGCCCATCCTGGGAAAAAATTGCCTGTGCCAAGGGGTCCAGCCCCTTTTCCCGGGCAATGGAACCCCGGGTGCGGCGCTTTTGCTTATAGGGCCGGTAGAGGTCTTCCACTTCCGTCATGGTGGCGGCACCGTCGATGGCGGCGCTGAGTTCCTGGGTCAGCTTGCCCTGGTTTTCAATGGATTTTTTAATTTCCTCTCTGCGCTGCTGAAGATTGCGCAGGTAGGTAAGGCGGGTTTCCAGATTCCGCAGGGTGGTATCATCCATCGCTCCGTGCATTTCCTTCCGGTAGCGGGCGATAAAGGGAATGGTGTTGCCTTCGTCAATCAGCTGCACCACATTTTCAACATACTTCTGATTCTGCCCCAGTTCCTGGGCCAGAATTTCTACAATGGACTGCATGACAAATCTCCTTTTCGATGAATCGGCCCTTATTCTAGCACATTGCGGGGCAAAAGAAAAGAAGAAATCTGTTTTCCCATGAAAGGACGGTTGCAAAAAAGGAAAAGCAATGGTAAAATAACCGGTGAATGATTGAAACGAAAAGGAACAAAACCATTATGGAAGAGAGCAACATTACATTTGAAAGTCTGGGCCTGTCGGAAGCAATGCTGAAGGCCCTGGAGAAAAAGGGTTACGGATACCCCACTACCATTCAGGCAGAAGCCATTCCCCATTTCCTCAAGTGGGAGGATGTGATTGCCAAGGCGCCTACCGGAACCGGTAAGACCTTTGCCTTTGGAATTCCCATGATCGAGCACATCGACCCCAAAAGCGAGGATGTGCAGGGCCTGATCCTGGCCCCCACCCGGGAGCTTGCGATCCAGATTGGGGACGAGCTCCGGGGACTGCTGACCTATTATCAGAACATCCGGGTGGCGGTACTCTATGGCGGCGCCGGAATCGGCGGGCAGATCAAGGCCCTGGAAAGAAAGCCCCAGATTGTGGTGGCAACGCCCGGACGGCTGATGGATCACTACAACCGGAAGACCATCCGTCTGGACAAAATCCAGACGGTGGTGCTGGACGAGGCAGACCGGATGCTGGACATGGGTTTTTTCAAGGATGTGACCCGGATTATTGAAAAGGTAAAAAACCGGAAAAACCTTGGCCTGTTTTCCGCCACCATCTCCCAGGAGGTTATGACGGTTTCCTGGATGTATCAGCGGGATGAGGTGGAAATCACCGTGGAGCCCAAGCAGGAGGATCGCCCGGATATTGATCAGTACTGCCTGACCTGCAGTCCTCTGGAAAAGGCGGAAACCACCCTGCGCCTGATTCGCTCCCAGGGCTACGAGCGGGTGATGATCTTCTGCAACACCAAGCATTTTTGCCAGCGGCTGTGTGATGAATTTCAGCGGGCGGGGCTGGACTGTGAGTGCATCCATGGGGACATCCGGCAGCAGCAGCGGGAAAAGACCATGCAGCGCTACCGCAGCGGCAAGCTGCCGGTGCTGATTGCTACGGATGTGGCCTCCCGGGGCATTGACGTGGACGATGTGGACTGCGTCATCAATTTCGATGTGCCGGAGGAGAATGAATACTATGTCCACCGTATCGGGCGCACCGGACGGGCCAAGCGCAAGGGCGTTGCCTGGAGCATCATCGGCAATTTCCCGGAAAAAGCCAAACTGGATGAAATTGCAAAGTATTCTAATTACACCATTACTCCCATGCGCTTTGCAGAGGACGGCAGCCTTCAAAAGGAAGAAGTGAAGGCTGCCCCTGCCCCCAAGCGGAGATTCCACTGATGGACCGCTGGGGCTTTCTGCTGCTGGAAAGCCACCTGGGAAACCCGGACCGCAAGCCCCTGACCACGGCCCAGACCCGAATCCTTGCCCAGCGGATGCAAAACCATGGGCCGTATGAAGAGAAAAAGGAACTGGACGCCCATGATCTGATTTCCCTGGGCTATGCCAGGGAGATGGCGGAGCACATTGTGGCCCTGCTGGGGGAGGAGGCCCTTTTGCAGCGATATCTGCAAAAGGCAAAGGCGCGGAAATGCGTGCCCCTGACCCGTCAGGATGCCCGTTATCCGGCGGCAGTGCACAGAAAGCTGGGACTGGACAGCCCAGGCTGCCTGTGGGCAAAGGGGGACATCCGGCTTTTGCAAGGAAATCTGGTTTCTCTGGTGGGAAGCAGAACCTTGAATGAGGAGAATCGGCTTTTTGCCCGTATGGCGGGGCGGGAATGTGCCCGTCAGGGCATTACCTTGGTTTCCGGCAATGCCTTCGGGGCAGACCAGACAGCCCAAAATGCCTGTCTGGAAGCAGGGGGAAAGGTAATCTGCGTGGTGGCGGATGCGCTGCATAGCCACTTAGAGCAGGAAAATGTACTTTTCCTCAGCGAAGAGGATTACGACGCGCCCTTTTCTCCCTTGCGGGCCCTGCGGCGCAACCGGGTGATTCACACCCTGGGCCGGGGGGTACTGGTTGCCCAGTGCCGGGACGGTCGCGGGGGAACCTGGAGCGGAACCAGTCAGAACCTTTCTGCAGGGTGGACCCGGGTTTGCTGCTTTGATGATGGCAGCGAGGGAACGCTGGCGCTTGCCGCCATGGGGGCAGAAAAAATTCCTGCCGAAGCCCTCCGGGATTATGGAGCACTTTTTCGGCAGGAACAGAATTTATTTGACATTTAAAAAGCGAGACTGCCGGACACAGCCCCTTTTATTATACGTTACTTAAATCCCGGATTACCGCACCGGCAATGATCAGACCCGCGACAGCCGGGACAAAGGCATTGCTTCCGGGAATATCCCGCCGGTCCGTGCAGTGCCGCTGAGTGCCCGGAGGGCAGATACAGTGGGCCCGGCAGCTGATTGCCATATCCTCAATGGTTCTGCGGGGCTCTTCTTCGGAGTAAACCACTTTCAGGTGGGCAATCCCTCGCTTGCGCAACTCCCGGCGCATGACCCGGGCCAGGGGATCCACTCTGGTATCATAGATATCCGCCACCCGGAAGGCGGTGGGGTCCAGCTTATTGCCCGCACCCATGCAGCTGATAATGGGGGTGTGGGTTTCGGCACATTTTTCCACCAGGGAAAGCTTGGCGGAAACCGTATCCACGGCATCCACTACGTAGTCGTAGCTTCCAAAATCGAAGGTATCCGCATTTTCCGGCAGGAAAAAGCAGGTGTGCAGGGTTACGTTTGTATTGGGATTGATTTCCAGAATACGATCCCGCATGACCTCGGTTTTCAGCCGACCGACGGTCTTCCTGGTGGCAATAATCTGACGGTTCAGGTTTGTCAGGCACACCCGGTCGTCATCCACCAGGTCAAGAGCCCCCACGCCGCTGCGGACAAGGGCTTCGCACACGTATCCGCCCACGCCGCCGATGCCAAACACCGCAACCCGGGAGGCCGCAAGGCGCTCCATAGCCTCTTTACCCAGCATCAGTTCCGTCCTGGAAAATTGATTCAGCATTTTTTCGTTCCTCTCTTATCTGCGGACAAGCCTGCCGCAAAGCCTCAACGGCTAGATGATATACGCAAAAACCTAGCTTGTCAATAGAGAATGAAGGATTCTTTTGAAAAATAGACCTGGGGAGCGGGAAAACATTCAATTCTGGGTGGACTTTTGTGAAAAAGCGTGGTATACTTAAACAGTATGTCAAGGAACTTCCTTTCGGAAAAGGCCAGATTGAATGGAGCAAAGCCCGATCGGGAATGGTTTTGGCGTACCGGGAGAAACCTCCTGCTTGTTCGGCAACAAAATTGCCGGTCGGCTGCAATTGGCAGCTGCTCCAGGCTTTTTTGCATAAAAATGTTTGTATTTCAGAAAGGATATGACTATAAATGACAAAGGTTGACATTTACTCCGGTTTTCTGGGAGCAGGCAAGACTACGCTCATTAAGAAAATGATCGCCGAGGGCTACAAGGGCCAGAAGCTGGTGCTCATCGAGAACGAATTCGGTGAGATCGGCATTGACGGCGGCTTTTTGCAGGATGCCGGCATCAACATTACCGAGATGAACTCCGGCTGTATCTGCTGCTCTTTGGTGGGCGACTTTGGCAGAGCTCTGGAAAAGGTGATCCGGGAATACCATCCCGACCGCATCATCATCGAGCCCTCCGGCGTAGGCAAGCTCTCCGATGTGATCGGCGCTGTGAACAAAGTCACCGGCCCGGATGTAACCCTGGGCTATACCGTGGCTGTGGTTGACGCCGGTAAGGTAAAGGTTTACACCAAGAACTTCGGCGAGTTCTACAACAATCAGGTAGAAACCGCCTCCACCATCATCCTGTCCCGCACCGATTCCATCCCTCAGGCCAAGCTGGATACCGCCGTTGAAATGCTGCGGCAGCACAACCAGGTGGCGACCATCATCACCACCCCCTGGGGTGAGCTCTCCGGCGAGCAGCTGGTTGCCGCTATGGAGGGCAAGGCTTCTCTGGCAGCAGAGCTTGCCCGTCTGGAGTCCCAGCGCCTCGAGGAAGAGGAAGAAGAGCATCACCACCATCATCACCATGACGACGATGATGACGATGATGACGATGAGGACGAGGAGCACGAGCACCACCATCATCACGACGATGACGATGATGACGACGATGACCACTGCTGCTGCGGTCATGATCATGAGCACCATCACCATCATCACGATGGCGACCACTGCTGCGACCACGATCACGAGGAGCACGAGCACGACGAGAACTGCACCTGCGGCTGCCATGATCACCACCACCATCATCACCATGCTGATGAGGTATTTACCTCTTGGGGCGTAGAGACTGCCAAGAAGTTTGAGAAGGAAACCATTGAGGCCGCCCTCAAGGGCCTGGATTCCGGCGACTACGGCGTCATCCTCCGGGCAAAGGGCATTCTGCCCAACGTGGACGGCAGCTGGATTCACTTTGACTATGTGCCGGAAGAGCACAATATCCGCACCGGCTCTGCCGATGTTACCGGTAAACTTTGCGTAATCGGTTCCAAGCTGGACGAAAAGGGCATCCAGCAGCTGTTCGGGGTGTAAGCTATGCAGCAGATCCCTGTATACGCCTTTACCGGATTCCTGGATTCCGGTAAAACCAAGTTTATCCAGGAAACCATGGAGGATCCCCGCTTCAATGATGGCGAGCGCACGCTGATCCTGATTTTTGAAGAGGGCGAGGAAGAGTACGATATCAGCACCTATCCCAAGCAGAATGTTTGGATGGAGGTGCTGGATCAGCAGACGGTTACTACTGCGGAGCTTACGGCCTTGCAGAAAAAGTACAAGGCCCAGCGGGTCGTGGCAGAGCTCAACGGAATGCAGCAGGTGGGCGACCTGTATATGCGCTTCCCGGAGAACTGGGCCATTGCCCAGGAGGTCATGTTTGCCGACTCCACCACCATCATGGCCTACAATGCCAATATGCGCAACCTGGTTATGGACAAGCTGATGGGGGCCCAGATGGTAGTATTCAACCGGATGACCCCCGGCGCGGACGTGATGCCCTTCCACAAGCTGGCACGGGCCGCCAACCGCCGCATTGATATCCTCTATGACTACACCGACGGAACCACGAAGTTTGACGAAATTGAAGATCCGTTGCCCTTTGATATCAATGCTCCCGTGATTGACGTGAAGGACGGGGATTATGCCCTGTGGTATCGGGATGTTTCGGAGGAGCCGGAAAAGTACAACGGCAAAACCGTCCACTTCAAAGGTCAGGTTGCCATGCTTCGCCGGGATAAGAACAATATGTTCGCCCCCGGTCGGTTTGTGATGACCTGCTGTGTGGAGGATATCCAGTTCTGCGGCATCCCCTGCAGATACGAGGGCGCTGCTCAGCTGGAATCCCGGTCCTGGGTGACGGTGACGGCAAAGATCAGCGCGGAAAAGCATCCCCTGTACAAAGGCGATGTGGGCCCCATGCTCACGGCGATTTCCGTTGAAAAGAACGCCGCCCCCGCTGACCCGGATGTTGCGACATTCTAAAATCATTTGCTTCGGCCTGCTGCAAAGCACTCGGTTTGCGGCAGGCCTTCTTTGAATTCCGGAAAGGAGAAGGCCTATGTATCAACCTCTGGCGGATCTGCTCCGCCCTCAGACCCTGGACGAGGTGGTGGGTCAGGAGCACATCCTGGGAGAAGGGGCTGTGCTGCGCCGACTGATTGAGTCCGGAAAAATCCCAAACATGGTTTTCTACGGCCCCAGCGGCACGGGGAAGACCACCGTTGCCAACATCATTGCCCAGAAGACAAACCGGAGGCTGTACAAGCTCAATGCCACCACAGCCTCTACGGCGGATATCAAAGAAATCACCAGCCAGCTGGATACGCTGATGGCCCCCAACGGAGTGCTGCTGTACCTGGACGAAATCCAGTCCTTTAATAAAAAGCAGCAGCAGTCCCTTTTGGAGTACATTGAAAACGGGAAAATCACGCTGATTGCCTCCACAACGGAAAATCCCTATTTCTACGTGTTCAATGCCATCCTCAGCCGGTCTACGATTTTTGAATTCAAACAAATTTCTAAAGAAGCGGCGCTAACGGCAGTGCGCCGGGCGGTTGCCTATATGGAAAAGCGCACCGGCCTTACGGCACAGCCGGAGGAAGGGGTGCTGGAATATATCGCCTCTGCCAGCGGGGGAGATCTGCGCAAATCCATGAACGCTATTGAGGTGCTCTTCTCTGCGGCCCGCCCGGAGGGAACGGTGCTGCGCTTAACCATGGAGGATGCCCAGGCGGTTACGCAGAAAAGCGCTATGCGGGCCGACCGGGACGGGGACAATTTCTATGATCTTCTGTCCGCTCTGCAAAAATCCATCCGGGGCTCTGATCCGGATGCGGCCTGCCACTATCTGGCGCGGCTGCTGGAAGCAGGGCAGATGCAGGGAGCCTGCCGACGGCTGATGGTGATTGCCGCCGAGGATGTGGGCCTGGCGTATCCCATGATCATCCCCATTGTCAAGTCCTGCGTGGATATGGCTCTGATGCTGGGAATGCCGGAGGCAAGAATCCCTCTGGGGGATGCCGCGGTGCTGATGGCGACCTCACCGAAGTCCAATTCCGGTCACATTGCCCTGGATACGGCCCTGAGGGACGTTCAGAAGGGGTTGGGAAGGGGATTTCCCAGGCATTTGCAAAATGTCCACGCCGATACCTATACCCAAGAGCGGGAGCAGGGATACCTGTATCCCCACGATTTCCCCAATCACTGGGTCAAGCAGCAGTATTTGCCGGATGATCTGGTGGGGAAGCAATATTATACCTACGGCCCGAATAAGCTGGAGCAGGCGGCAAAGCAATATTGGGACAGCATCAAAAAGGAGAACTGAGTGTGGATATTCGGGTGAATGATATTCTGGTAATGAAGAAGGCCCACCCCTGCGGGGAAAAGCGGTGGCTTGTTTTGCGTACCGGGGCGGATTTTCGCCTTCGCTGCATGGGCTGCGGACATGAGCTGATGACTCCCAGGTTTAAGGCGGAAAAGAACATCCGTTCCGTGGAACGGAAAAGGGAAGAATAAGGAAAAACAGAAACAGATGGCTGCTAAAAATGCATTTTTGCATTTTTTAGCAGCCCATTTTTTATTTTATCGCGGCAAGGCAAGGTTGGGGCGGTTGGTGGGAGAACTTGCGCAGGATGGCACCGGGCTTGCGACGCACTTTTCCCGCCGGGACGGCTATACTCAGTTCATCCGGGACAAGGGGGGCGGCGAATGTATCTGGATTTAATCGTGCTTCTGAATTTCAGTGTGGACTATCTGCTGCTTCTGGGAACGTTTTTATTCTGGGAGGAGCGCCCAAACCACCTAAGGCTCCTGGCTGCCGCGGCTTTGGGGGCAATTTACAGCGGGGCCAGTCTGGTTCCGGGCTTCGGCTTTCTTGGCGGGGTACACTGGCGGCTCATCTGCCTGGGGCTTATGAGCGCTGCCGCCTTTGGCACTACAGGCGGCACTCTGCAAAAAACGGTGGTCTTCTGCTTTCTGAGCTTTGCCCTGGGGGGCGTGGCGACCCTGGTTTCCCAAGGGGGCGGGGCGGGGGTTTTGTTGTGTGCCGCCGGGGTTTGCGGGCTGTGCCGTCTCCTGGTGGGCTGGAGCGGAAAAGGCGGACTGGTCCGGCTGAATATCTCCTTGGGAGAGAAACGCCTGTCCTTGACAGCCCTGAAGGATACGGGCAACACCCTGAGAGATCCTATCACCGGAGAAAAGGTGCTGGTTCTGGGGCTGCCGGAGGCAGAGAAGCTGACGGGGCTTACCGCCCAGCAGCTGCAGCAGCCCATGAAAACGTTGCAGGATCGCCCCTTAAGCGGCTTGCGGCTGATCCCCTATCATGCAGTGGGCCAGGAGGGCGGGCTTATGTTGGGAATGCGGATTCGGGAGGTGACGATCAACGGCAGGACGGCGCCCATTGTGGTAGCCTTTGCACCAAATCGGTTGGGAAACACGCAGTATCAGGCTTTGCTGGGAGGCTTTGTATGAAGATTGTTCAGTGGCTAATATCCTGTTTTCAGCAAGAGAAACCGACGATTTATTACATTTGCGGCAGCGATATTCTCCCGCCGCCCCTGCGGGGAGAGGAGGAGCGGCAGGCAATCGATGCCCTTACCCGGGGAGAGGAGGCCGCCCGGCAGAAGCTGGTGGAGCACAATCTGCGATTGGTGGTTTATATTGCCCGGCGGTTTGAAAACAGCGGCACAAACCTGGAAGACCTGATTTCCATCGGAACCATTGGGCTGATGAAAGCCATCGGAACGTACCGTTCCGACCGAAACATCAAGCTGGCAACCTACGCTTCCCGCTGTATTGAAAACGAAATTCTGATGCATCTGAGAAAAATAGCCAATCAGAAAACGGAAATCTCTCTGGATGAGCCCATTAATTTGGACGGGGAGGGAAATGAACTGCTTCTTTCAGACGTTTTGGGGACAGGGGAGGATGAAATTCAGCGACCTTTAGAGGCGGATGCAGAGGTACAGGTGCTGCGTCAGGCCCTGGGGGAACTGCCGGACAGGGAAAAGGAAATCATGAATATGCGCTTTGGTTTGGAAGGCCGAAAGGAGCTGACCCAAAAAGAGGTCGCCCAAAAGCTGGGAATTTCCCAGTCCTATATTTCCCGGCTGGAAAAACGTATTCTGGGGAAGCTGCGAAAGGAATTTCTGCGGCAGACCAGCTGTGCGTAAAGAATACTTGCAAAAATATGGCAGAAGTGGTATAATAATAAAAAATATATCGATATAATTTTTTATCGATAAAAATATATGAGGGTGCTTATGGAACGGAATGTAAAAGTCTCCAAGGCCGTACTGAAGCGGCTGCCCGGTTATCTGGCATATCTGAAAAGCCTGCCTGATACGGCTCCTGCAAATATCTCTGCTACGGCGCTTGCTAATGCCTTGGATATGGGCGAAGTACAGGTTCGGAAGGATCTGGCAATTGTATCCGACGGTGGGCGGCCCAAGGTGGGCTATCAGAGAGAGGCGCTGATTGATGATATTGAGCAGTTTTTGGGCTATGACAATACCACCGATGCCGTGCTGATCGGCGCCGGAAAGCTGGGATTGGCCCTGATGGCCTATTCCGGGTTTGAAGCCTACGGGCTGAATATTCAGGCGGCTTTTGATGCCAAGCCCACCCTGGAAAAGACCGAGGATGGGCAGCCCATTTACCACATCTCCAAGCTGGAGCACTACTGCAAGCTCCACAAGGTGCTGATGGGGATTATCACCGTCCCTGCCGCCGCCGCTCAGGAGGTTGCAGACCTTTTGATTGCCGGGGGCGTAAAGGCAATCTGGAATTTTGCCCCGACCCATTTGGATGTACCGGATAACATTCTGGTGCAAAACGAAAATATGGCTACTTCTCTTGCGGTGCTGTCCGTTCACCTGCGGGCGGCAATGAAAGAGGAGAAGAAGTGACGTTTTAAAAGCCCCTGCCGGGGTCATTCCGGCAGGGGCTTTTTGCAGCTGCGAAGGAATAAGAATTTACTCTTTTCGTCATTCCGAGGCAGTAACCGATGTCACTACTCCGCGCTAAGAGCCGCTTGCGGCGGTTGCGCTCTGTACACGCCTGCGGGCGTAGTGCCGTGGGAATCTTCCCTTGCAATTACGGCCCCGGTTACCAGGGGGGTAAAGATTGCCACACCAGTGTGCGCACTGGGAAAGCAATGACAGTAAATCAAAAACTCCCGGATGACCTTACGGGTATCCGGGAGCTTTCTTTGTTTGTTAAAAGGAATTAGCCGTTGGCCTTTGCCTTCTTGTGGTTTACGATGGTGGTAACACCTTCCACAGCCAGAACCACAGCCAGAACCACCAGCAGCAGGCCGATGACAACCTGCACGTAGGGGCCCCAGTCAGCACCGCCAGCCAGGATCAGGTTGAACTGCTGCCAGGTGTTGATGAGCAGGGAAGCGATGGTCACGCAGAGCATGAAGGCCATGGGGAACAGGAACATCTTGTTGTCCTTGCCGATGTTGCCCAGCCAGGTAGCCACAGCCAGCAGGCCCAGAGCTGCCAGCAGCTGGTTGGCAGAGCCAAACAGAGCCCAGATCTTGCCATAGCCGTTCAGGCCCAGCAGGATGCCCAGAACCACGGTGATGATGGTTGCAACGTAGGGGTTTGCCAGGAACTTCTTGGCGCCGGAAATATTGTCGATGGTCTCGCCCTTGGTGCTGTCGATCCAGAACTCCTGGAACATGAAGCGGGCCAGACGGGTTGCGGTATCCAGAGAGGTCAGGCAGAAAGCGGAGTAGGTCAGAACCAGCAGCGTGTAGAGAACATTGAATACCTTCTCGTTGCCGCCGGCAATCTTGGAAGCCATACCGGCAACGCCGCCGGCAAAGATGTCGGTAGCACCGGCAGTGTGACCGGTCTGACGGGCGTAAGCAATGGCAACCAGAGTGATAACACCCAGAACGCACTCCAGCAGCATACCGCCGTAAGCGATGGGCTTTGCATCGGTCTCCTTATCCAGCTGCTTGGAAGTCGTGCCGGAGGAAACCAGGGAATGGAAGCCGGAGATAGCGCCGCAGGCGATGGTGGTGAACAGCACGGGGAAGATGGGCTGGGTGATACCGGCAGCATTCTTGCCGTCACCGATCATAGCCAGGCCCACACCGGCAGCGTCAGTCATGTTGGGATGTGCAACAACAACGCCGATGGCAGCGATTGCCAGCATGGCATACAGCAGGAAGGAGGACAGATAGTCCCGGGGCTGCAGCAGAATCCACACGGGGGTCACGGATGCAATGGCGATGTACAGGCCAACGATCCACATCCAAGCAGTGTTGGACAGGTAGATGGGATGCCAGTTCATACCAATTACCATGCACAGGCAGATGGCAATCACACCGGCGATGGTGGAAACGCCCATAGGAGCATTGCGGCGGTAAACCATGAAGCCGAATGCAATGGCGATAACGATAAACAGCAGGGAAACCATAGCCACGGAGGCGGGAGTAGCGGATGCGGCAACATCCAGCTGACCGTCCACATACTTGGCGGCAAAGGTACCGGCAACGATTGCTGCGAAAGCGGCAACAACCAAGATAAGGGTCAGGTAAGAGAAGATGATGAACAGGCGCTTTGCCCGGACGGACATATTGGCAGAAATGATTTCGCCGATGGACTTGCCGCCGTGACGGACAGATGCAAACAGAGCGCCAAAGTCATGGACACCGCCGAAGAAGATACCGCCAACCAGAATCCACAGCAGGCAGGGCAGCCAGCCGAACATGGCAGCGGAGATGGGGCCGGTAATGGGGCCGGCACCGGCGATGGAGGAGAAGTGGTGACCCATCAGCACGGGGGCCTTAGCAGGCACATAGTCGATTCCATCCTCCATGGTGTGTGCGGGGGTAGGCTCGTTGTTTTCACCAACGCCCCACTTCTTGCACAGGTAGCGACCGTAGAAGATGTAGCCGCAGAGGAGAACGGCAATTCCGATAACGAGAAGTACAAGACCGTTCATAAGATTTGTTTGCTCCCTTCTTTTCACTTTTTCCCGGAACCAAAGTTCTGTTCCAGGTTTTTCCGGGCTCTCCGTCCTGCTGGGTTAGACAGAAAGCTATTGGTGGATGCTTCCATAGCTGCTACATGATACTCCATCCAGCCGTGGAGGGTCATGAGGTAGTTTTTCCGGTAGCGATAGTGCTTTAATAGCTTTTTCGCCTCCGGATCAATGGTATTCGCCAGCACCACCAGGGTTACAAAGGAGAACATGTGCTCCTTTGTGGGCTGAATTCTGGAAAGGCCCGCCTGCTTTGTCAGCTCGATATGGCTTTTCAGAGTAGGGGCATCCAGGTGGTCGGTCACGAAAAAGGTAACATACTCATGCTGCTCTACAGCAGACAGCACGTGCTGCTTGGAAAGCAGGTAATTCTCATCCCGCAGGAAATAGGTCGCTGCGGCGGGGTAGGGGGATCCGGCAATCTCCACATCCCGTTCAATATCATAAAGATGAGAATAAATATCCAGCAGTTTATCGAGCTTTGCTTGCAGGGTCAAATCCATGGCGTTTCCTTTCTACGGTGTCCTACACTGGTGCAAGACGAGATAGCAAGGGGGATTATACACCCAAAATGTTCTCTTGTGAAGCACATTTGTCCACATTATTCATAATTCGTTAAGTTATTACAAAAATATGTACAAAAAATCCGGCAATATTTGCCAGATTGCCTATAGGAATCCGCAGAAAAACTCCGCAGACAGGAAACGATTGTTTCTGTACTGCGGAGGAAACTGTAATATTATTCAGTTTTTAAGAAATGCTTCCGTTTATTTTGTGGGCTTGAAGCTGTCCTTCAGGCTGACGGAGCGGTTGAATACCAGATGCTCCGGGGTGGAATCCTTGCTGTCGGGGCAGAAGTAGCCCAGACGCATGAACTGGTAGGAGTCGCCCTTCTGGGCATTAACCAGGGAGGCCTCAACCTTGCAGCCCTGGAGCACCTCCAGAGAATTGGGGTTCAGGCAGGCCAGGAAATCCTTTCCGGCGGCATCGGGATCGGGGTCATCGAAGAGGTTGCTGTACTGCCGCACCTCGGCATCAAAGCAATTGTTGGCATCCACCCAGTGGATGGTAGCACCCTTGATCTTCCGTCCGTCGGCAGGATCGCCGCCCTTGCTCTCGGGATCGTAGGTTGCCAGAACCTCAATAACCTTACCCTGGTCATCGGTGACGCAGCCGGTGCACTGAATGACATAGGCGCCCTTCAGGCGGCACTCCGGGCCATCGGGGTACAGGCGCTTATATTTGGGAATGGGCTGGGCCAGGAAATCGTCGTTTTCAATCCACAGATTCCGGGAGAAGGTAATTTCCCGGGTCCCGGCATTGGGATCGTTGGGGTTATTCTCCACCTGGAAGGTTTCCGTCTTCCCTTCGGGGTAATTGGTAATGGTGAGCTTTACGGGGTTCAGCACCGCCATAACGCGCTTGGCAGTCTCGTTCAGGTCTTCCCGGAGGCAGTGCTCCAGGAACGCATACTCAATGGTATTGGGGGACTTGGCAACACCCACCCGGTCGCAGAAATTGCGGATGGAGGCGGGGGTGTATCCCCGGCGGCGCAGGCCGCACAGAGTGGGCATTCTGGGATCATCCCAACCGGAAACGTAGCCGTTTTCCACCAGGGCGCGGAGCTTGCGCTTGCTGAGCACCGTGTGATCGATGCCCAGGCGGGCAAACTCAATCTGCCGGGGGTGATTGGGGACGGATACGTGCTCTACCACCCAGTTGTACAGGGGCCGGTGGTTTTCAAATTCCAGGGAGCACAGGGAGTGGGTAATGCCCTCCAGAGCATCCTGAATGGGGTGGGCGAAGTCGTACATGGGGTAGATGCACCACTTATCCCCCTGACGGTGATGGTGCATGTGACGAATGCGATAGATAACCGGGTCGCGCATATTGAAGTTGCCGGAGGCAAGATCAATTTTGGCGCGCAGAGTATACTTGTTGTCCTCAAATTCCCCGGCCCGCATCCGTGCAAACAGGTCCAGGCTTTCCTCAATGGGCCGATCCCGGTAGGGGGAGACGGCGGGGGTATTCAGGTCGCCTCGGTATTCTTTAAACTGCTCCGGGGTCAGCTCGCACACGTAGGCCAGGCCTTTTTTAATGAGCTCTACGGCGTACTCGTAGTCCTTTTCAAAGTAATCAGAGCCGTAGAAGAACCGATCGCCCCAGTCAAAGCCCAGCCAGTGGATATCCTCCTGAATGGCCTCTACAAACTCCACGTCTTCCTTGGTGGGGTTGGTATCATCCATACGCAGGTTGCACAGACCGCCGAACTTTTCGGCAGTGCCGAAGTCGATGATCAGTGCCTTGCAGTGACCGATGTGCAGGTAGCCGTTGGGCTCCGGTGGGAAACGGGTGTGCACGGTCTTGCCGGCAAACTGCCCGCCGGGGGCGATGTCTTCTTCAATAAAGGCGTGGATGAAATTTTTGCTTTCCGTAATCTCAGCCATGTGGAAATCCGTCCTCTCTTTTGTAGCTTTACGATAATGCGTTATTATAACCGATTGTAAAGGCAAATGCAACCGAAAACATTCTATCCTTCATAATTTTGGACATTTGTGTGAATTCTGCCGGTGTCATTTTCGGGGGATTATGAAATTATTAAGAATTCTCAGAATTAGTGGTTGTCAATTTGCTGTTTTTACGTTAGAATAGGGTGGACGATGTATGGGGTAACTGCGCCCTAATAGAGAGAAGGAGTGATTTGTTTTGTCTCAAATCAAGTATAAACGTATTCTGCTGAAGCTCAGCGGTGAAGCCCTGGCAGGTGACCAGCACCGGGGCCTGGACTATAGTGTGATTCATCCGGTATGCGAGGCCATTAAGCAGTGCCGCGATATGGGTGTGCAGATTGGCCTGGTGATCGGCGGCGGCAACTTCTGGCGCGGCGTGAAAGACGGCGCCGACAAGATGCAGCGCTCCCACGGCGACGCCATGGGGATGCTGGCGACCGTTATGAATTCCATTGCCATGGCAGATGCCCTGGAGCAGCACGGTGTTCCCGCACGGGTTCTGTCCGCTGTGGAAATGAACAAGTTCGCCGAGTACTTTACAAGAGATACCGCCGACCGCTACCTGAACGAGGGCAAGGTGGTTATTTTCGCCGCCGGAACCGGAAACCCCTATTTTTCCACCGATACCGGTGCTGTGCTCCGGGGTGTGGAGATTGAAGCAGACGCCATTCTGATGGCAAAGAACGTGGACGGCATTTATTCCGCCGATCCCAATACCGACCCCACTGCCGTCAAGTTTGACGAGCTGACCTACGACGAGGTGCTGGCCCGTCACCTGAAGGCCACCGACACCACGGCAATGACTCTGGCGATGGATAACCATGCGACGCTGGTTTGCTTCGCCCTGAAAGATCCCCAGAATATCCTCCGCGTTGCCTGCGGAGAAAAAATCGGAACCATTGTGAAGGAGGACTAACCCATGAGCGTAGATTTTAAGGAATATTCCAGAAAGATGGATCGTACCCTGGAGCACCTGAGGGAGGATTTTGATGCCGTTCGGGCAGGCCGGGCCAATGCCAAGGTTCTCGACCGCATCACCGTAGAATACTATGGCAGCGAGACGCCTCTGAACGGCGTTGCCACCATTTCTTCTCCCGATGCCCGCACCCTGGTTATCACCCCCTGGGACACCAAGCTCTTAAAGGATATCCAGAAGGCAATCCAGATGTCCGACCTGGGCATCAACCCCCAGAATGACGGGCGTGTGATTCGCCTGGTGTTCCCCCAGCTGACGGAGGAGCGCCGTAAGGATCTGAGCAAGCAGGTGAAAAAGTACGCCGAAGACGCCAAGGTTGCCATGCGGAACATCCGCCGGGACGGCATGGATTACGTCAAGAAGCTGAAGAAGAACGGCGAAATCACCGAGGATGACCAGAAGAAGGCAGAGAAGGATCTGCAGGATATGCTGGACCAGTACACCAAGAAGGTGGATGCGGCTCTGGCAAAGAAGGACAAGGAACTGATGTCCATCTGATTTTTACGCTCCCTGCACACCCTAACGAAAAAGGGATGTGCAGGGAGGCCTTTGCTTACTTTTACTTTTAGAAAGAGGTGCTTGCATGGCACATACGGATGAGCTGGCCCCACCGCGCCACATCGCCATTATTATGGATGGCAACGGTCGCTGGGCCAAAAAGCGGGGGCTGCCCCGCACGGCAGGCCACAGTGCCGGTGCAGAGGCATTCCGCCGGATTGCAAACTATTGCCGCACCCTGGGTGTGGAATATCTGACGGTGTACGCCTTCTCTACGGAAAACTGGAAACGCTCCCAGGAGGAGGTGGGCGGCATTATGCTGCTGCTGCGCCGGTATCTGGAGGAGGCCATTTCCGATATGGAGAAGAACCGGGTACGGTTCCGCTTCTTTGGTGACCTGACCCGACTGTCCCCCCAGCTGCAAAAACTGTGTTCGGATGCGGAAAACCGCTCCAAGGAATATGACGTGCAGGTGAACTTTTGCCTGAACTACGGCGGGCGGGATGAGATCGTCCGGGGCGCCAAGGCCTTTGCAGCCGATGTGCAGGCAGGATTGCGCCAGCCGGAGGAGCTTACAGAGGCCCTGTTTGGCACTTACCTCTATTCCAAGGATGTGCCGGATCCGGAGCTCATCATCCGTCCCTCCGGGGAAATGCGCACAAGTAATTTTCTGCTTTGGCAGTCCGCCTACTCCGAGTATGTCTTTATGGATGTTCTCTGGCCAGACTTTGGCCCGGAGGATCTGGACAGGGCGATTGCGGAATATCACAAACGGAATCGCCGGTTCGGAGGGGTATAAACAATGAAAACGAGAATTATCAGCGCGCTGATCGGCGTGCCTGTTCTGCTTTTGCTGCTGCTGGTAGCGCCGGAAATTGTCACCACTGTGGTGTATGGCGTGCTGCTTGCCATTGGCAGCTACGAATTTTTGTATCGCACCGGCCTGGTCCGCCGGGTGCGCATGGTGGTTTACAGTGCCATCGCCGCCTTTATGCTCTCTATATGGAGCTACTACGGCGGCATTACATCCTTCCTGATGCTGGGGCTAATTGTCTATTTCATGCTCCTGTATTCGGAAGTTATGATGGATCATGTTAAGGTTTCCATTGAAGAGGTAGGCCTGTGTGTGCTGGGGGGCTTTTTGATCCCTTACTTACTCAGCGCGCTCATCCGGATCCTGGTTTCCTCCGACGGACGCTACTTCATTCTGGTGCCCTTTACGCTGGCATTTCTTTCCGATGCCGGGGCGTATTTTGTGGGTATCCGGTTTGGCAAGCACAAGCTTGCCCCGGTGGTCAGCCCCAACAAAACCGTGGAAGGCGTGCTGGGCGGCCTGGGCTTTTCCCTGGTGGGAATGCTGATTTATGCCCTGGTTTTGAAATTTGCCCTGAAATTCCGGGTAAACTTTGGTGCAGCGGTGCTGTATGCCATTCTGAGCTCTGCCGTGGGAACCATGGGTGACCTTTGCTTCTCCGTGGTAAAGCGCCAGACCGGCATTAAGGACTATGGCAACCTGATTCCCGGTCACGGGGGATTTTTGGATCGGTTTGATTCCCTGGTGCTGGTGGCACCCCTTGTGGAAGCGCTGCTTCTGATTCTACCTTTGGCGGTGTAAGCGTATGGTTAAGTGTATCAGTATTCTCGGCTCTACCGGCTCCATCGGACGGCAGAGCCTGGATGTGGTGCGGATGCACCCGGAAATTCAGGTGGGGGCATTGACTGCCGGAACCAGCATAGATCGGCTTGCCCGGCAGTGTCGGGAGTTCCGGCCCAGGCTGGCGGTGGTGAGCACCCAGGAGGGGGCGCAGTCCCTGAAAGAGGCGATTTCCGACCTGCCTACCCAGGTTATGTGGGGAGAAGAGGGCCTGGAAGCGGCAGCAACCCTGCCGGAGGCGGATTGCGTCATTACGGCGGTTGTGGGGATGCTGGGTCTAAAGCCCACCCTGGCTGCCATCCGGGCGGGCAAGCGCATCGGCCTTGCCAATAAGGAAACCCTGGTCTGCGCCGGGGAGCTGGTGATGCAGGAAGCAGAGCGCTGCGGGGCGGAAATCGTCCCGGTGGATTCGGAGCATTCCGCAATCTTCCAGTGCCTGATGGGCTGCCGCAACCGGAAAGAAGTCAGCAGACTGATTCTCACCTGCTCCGGCGGGCCCTTCTTTGGATTTTCCAGAGAGGCGCTGACCCATGTTACCAAGGACGATGCCCTGAAGCACCCCAATTGGAAAATGGGCCCCAAAATCACCGTAGACTGCGCGACCCTTATGAATAAGGGCCTGGAGGTGATCGAAGCCATGCGGCTGTATCATCTGCCCCTGGAGCAGGTGGATGTGCTCATCCACCGCCAGAGCATTGTGCACAGCATGGTGGAGTTTACCGATGGGGCGGTAATGGCTCAGATGGGCACGCCGGATATGCGTCTGCCCATTCAGCTGGCAATGACCTACCCGGAGCGGATGCCTTCTCCCGTGGAAAAGCTGGATCTGTGCAGCTGCGGGGGACTGACCTTCTGCCAGCCGGATATGGAGCAGTTTCCCTGCCTGGCTCTGGCGCGGGAGTGCGCCAAGAAGGGCGGCAACGCCTGCGCGGCAATGAACGGCGCCAACGAGGAGGCCGTCGCCATGTTCTTGAAGGACGAAATCGGGTTCTACGATATCTACCGGCTGGTTAAACTTGCGGTAGAGCGGGTTCCCTTCCTGGAAAATCCCACATTGGAGGAGATCCTGGAAACCGACCGGCTGGCCCGGGCACAGGTAAAGGAAGCTTCCGGCGTTTAATTCTTCCAAATTTTTTCCTTGAGGCGATTTATGAGTTATCTTTTTGCAATTCTACTGTTTAGTTTCTTGATTTTTATCCACGAGCTGGGCCACTTTGTGGCAGCTAAGGCCTTTGGCGTGCAGGTGAATGAGTTCAGCCTGTTCATGGGCCCGGCGTTGGTGCAAAAAAAGATTGGGCAGACGGTGTATTCCGTCCGCTGCATCCCCATTGGCGGCTTCTGCGCCATGGAAGGGGAGGACGGCGAGGGAGAAACCAACAATCCCCATGCCTTTCCCAATGCCGCCTGGTGGAAAAAGATCATCATCTTGGTTGCCGGTGCATTTATGAATCTGGTGGCAGGGGCGGTGCTCCTGCTGGCATTCTTCGCGCCGGATCAGCAATTTGTAGTGCCTACCGTTTCCGAGGTAGACCCCAGGTGCAGCTTTGCGGGGGAGGCGGGCATTCAGCCGGGGGACCGGATCGTATCTGTGGACGGAGAAAAGGTCTACGTTATGTCCGATTTTTCCATGCTGCTGTCCCTGAATCCCGGAGATATCCACGATTTGACCGTGGAGCGGGCCGGAAAAGAGGTTGCGCTCAACCGGCTGAATATGCAAAAGCAGGACTTTAAAAACGAGGACGGCACGGTTACCCAGCGGTACGGATTTTCCTTTACCGTTATCCAGGCGACGCCCTGGGAAACCGTAAAGTATACCGCCCGGAATGTAGTGGACTGTGTCCGGTTGGTGCGGCTGTCTTTGCAAATGCTTTTCACCGGCAAGGCAGGGGTGCAGGATGTATCCGGCCCGGTGGGCATTGTCCAACAGATGGCAACGGTTGCCGATGAATCCGGCAGCGCCTATTATGCCTTCCTGAACCTACTGTATTTTGGGGGCTTTATCGCCATCAACCTGGCGGTGATGAACCTGCTGCCCATTCCTGCCCTGGATGGAGGCCGGGTGGTGGGGGTTGCCCTCACGGCACTGATTGAAGGCATTACCAAGAAAAAGCTGAACCCGAAGATTGAGGGCTATATCCACGGTGCGGGTATGGTAATTCTCATGATCCTGACGGTGCTGCTGTTGTTTAAAGACATATTTTTTGCAATAAAGAGGTAATAGACCATGACGAGACAGATAATGGTTGGGGGCGTGCCCATTGGCGGCGGCGCGGATGTGGTAATTCAGTCCATGCTGAACACCAAGACCACCGATGTAGCGGGCTCTTTGGCGCAGATCCGCGCCCTGGCATCCGCCGGCTGCCAGATTGCCCGGCTGGCTGTGCCCAATATGGAGGCGGCCCGGGGCTTTGCGGAAATCTGCAAGGAAAGTGTGCTGCCCCTGGTTGCGGACATTCACTTTGATTATAAGCTCGCCATTGCCGCCGCAGAGGGCGGCGCCAGCAAAATCCGCATCAACCCCGGCAACATCGGCGGGGAAGACCGGGTAAAGGCTGTGGTAGAGGTTTGCAAGGAGAAGCATATTCCCATCCGGATCGGCGTCAACGGCGGCAGTCTGGAAAAGGAACTCCTGGAAAAATACGGGCATCCCACCGCAGAAGCTCTGGTGGAAAGTGCCTTCGGTCATCTGGAGCTGCTGGAAAAATACGGTTTCTACGATACCTGCGTGTCCATGAAGTCCTCCCATGTGCCTACCATGGTGGCAGCTGCCCGGCTGTTCCGCAGCAAGTGCGACTACCCTCTGCACATCGGCGTAACGGAAACCGGCCCTGTACGCCAGGGGCTCATTAAGTCCGCTATGGGCATTGGCTCTTTGCTGCTGGATGGCATCGGCGATACCCTCCGGGTGAGCCTGACGGATGACCCGGTGCAGGAGGTTTATGCTGCCAAGGATATTTTGAAGGCTGCCGGTCTGCGCAAAGACGGGGTGGATATCATTTCCTGCCCCACCTGCGGTCGCACCCGGATTGACCTTATCGGCCTTGTAAACCGGGTGGACGAAGCCCTGCGGGACTGCAAAAAGCCCATTACCGTTGCCGTTATGGGCTGCATTGTCAATGGCCCGGGAGAGGCCCGGGAGGCGGACATCGGCATTGCCGGCGGCGACGGCTGGGGCATGATTTTTGAAAAAGGAGAGCAGGTGGCAAAGCTTCCGTATGAGGAGCTGCTGCCGGAGCTGCTCCGCAGAATAGAGAATATGGACGTATGAACCAGAATGTATCCTTCCTGAATATGTTCCCGGACTATGTGCCGCCTGAGGAGACCGAAACCGCGCTCTCCCAGGCGGCTATTGTGGCTGCCGATATTAATCCCGCAACCCAGACTGTAGAGGTGGCAGCCCACAGTGAAACCTATATTCCCAGACGGATTTCCGATAAGGCCGTGCGGGATATTATGGGCATTTACGGTCTGCGCCGGTTGGAGCTGACCATCACCCACCCGGAAACGGAACTGACCAAAATTGAGCCGTCGGAGCTGATGCTTCTGTTTGTGGAGCGGGACTCCATGACCCGGGGCTCTCTTGCCGGGGCAAAGTGGCGCTGGGAGGGGACTGCCCTGACGGTGTCCCTGCCTGCCAACGGCAAGGATGCCATTGAAAAGCAGATTCCGGCGGTTCAGGATGTGCTTCGGGCGCGGTTTGCCACCCCTGTGACCATTCACGTGGAGGCCGGGGCAGAGCTTACCGGTCAGCAGCTTTTTGATGCCATGGAAAAGCTCCGGGCGGAGAAGCTATCGGAGATTCCCGCAGCCAAGGGAAAGTTTACTCCTCCGGAGGAAAAGAAGCCTGCCGACAGCGAAACCTTCTACGGAAAGCCCTTCCGGGGCAATGCCACCCCCATGAAGGATCTGAACCTGGATATGGGCACCATCATTGTAGAGGGCAAAGTTTTTGCGGTAGAGCACAAGGAGCTGACCAAGCGCAATGCCTGGGTGGTAAAGTTCGATATGACGGACAATACCAATTCCATCCGCATCAGCCGCTTCCTGGAGGCCCGGGAGGCAAAGCCTATTATCGACAATGTAGCCGTTGGCAGCGTTCTGCGGGTACAGGGCAAGCTGATGGAAGACCGGTTTGAAAACGATGTGGTTTTAAAGCCTTATGCCATGATGCCCGGCTCCATGTCCAAGCGGAAGGATTTGAGCCAGGTGGGCAAGCGGGTAGAGCTGCACCTGCATACCACCATGAGCAATATGGATGCCCTGACGGATACCGCCGCCGCCGTGAAGCAGGCGGCAGCCTGGGGGCACAAGGCCATTGCCATTACCGACCATGGCGTAGCCCAGTCCTTCCCGGATGCCATGAAGGCCGCCGCCAAGGCAAAGGTAGCCGGAACGGACGAGAATATCAAGATCCTCTACGGCTGCGAAGGATATTATGTAAATGACGTGGACGACCGCATTGTGGTGCACGGCAGCAAGGATATCTCCTTCCAGGAGGAATATGTTGCTTTTGACCTGGAAACCACCGGCCTGAGCTCCAACAACGACCGGATTATTGAAATCGGCGCTGTGGTCATGAAAAACGGGGAAGAGCTGGATCGCTTCCAGACCTTTGTGGACCCCCACCGTCCTCTGGAAAAGAAGATTGTGGAGCTTACAGGCATTACCGACGATATGCTCAAAGGCGCCCCCTCCATTGAAGAGGTGCTGCCCAAATTCCTGGATTTTGTGGCAGGCAGAGTGCTGGTTGCCCACAATTCGGATTTTGATACCGGCTTTATCCGGGCGGAGTGCCGCCGGGAGGGGCTGGAATACAACCTGACCGCGGCGGATACCCTGATCCTTTCCCAGAATATGCTGCCCCAGCTGAATAAATTTAAGCTGGATATCGTTTCCAATGCTCTGAGTCTGCCGGACTTCCAGCACCATCGGGCAGCGGATGATGCCGTTACCTGCGGCCTTATTATGCACGCCCTGATGAAGCGGATGGAAGAAGAGCTGGACATCCACAATTTGCAGAGCATCAACGACCGAATGACGGAATTGCGCTCCAAGGGCCGCATCACCGATCGCCACGCCCGGCATATCATCCTCTTTGCAAAAAATCAGGTAGGATTGCGGAACCTGTACCACGTGATTTCCGATTCCAACCTGAAATACTTTAAGCGCGTGCCCCGGATTCCCAAATCGGAGCTGCTGGAATTGCGGGAGGGGTTGATTATCGGCTCTGCCTGTGAAGCCGGAGAGCTATTCCAGGCCATTTTGGATGGCAAGAGCGAGGATGAGCTGAAGCGGATTGCCTCTTTCTACGATTTCCTGGAAATCCAGCCTCTGGCAAACAATATGTTTATGCTGGCGAAGGGACTTGCCAAGGACGAAGAGCAGCTGCGGGAATACAACCGCACGGTGGTTCGCCTGGGCGAGGCTCTAAACAAGCCGGTGGTCGCCACGGGAGACGTGCATTTCCTCAACCCGGAGGATGAAATATTCCGGCACATTCTGCTGGCAACCAAAGGCTTTGAGGATGCGGACAAGCCCAACCCCCTGTATTTCCGCACCACGGACAATATGCTGGAGGAATTCAGCTATCTGGGGGAGGAGAAGGCCCTGGAGGTTGTGGTAACGAATCCCAACCGCATTGCCGATATGTGCGAAACCCTCCGTCCCGTACCCCACAATCTGTTCGCGCCGAAGATCGAAAACTCTGTGGAAGACCTGAAAACTCTGGTTTACGGCAAACTCCACCGGCTCTACGGGGAAAATCCTCCGGAGCTGATTTCCAAGCGTGTGGAAACGGAGCTCCACGATATCATCTCCTGCCACTACGATGTGATTTATATGTCCGCCCAGAAGCTGGTGCAGAATTCCCTGGAGCATGGCTATCTGGTCGGCTCCCGTGGCTCGGTTGGTTCTTCCATTGTGGCCTATATGTCCGGCATTACGGAAGTGAATTCCTTCCCGCCCCACTACCGCTGTCCCAACCCGGAATGCAAATACACCACCTTCGATGTGCCCAAGGGCTATGGCTGCGGCGCAGACCTGCCGGATGCAATTTGCCCCAAGTGCGGCACAAAGTTTGATAAGGACGGATTCAATATCCCCTTTGAAACCTTCCTGGGCTTCGGCGGCGACAAGGTTCCCGATATCGACCTGAATTTCTCCGGCGAATACCAGTCCAAGGCCCATGCCTACTGCGTGGAAATGTTTGGAAAATCCCATGTTTTCCGGGCAGGAACCATTGGCACGGTGGCAGAAAAGACCGCCTTTGGCTATGTAAAAAAGTACCTTGCCGAGCGAGGGCTCACTGCAAACCGGGCAGAGGAGGCCCGCCTGGCCTCCGGCTGCGTGGGCGTGCGCCGCACCACCGGTCAGCACCCCGGCGGCCTGGTGGTTATTCCCCAGGAGAACGAAATCTGGGATTTCTGCCCGGTGCAGCACCCGGCGGACGACCCCAATGCCGACCAGATCACCACCCACTTTGAATATCACTCCATGGAGGAAAATCTTCTGAAGCTGGATATGCTGGGTCACGATGACCCCACCATGATCCGCATGATGGAGGATATGACCGGAGTGGACGCGAAGACGATTCCTCTGGACGACAAGCGCACCATGTCCATCTTCACCTCCTCTAAGGAGCTGGGGTATGAAAACGACAAGCTGTTGGGCCCCACCGGCGCCGTTGCCATCCCGGAATTCAATACCCGGTTTACCCGGGGTATGCTGATGGACACCATGCCGGAACGGTTTGATACCCTGCTGCGGCTTTCCGGTTTCTCCCACGGTACGGATGTGTGGCTGGGAAACGCCAAGGATCTGATCACCTCCAAAACCGCTACCGTAGACCAGGCCATCGGCTGCCGTGACGATATTATGCTCTACCTTATTTCCTGCGGAATGCCGGAAAAACGCTCCTTTAAAATCATGGAGGCCGTGCGTAAGGGCAGAGGCCTGCCGGAAGGGGCAGAGGAGGAGATGAAGGCCGCCGGGGTACCGGACTGGTATATCGGCTCCTGCAAAAAGATCAAGTATCTGTTCCCCAAGGCCCATGCCGTGGCTTATGTTATGATGGCCTTCCGAATCGCCTGGTTTAAGGTTTACTATCCCTTGGCCTTCTATTCCGCCTACTTCTATCGCAGAAGCCAGAAGGGCGGTTTTGACGCCGTGCTGATGACCCAGGGCAAGGAAGCCATTATGGCAAATATCGAGGCGATTGAAAACAACGAAAACTCCACGGATAAGGATGACGATCTGCTGACCACCATGGAGGTGGTGTATGAATACTATCTCCGGGGATTTTCCTTTGCGCCCATCGATATTTATAAGAGCCACGCAACCAAATTCCTTATTGAGGACGGGAAAATTTTGCCGCCCTTTGTGGCGATTTCCGGCCTGGGGGAAAACGCCGCCTGGGACCTGATGCGTGGCAGAGAAGGAAAGACCTTCCTCTCCATTGAAGAGGTTGCCGCCGCCTGTCCCAAGGTGTCCAAGACCCATATTCAGATGCTGAAGGATGCTGGGGCATTCGGAAGCCTGCCGGACACCAGTCAGATCAGTCTGTTTTAATAAATACTTGCAAAAAGCGGAACTTTATGATATTATTTTTGTAAATATTTTACAAAGGAGAACGCATCATGCAGAAAACAGAAAAGCAATATCACATCCACTGCGAAGAGGGGGATGTGGGTCGCTATGTATTTTTGCCCGGCGATCCGGGCCGGTGCGAGGCAATCGCCGCCCATTTTGACAACCCCGTACATATCGGTATGAACCGGGAGTACAATGTCTATACCGGTACGCTCCTGGGGCAGAAGGTTTCCGTCTGCTCCACCGGCATCGGCGGCCCCTCTGCCGTTATCGCCATGGAGGAGCTGGCGAACATCGGCGCGGATACCTTTATCCGGGTAGGCACCTGCGGCGGCATTGACCTGGATGTCTGCCCCGGTGACGTGGTGGTTGCCAGCGGCGCCATTCGCTTTGAGCACACCTCTCTGGAGTACGCGCCCATCGAATTTCCCTCCGTTCCCGATTTCGACGTGACCACCGCCCTGCGGGATGCCAGCCGGGAGCTGGGCTTCCGCACCCATGTGGGTGTGGTGCAGTGCAAGGATGCCTTCTACGGTCAGCACAGTCCGGAGAAGAGCCCTGTATACTATGACCTTCTGCAGAAGTGGGAAAGCTGGAAGCGTCTGGGCGTGAAGGCCAGCGAGATGGAATCCGCCGCCCTGTTTGTAGTCGCCGCCGCCCGGAAGGTGCGCTGCGGCAGCTGCTTCCATGTGGTATGGAACCAGGAGCGGGAGAAGGCCGGTATGTTTATGCCCATGACCGAGGATACCTCCGGCGCAATCAAGGTGGGTATTGAGGCCGTGAAGAAGCTGATTCTGGCGGACAAAGCACGCTCTTGATTACTGCCCTCATAGGAGAAGGGGATGCCCCGGCCTATGGGGGATATTTTGTGATATTGAAAGGAAACATATATGGGGAAATATATGCCTAATATATATATATATATATATTGCGTTATATGGCTGCTGCTGTTAGGGCTGCAAAATCTCGGCTTTTGGGAGTTTCTGCGTAGAAAAACCGATACCCAGGCCGTTTTCCTGCCGGGGGCAACGGTGGTTATCCAGATTAGCCTCCTATTTTTTGCAGGAATTCTGAATCTTTTGCCACAGACGACTGCCCTTTTGTGGGCCTTTGGCATTGGGGCCTTTTTCTATTGCTGGTGGAAAGACAAAGGCCTTTCCTTCCTGCGCAACTATATTTCCTTTCCGTACTTATATCTTTTCCTTTTCAGCGTAATTTTCCTGGTGTTTCTCCATGGAAAAAAACTGGCCCATATTGATAATTTTTCCCATTGGTCTGTAGTAGTAAAAGCGATACTGCAAAAAAATCGATTCCCAAATTTCCTGGAAGAACGTTACCTTGAGTTTCAGGAGTACCCTGTTGGGAGCGCAATTTATATCTATTATTGTATGCGCTTTTCCGGTACGCCATCTTCGGAATGGAAGATGATGTTCAGCCAGAGCTATCTTTACTTGGCTTTTCTTTTACCGATTTTTCGTAAAAACAGTAAGAAACAGATGCCCGTTTTTCTCTTGATGGTGCTCTTTACCAATTTTGTGATGGTATTCTTGGTATCAATCACAGAGCTATTGGTTGACAGGCTTCTTGTCCTGGCAGGAATGTGTATGCTATGGTACATAATTGAGCTCAGTGGGGCAGAAAAGCTGACACCTTCCAGTTTCCTGATTACGGCTGCCTTTTTGGTGGCAAATTCGCAAATCAAGAATACCTCTGTTTTCTTTGTTGCAATTGCCTGCGTTCTGATTCTTTGGGCGGGGAAAGCAGACAAGCAGTGGATTAAACGGTTCAGCCTGGGAGGCATTGCGGTTTTGGCTTATGTTGTATGGAACCGTCACTGCAAACTTGTATATTCTGCACCGGATTACAGCACACATGCCATGAATGCTTCCCGCTACATATCCATACTGTCTCAAAGAAACGCTGGGGAGATTTTAACGCTGGCAAAGGAAATGTTTCTGTTTGTCGTGGAAAACTCGAAAACATGGATGTTTGTGGTCTCCATACTCGTGACAGGTACGATCGTTTTCCTGGGAGATAGACAGAAGTTTCCAACTTATAGGAGACAAGCATGCATCGTTACGGTTTGCCTTCTGGCGTATCTTCTTGGCACACTGGCAATGTATGTTGTTTCTATGTCAACAATTGAAATAGAGAACCTTGCGTCAATCGAACGGTATTATAGCACGATTATCCTTGCGGCTATGTGTTGGGTTTGCTATTGCTTTAGTTCCGTTTTGGATGGCTTTGATTGGGAGAAATACAGGAAAATGGAAATTGCCATCAGCTTGTGTATTCTTGTTTTTTTCCCCTTTTTACAGGCTGCCTTCAAAATCCAGGGGATATTCGTTCCCCAAAACCAAACCTATACCTACGAAATGAGGGAACCGATGGATCGAACCCTGGCCCTCATTGGGGATAATTATCCCAACGAAAACTATACATTTATCAATCCTGATAGAGATCTATACTACTATCTGCTGATGCGTTATCTATGCCCGGAATCCAGCATCCGCTTTATTTCCAGCGAGAAGCCGATTGACGAACAGGGAATAGATACATATTATTGCATCGTTCTGGACTGGGATTCGGACTATGTCCGGCAGTGGGTGCAGGAAGGCAAATATGTACGTGTCGGGGACTGGCTCATGGAGCGGGCAGAATAACAACCAATAGGGACTGCTGCAAAAAGAAAAATGTCCCAGCTTTCCCGGCAACCAGTTTGCCGGAAATGCTGGGACATACGAATTCGTGCTGCGGGAATCATTTTCTTGTAAGAGCTGCTTCGTCCGAGATTGCCACACCAGTCTGCGGACTGGTTCGCAATGACGAATGAAAGTCTGCGCAGTGGTTCGCAATGACGAATGGAAGTCTGCGCGGTGGTTCGCAATGACGAATGGAAGTCTGCGCGGTGGCTCGTAATGAAAAGGCGGAGGCGTCAGCCCTCTTCCAGGTAGGAGACAAAGCCAAGGGTCATGTAGTCTAGGTACACCTGCTTATCCGGTGTTTTTCCCATGGTGACCCGGTGGCACTTGACGGTCCAGACAGGGGAGCCATTGAGCTTATCTGCCTTGATTTCAAACACATGATTCCAGCTTCTGCCCTCCATATATTGCTCCTCCTTTACAAAACGGATGAGCTCCAGACGGCGGAAGTGGAAGGTGGGGAATGCACTCTGGACGCAAGCCTCAAATAAGGCTTCGGCATCCCGGACGCTGCCCAGCTCAAAGGTGTTGCGGATCATTGCACCGTAGTCTTCCATAAAAAGAACCTCCTGATTGATTTTCAGATTTCAAAAATAACCGCTATGGAAAGGTTTGAAATTTCCCTTTGGCATAAATATACTCCACACATACAAAAATGTCAACAAAAAGTGCTGCAATTTGCAGCCTTGTTTTATATAATGTTCCTATAGAAAGGGGAATTTGCGTTGCATTCAAAGAATACACCCGCCAGCACCGTTTCCCTTGGGGGCGTTCTGGCAGCTCTGGCAGTGAGCATCATGTGGCTGGGGGGACTTTTGGGCATCGCAACCTATGTTGCCCCCATGCTCTGCGCCCTGCTTTTGCAGGTGGTAAAAAGCGCCTGCGGCAGTCGCCTGGGCTGGGCCTGGTACAGTGCGGTGGCGATTCTCTCCCTGCTGCTGGTTGCAGAGCGGGAGGAGGCCTGGGTGTTTGTCTTTTTGGGGTACTATCCCCTGGTAAAGCCCTGGCTGGACAAGCGCAGACTGCGTCTTGTGTGGAAAGGACTGCTGTTTAACGGCAGCGTGTTTCTACTGTATGGGCTTTTGCTTTTTGTGCTGGGGGTGCCGGAATTGGTGCAGGAGTTCCGGGGGCTGGGGGCAGTTATGCTGGTCGTGCTGCTTCTGCTGGGAAACGTGACCTTTTTCCTGCTGGATAAGCTGCTGGAAAAGCCCTTTTTCGGAAAGCTGGGCCGCCATGGAGTATGAGTGGGAAGTGTATATCCTGTTGTGCGGGGACGGGACGCTGTACACCGGCATCGCCCGGGACGCGGAAAAACGGCTAAAAATGCACCAGAGCGGCAAAGGGGCAAAGTATACCCGTGGGCGGGGGCCCCTGGCCCTGGTTTACCGGGAGGGCTGCGAAAGCCACACCCAGGCGCTGCAGCGGGAAATTGCGGTAAAAAAGCTTACCCGCAGGCAAAAGCTCAATATGATACAAAAATACACGGCAGGGCAATCCCAATGAAGGACGCCTGCCGTGTGCTTTTTACAGAAACAAATAGATGAGCATGGTGATCAGGGGCATATTGGGGGACTCGGTACTGTTTTCGGACATCAGCAGCAGCAAAAGAACCACGATGAGATCCTCGGTGTCCAGGCCGCCGGGAAGCAGATTTCCAAAAAATGCACCGATGTTTTTGCCCCCTGCCGGCGAAGGCGGCGGTGGGGGTGGCACAGGCATTTTGGGCCCCGGGGGCGGCATGGGGGAAAACTCGGGAACGTGCTCCTTCTGGTAGCGCCCGTCGGGCCCCGGGACATAGCGGTTATACATGATTCACCCCCTTGCCGTCGAACAGGCAGGAGGCCTGCTGGGCAATTTTTGCCGCCCGCATGGCTTTTTCCAGCTTTTGCAGCCGGTCTTTGCTTATGTAGGGGCAAAGGGCATTCAGCAGCTTTTTTTGATCCTTGTCAATGCAGCTGTTCCGGGCAAAGCCCGTTAGCGCCTTGACCATTGCCAGATCCATGTCCCCCGATGGCGGCTCCGGCGTTCCCTTTGGGGACGGCGGGGGAGGTTGGGGCGTGCCCACTTCCGAATCTCCGCTGCCCATGGATTGGGCCAGGGCCATAATGGATTCCATCATTTTCGGGTTTCCCAGAATTGCCCCCAGCTGATCTTCCATCTCGCTCATGGATTTTTCCGCAGCTGGGCAAGGAGCTCCTTGGCCTCCTCCGTTGCCAGAAACGCCTCGATGGTCGCCTTTGCCCCAACCATATCTCCCTGGGCGGCCTGCTCCATGGCCTTTTTCAGGTCTTTGGCATTTTTCTGCTGCAAAAGGGTCTTTAGCTGCTGGGCTTCCGGGGAGGCGGCAAACCGCATGGCATTCTCCACGGCTTCCTGATTGGCTTTCAACTCATCCATACACTGTTCCTCCTTGGGAAAATGACCTATACAACAGTATATGCAGCAGTTTTCAAAACATGAAAAACAGACGGCCCGTTTTTTGGATACGGCCTAGATTTCTTAAAAAAGGTATGCTACAATATGAGGGCGTAAATAATAGAGGGACGGATCGAAAAAATGCGAATTTTAGTTTTGTCAGACAGTCACCGTGCCATGTCCTTTATGGAGCGGTGTGCCGAAATTACAAAGCCGGAGTGCATTGTGCATCTGGGGGACTACTATCCCGATGGCTTTGACCTGAAGCAGAGCTTTCCGAAAGCGGAATTTTATCAGGTTCCCGGCAACTGCGATGCCTACACCTGCCGGGAGGATCTGCCCCTGATTCTTATGCCAAAGCTCGGCGGCTGCAAGGTTTACCTGACCCACGGTCACCGGCACAATGTGAAGCTGACCCTTTTCCCCCTCCTGCGGGATGCCAGGGCAGCAGGGGCCCAGGTTGCCCTATATGGGCACACCCACATCCCGGACTGCCACTATGAAGACGATGGCCTTTTGGTGATGAACCCCGGCAGCGCCGGTTACGGCGGGACTGCCGGTTGGCTGGAAATAGAAAACGGGGTCGTCAAAGACAGCCGGATCATCGGTGCGGCAGACTTGGAGGAATGGAAATGATCCTAACGGTGAATATCGGAAACACCAATATTACCCTTGGCGTAGTCAAGGGCAAGACCATCGTCTACCAGGCAAGACTCCGGACGGATGCCACCAAGACCTCCGACGAATACGCCATCGATTTAAAAATGCTCCTGTCCATCGGGGAGATTCCCCCGGCGGAAATTGAAGGGGCCATTGTATCCTCGGTGGTTCCCCAGGTGCTCAATGCCATGAAAACGGCCCTTGTAAAACTGTTTTCCAGGAATATTCTGGTGGTGGGCCCGGGCATCAAAACAGGGCTCAATATCCGCATTGATAATCCGGGGCAGACCGGGGCGGATTTGGTGGTGGGCTGCGTGGCTGCTTTAAAGCTGCAAAAGCCGCCGCTGATTGTCATCAATATGGGCACGGCAACCACTTTAATGGTGCTGGACGGAAACGGGGCCCTCATCGGCGGCAGCATTTGCCCCGGCATTCGCATTTCCATGGAGGCCCTGACCCAGCGGGCGGCTCTGCTGCCGGGGCTGCAGCTGGACCAGCCCAAGCGCACCATCGGGCACAATACCATCGAATGTATGCGCTCCGGCATTATGGTGGGCGCTGCCGCCATGCTGGACGGCATGGTGGAGCGGATGGAAGAGGAGCTGGGAGCAAAGGCTACGGTTATCGCCACCGGGCGCATCGGGCAGTATGTGGTGCCCCTGTGCAAGACGCCCATCCGCTACGAACGGGATCTGCTGATTCACGGCCTGGCGGCCCTTTACCGGGAGAATGCCCGCTGAGTCTACAGAAAGATCAGCATGCAGACAATGGCGGCGGTAAAGCCGATGCAGGACAGGGCCATGGTCAGGCCATCCAGCAGCTTCCGGGAAAAAGCATCCCCTTGGTTCGGGTATTTTGTATGTCTCATGTTGGAACACGACCTTTCGTTTGGATGACCACAGCATAACAGAACATACGTCCAATAATTTGGACAGATTCATTCTTTTGGAGGATTTATGAAAAATACAGAGCAGGCAGAGAAAACCGGTTTTTTCAAATTCTACGATTCCTTTAAGCACGTTGTGGGCCTGATCGTCACTTGGATTTACCGGCTGCGGAAGATCATTCTGGCAGCGCCGGTGGTATACTTTGCCCTAAAATTTGCAGCCTACAATGGCACCCACCTGCCGGAAACCGTGGGGCTCAATTTGCAGTCCACCGGGGAATTTGCCATCCATATTTCCCGGTATGTTGCCGTGGTTGGCCCCCTGGCCCTCACCGGCGGCTGCCTTGCCATGATGTTCCTTTCCCGGAAGGCAATGTACGCCTGGGCCGTGAGCATTTTTTCTCTGGCCCTGCCGGTGCTGCTGCTCATCAGCAATGTATATCCGGCATAATTTCTTTTCTCTTCGTTCAAGATTTCTTCACCAATCGTCAGGGCTATCTGCTATACTATAATCACAAGGCAGGGCGGTGAAGAAAGCCGATGCCGCGGAAATATTCGCGGATAAGCCGACGGCGGACTTGTGACACACCGACTTCTGAAAGTAGAGATTCAAAACCAAATGGCAGCGATCTGCGGATCGCTGCCATTTTTTTTCTTCCTGCGCTATTTTTTTCCGTATGCAGTCCGTATCCCTTCGTTTACAGGCAGGTTGGAGGCCATGGGGAATTGCAGCGCCAGGTGCTTCCAGGTGTGGCGATCCAGGCATCCGGTGGTGGGAATGCCGCTGAGGGACTGGAAAATTTCCAGGGCATCCTGGGTAGCGCTGTCCAGAGTGCCTGTGATGGGCGGTGCAGGGAGGCAATGGTAGTTTTCCCCCAGCACGGTGAGCATAACCTGGGCTATGTATACCATCGCTCCCGTTTCCCCCGGGGCAACGGAAGCATTGGGGTTCAGCAACACCTGTACGGTTTCCGGCAAGGCAATCTCCACCAGGGCAAGGCGGTAGGCTTCCACCACCGCTTCCCAGGTCAAAAGATCCGTTACCCCCGTAATGGGCAAATGGTTGTGCTGCTGGAAAATCCGCACGGCGGACATGGTTTCCGGCCCGTAGATTCCGTCCGGTATCAGGATCTTGTAGTTGTCATTGTGCTCAGACAGCACCCGCAGCATGGTTTGCAAGCTGCGGATCGGCTGCCCCAAAAAGCTTTCCGGCGGTCTCATCGCACAACCTCCTGTCTGACGGTGTCCTGATTGTTCATGGACAGGCTATACCCCGGGAACTGGGTCATGGTGGTGGAGCGGCTATAGCGATTTCTGGGCGCGGTGCCGCTGATGATTGCGGAAGTATAGGGAAAGGTTTCCAGATCCCGGAAGCTGGCATTTTCAATGCCGCTGAACTGGTCGTAGATTTCATCCCAGGTGGTAAGGTCTACGCTGCCTGTCTGGGGCAAACCAAAGTATCGCTGGGCTGCCAGCACGGCATTGCGGGTCGCCGGGCCAAAGATACCGTCCACGGTAATTTCCGGAATGGTGGAAATATAGGCCCCCAGCACCCGGAGCATATATTGCAGGTGCTCTACCCGTATCCCCCGGTCGCCCTCCTGGATGGGGCGGGTGGTATTCCAGGCGATGGTATAAAACTGCTGACCCTGGCTGCGGAGCTCGGACAGGGAAGTGACGGCGGCATACAGCCGCACCAGGGCATACCAGGTGGCAGGGCCCACCACGCCATCGGGATCCAGATTGAAAATCCGCTGGAAGGCGATCAGGGAGCTTTCCGTTTGCGCCCCAAAGATGCCGTCCACCGCAGGCACCTTGGGAATGGCGGGGTAATTCTGGGATATGCGGTTCAGCTCTATCTGAATCACCACCACATTGGGCCCGATGCTCCCCCGGCGCAGGGGGGTGCCGGGATAGGAAGAAGTATAGTTCTGGATGGGGGCATTGGCAACGATTTCCACATCGCCGTAGTAGCTCTGCAAAATCTGCACGGAATTATAGCCCTGCTGGGCAAGGCTCTGGCTGCCCCACTGGCTGAGCCCCTCACAGGTGACGGTAGTACCGTTGCAGAACTTGGCAGCCAGAGGCTCTACAAAGCCGGGGCGGCGGAGATAGCTGTTAAAAAGCGCATCCACAAGCCTGGCTACATTGGAAAAGAAGCTGCGCCCCTTTACAAAAAACTGGTCGTAGGCGGTGGAGCTGGTAATGTCAAAATCATAGCCCCGGCTGCGGTAGAACTCCGTGTATACCCGGTTCAGGGCAAAGGAGACAATGGCAAGAATGTTGGCCCGCAGGGCACTTTCTTCCCAGGTGGGGTAGATTTCGCTGGAGGCCACGTTTTTCACATAGTCCGAAAAGCTGACGGTAACATTCTCCGCGTCTGCGCTGGGTGCGCCCAGATGGACGGTGATCCGCTGGGGTACATAAGGAATGACAGTCGGCATGATCCCCTCCTATAGGTTCTGGGGTGGGGTATTATAGAGCACTTTCTCGTCCCAGCGGTCCGGCAGCTCGGACAGAGGAATCATCTCCAGATTCTGCACCGTGGTGATGCCGGAGAAAATCTGTACATTCTGAGCTGCCACCTGCTCAAAGCCGCTCTTCCAGGCGTAGAGGGTGATGTCCGTAAAGGGTCTGCCGTTTTCTTCCGGGGCTTCGCTTTCCGCTTTCTCCGGGGCAGGGATGGCGATGGGTTTGGTCAGGCCGCTGCGGTCGGTCAGGCGCATGGCAATGGCAGTGCCATCCGAGGATACGATGGTCACAGCCACGTTTTCCAGGGGAATCTGGGCGGAGCTCATATAGGCCCTGGCAGTTATGTAGCCATTTGAAGGCATGGCGTTTCCTCCTTTCGGTTTCTAACAGTATATGCTTTTTCACAGGGAAATGTGATGGGGGATACCACTGTCATTGCGAACCGGCGCGCGCTGGTGCGGCAATCCCCCGGATGTTTTGGCTGCCCTATAAATTCTGCCGGGTTTTCTCCTCACCCCGTCGCGTTTCGCGCGCCACCCCTCCCCACACGGGGAGGGACTTTTCCCCTTTGTACGGACTGCCCCGGTTGACCGGGGGAAGATTGCCACGGCAGTGTGCGCACTGCCTCGCAATGGCGGGAAAAGGGAATGCACGCGGGGCTGCGGTGTTACAAAAAGGCCTGCATTTGCCGGATGTTGGCGTTTTCCGTGTCCAGCAGCTTCTGGGAAAGGGCGCTGATCTGGCTATCCTCCATGGGGAATTGGTGCATATTCCGCAGACCCTTTACCATGCCCTTGGTATTGCCCTGAATCATCATATCCGCGATCCTGGATTCCGAGCCGGAGCCGGTGAGCTTCATTCGGGTAACCATATTGGACATCATCCGCACCGCCGGGTCCAGTTCCGGAAGCTCCCAGCCCCGCTGAGAGGCCAGGGAATGGGCTTCGGTTTCAATCTGATCGTATTCCCGCAGCTGCTGCTCCAGGGCCTTCCGCAGAGCCGGACGCATCCGGGTGTCCAAAACACTGCGAATGCCGATTTGCCCCATTTGGGTGGTTTTTAAGACGGAAGTCAAAATCTGTCGGCTGTTTTTCATAACGCATCCCTCCCGGGGTAGTATTTGCCGGGGAACGAAAATCATACGCAGGCATATTGTGAAAAGAGGAGTGTGATGTTCATGTGTGCCATTTCCGGGATGGTCGGGCTGGAAGCAACCCCGAAAACCATTCAAGCAATGCTTGCCACCATGGCCCGCCGGGGGCCGGATGGCAGCGGGGTTTTCCAAACACCCCGGTGTACGCTGCTGCATACCCGCCTGGCGATCATCGATCCTGCCGGTGGCAGCCAGCCCATGACCCTGGAAACCCCAGAGGAAAGCTATACCCTGGTTTATAACGGGGAGCTCTACAATACTCCGGAGCTCCGCCGGGAGCTTATGCGCCTGGGCCACCGGTTTGCCACTCAATCCGATACCGAGGTGGTGCTCCACGCCTGCGCCCAGTGGGGGAAGGGGAGCCTATTGCGGATGAACGGAATTTTCGCCTTTGCTCTGTGGCAGGAACGGAAAGGGGAGCTGCTTCTTGCCAGGGACCGGATCGGGGTCAAGCCGCTGTTTTACCGGGCGGTGGGGGACAGCCTGATTTTTGCTTCGGAAATCAAAACCATCCTTACATACCCCGGGATCCCCGCCCAGCTGGATGCCCAGGGGGCGGCCCAGGTGCTTCTGCTTGGGCCGGGGAGAATGCCGGGAAGCGGCGTATTCCGGGATATTTGGGAATTAGAGCCTGGGTGCTGCGCGGTCTACTCCGGGGGAAAGCTCTCCCTTTCCCGGTACTGGAAACTCACCGATCGGGAGCACCGGGATTCCTTCCCGGAGACGGTGGAAAAGGTACGTGCCCTGGTCACCGATGCCATTCGGGCCCAGACGGTTTCAGATGTACCCTTGGGAACGTTTCTCTCCGGCGGGCTGGATTCCAGCATCATCAGCGCAGTGGTCGCCAAAGATTGGCAGGAGAAAGGGAAGACGCTGGATACCTTTTCCGTCGGCTACCGGGACGAAGAGAAGTTTTTTACCCCCGGCAAATTCCAGCCCAGCTCCGACCGGGACTACATAGATACCGTGGCCTCCTTCCTTCACAGCAGCAGCCACAAGTGGGAGCTCAGCCCGGAAGAACTGGTGGATGCCCTGGAAAGCGCCACCCTGGCCCGGGATCTGCCGGGGATGGCAGACGTAGATTTTTCTTTGCTGGCATTCTGCCGCCATATCCGCTCCCATGTAAAGGTAGCCCTGTCCGGGGAGTGCGCCGATGAGATTTTCGGCGGCTACCCCTGGTATCGTGACCCGGAGGTGCGCAGTCAGTCGGGCTTCCCCTGGGCCCAGAATACCGCTGACCGGGGGAAACTGCTGGCAAAGAATATTCGGCATCAGATAGAGCCGGAGGTCTTTGTTCGGGACGCCTGGGAAAAGACCATCCAGGAAAGTGACATCCTGCCGGGAACATCTCCCCTGGAACGGCGGATGAAGGAAATGGTGAATCTCAATTTCCGCTGGTTTATGCAGACCCTTCTGGATCGGAAAGACCGGATGAGTATGTATTGGGGGCTGGAGGTGCGGGTGCCCTTCTGCGATTACCGCATAGCGGAATATCTCTACGGTGTTCCCTGGGAATACAAGGACTGGGGCGGGGAGGAGAAGGGCCTTTTGCGCCAGGCTATGGGGGCGCTGCTTCCGCCGGAGGTTGCCCACCGGAAGAAGAGCCCCTATCCCAAAACCTTTGACCCGGGATACGAAAAAATACTGGAAGAAAAAATGGCGGCGCTGTTCCGTCAAAAGAACGCGCCGCTGTTTTCTTTGGTGGATCAAAAAGCCCTGCTTGACCTGCTTTCCGGCACAAGCCCCTGGCCCTGGTACGGGCAGCTGATGCGCAGACCCCAGATGATTGCCTATTTTTTGCAGACGGATTTCTGGCTGCGGCACTACAATGTGGACTTACTCTTTGCCTAGCCCATTTTTAGGCAATTTTACCCAATAAGCAGGGGGTAAAATTCGTCAAAAATCCCAACATGAAATCTTCTCGAAAATTTTATATAATAACACCATGAAATAAATCTGTCAATAGGAGGAAGAAAAATATGTTTCAGTTGGGGCAGCTGGTTGTGTATGGAATCCACGGCGTTTGCCGCATCCGTCAGGTAGAGGATCGGGTCGTGAATCGGGTAAAGCGCCGCTATCTGGTGCTGGAGCCGGTGAGCCGGGGCGGCAGCCAGTATTTTGTGCCCATGGATAATCCTGCGGTCATGCAAAAGCTTTCTCCCCTTTTGACCCGGGAGGAGCTATCGGCGCTCCTTTCTTCCGAGGCAGTCCGGGCGGATGCCTGGATCAGCGATGAAAACCGCCGCAAGCAGTCCTACCGGGATATGTCCTCCACCGGCAGCCGGGAAAAACTGGTGCAGACCCTGTGCGGCCTCTATGCCCACCGGGAAAAGCAGAAGAGTCTTGGGAAAAAGCTGCATATCTGCGATGATAATTTCCTCCACGATGCAGAGAAAATTCTTTCCGATGAAATCGAAGCCGTTTTGGGCTGCACCAATGCAGAGGCGCTGGACTATCTGCGCACCCAGCTGCAACGAAAAAAAGCGGTATAAAACACCCGGCGGCAGGGAACTTGTTCCCTTGCCGCCGGGTTCATTGATTCCACCCTTAATTTGTGGGGTTCCCTAGCTTTTCTACAAGCGCAAAAAGTGCCTGAGGGGTATCTACAATTGCCATTGCTCCGGCATCCTTCATTTCCTGCACATCTCCGTAGCCCCAGCTGACGCCAATGGTGGGAATGCCGTGCTGGGCAGCGCCCAATACATCGTATTTGGTGTCGCCCACCATAATGCGGATTCCGTTACGCGCTCCCTGGGCCAGTAAATAGGCGATCACATCGCTTTTGTTTTCCCGGTCGTGGCCCATATCCGCGCCGCAAATCCGTACAAAATACTTTGCCAGGTCGAAGTGCTCCAGAATTTCCACTGCGGTCACCTCCGGCTTAGAGGTAGCCACATACAGCTTCCAGCCCCCTTTTTGCAGCGCCGCCAGGGTTTCCCGAATGCCGGGGTAGGGGGTGTTTTCAAATTTCCCGATGGGCACGTAGCGCTCCCGGAAAAGTTCCACCGCTTCGTCTGAGCGTTCCTTGGGAATGCCGAAGCGGATAAAGGTCTGCCACAGGGGCGGGCCGATGAAAACGCCCATTTCTTCCCGTTTGGGTACGGGATAGCCCATGCGCTCAAAGGCATACCGGGCGCTATTGATAATGCCCTCGCCGGAATCGGTCAGCGTGCCGTCCAGGTCGAAGAGCAGGGATTTTTCACTCATGGTATCATCCTTTCTTTCTTACAGGATGATACCATATTTGTTTTCCCGGCGCAAGGAATTTCTTGCTTCCCGCTGGCGGGTATGGTATGATGAAGAAAACACAGGAGGGTAGCCATGAAAAAGCTTTTCGTCAGGGCCTACTGCCAGAGCAACCTGGGGGATGACCTGTTTATTTTGCAGCTTGCCCGGCACTGCCCGGATACTTCCTTTTACGTGTATGCCCTGGGGGAGAACCAAAGGGCATTTTTATCCCAAAAGAATATCTGTCTGCCTACGTCATGGGATCGCATTCGCAGAAAGCTGCGGCACATTGCATCCCAAAAGGACCTGTTTGACGGTTATGGCCTGGATGGGACGGTTGCCATTGGCGGCTCTATTTTCTGGGAGGGCGCGCCCATTGCCGATTTGGATGAATCCTGCATCCTTATTGGGCCAAACTGTGAAGACAGCTATTCCCCGGAATACCGGGAAAAGCTTGCCGCCCAGCTGAAAAAGGTGAAAAGCTGCTGCTTCCGGGATACCTTTTCCTATAAGCTCTTTGAAGACATCCCAACGGTCAGCTGTGCCCCGGATGTGCTCTACGGCTGGAATTCCCGCCAGACGCCCTGCCGGGGAGAAGGCATCGGTATCAGCCTGGTTGCGGAAAAGGGCGCTTTCCGGGCGGAAGCCCTTCGCCGGAGCTACTATGCCGCCATTGCGGAGGCCTGCGACCTTTGCGCAGAGCGGGGGGTTCCCGTAACGCTTTTGGGCTTTTGCAAATCGGAAGGGGACGGGGAGGCAATCCGCGCCGTTCTTTACCGGGTAAAGAATCCGGGGGCCGTTTCTTCCCGTTTGTATGAGGGTGACCCGGAAGGAATGCTGGAGGCTATGAACGGCTGCCAGACCATCCTTGCCACCCGCTTTCATGCCATGATCCTGGGCTGGGTGCTGGGGAAAAACGTTGTGCCCATTCTCTACAGCAGTAAGCAGACCCATGTGCTGGAGGATGCCGGCTTTACAGGGCCTGTGTGGAATGCTCTGGCTGGGGAGATCCTTTCCGGTCAGGCCCTTCTGGATATGGTCGATGCCCAAAAAGGAATGCTGGATATTTCGGAATTAAAAAAGGGGGCAAACCGGCAGTTTGCCGCCCTGGATGCATTTTTGCAGGCATAACCCTTTGCAGAAAGCAAGCACCCCGCGGCCTGATTACGATCGGGCAGCGGGGTGCACGTTTGCTTTTTTACTTTTGCAGCGCTTCTTTTATGGCCTTTGCCAGCTGATCGGGGCAGGAGGTGCTCTTCATGCCGCACTGGATGCCCTCGATTTTGGCGACCACATCCTCGGCATTCATGCCCTCTACCAGAGCGCCAATGCCCTTGAGGTTGCCGTTGCAGCCGCCTACAAACTGGACATTGTGCACCTTGCCATCCTCGATATCAAAGAAAATGGTGCGGGAACAGGTTCCCTTGGTTTCGTATTCGTAATGCATAACGTTTCTTCCTTTCTTTTTATACGGTGAGGTCAGCGGTCTTGGCGTCAACCAGAGCAATCAAGTCCTCCGGCGGCAGGAGCATCTGGTGGCCCCGCTCTCCGGCAGAAATTGCAATCTTGTCGCTGAGACAGCACAGCTCGTCAATAAAGGTGGGGTATTTTTTCTTCATCCCCACCGGACTGCAGCCGCCGCGGATGTAGCCCGTCAGGCCCAGAAGCTCTTTTACGTGGATCAGCTCCATATTCTTATCCCCGGCAGCTTTGGCAGCCTTTTTGAGATCCAGCTCGCAGCACACGGGAATGCAGAAGACATTGATTCCGGTTTTTGCCCCCCGGGCAACCAGGGTTTTAAACACCTGCTCCTCCGGGATGCCCAGCACCTGGGCGGCGTGGGTTCCGCTTAAATCGGATTCGTCATAGTCGTAAAATTTTTCTTCGTAGGCAATTCCGGCCTTTTCAACCATTCGCACAGCATTTGTTTTTGCAGACATTTTTCAATCACCCGCATCATTATACCCCATTGTTTTCCCTTTCGCAAGAGCTTCCTTCCGGGAATGATTCGGAAAAATCCGGGCATTCTAGGAAAACGGAGGGATGAGCTATGCATAGCGACAAGAATGCGGATATGAAAAAAGAGGAGCGGGAGCAGATTACGGAACTGGGCTCCGATATGACCTGCTCCAGCAAGGGAAACATCTATACCTTAACCATTATCGGTCAGGTGGAGGGCCATCAGGTGGCCCCGGAAACGGTGAAAACCACCAAGTATGAGCACGTTTTGCCTCTGCTTGCAGGGATTGAGGAGAGCGACGATGTGGATGGCCTTCTGCTGCTGCTCAATACCGTTGGGGGAGATATTGAGGCGGGTCTTGCCATTGCGGAAATGATTGCCGGGATGAAAAAGCCCACGGTTTCTCTGGTACTGGGGGGCGGGCACTCCATCGGCATTCCTTTGGCGGTGTGCACCAAAAAGTCCTTTATTACCCCCACAGCCAGCATGACGGTGCACCCCGTAAGGATGACGGGGCTGGTGGTAGGCGCGCCCCAGACCTTCCGGTATTTCCAGCGGATTCAGGAGCAGATTGCGGATTTTGTCACTGCCAATTCCCGCATCAGCCGCCAGGATTTTGAAAAGTATATGATGGCAACCGGGGAGATGGCAACGGATGTGGGCACGATCCTCTACGGCAAGGAGGCCGTGGCCTCCGGGCTCATTGATAAGCTGGGCGGCCTGAATGACGCCCTTTCGGCCCTGCACCGGATGATCGAGAAAGGGAAAAAGGAAAAAGAGGGAAAGGAATAGAAGAGTCCAGTTTTTTCGTCATTCCGAGGCAGTGACCGATGTCACGGCCTCGGGAATCTTTATGTAGTACGTGCCGCGGTCAGTCTACCACAAGATTGCCACACCAGTGTGCGCACTGGTTCGCAATGACAAAGGGGGGCGGTGTGCGCACTGGTTCGCAATGACAAGGGGGGCGGTGTGCGCACTACTGGCGCTAAGAGCCGTCTTCGGCGGTTGCGCTTTGCACACGTCTGTGGGCGCAGCAGTTCGCAATGACGCCCTGATGTCCCTACAAATATTTACGGAACGCGCATTCCTGCAATTGTCACGGTTCCGGAGAGAAAACAGTTGTATTTTTCTGGATTTGTGATACAATATACAAAAGTATGCGATTCCCTCCGGAATTGCAGTGATTTAGGAGGTTATTCTTATGGCAGAATATAAGCAGTACATTAGCCAGGCCCAGGAAAACGGCAATGTGTTGATTTCTGAAGATGTTGTAGAAGTGATTGCAGAGCACGCTCTGAGCGAGGTTGAGGGTGCTGCCGGTCTGAGCGTAAAGCCCGGCAACGAGGTCGCCGACCTGATCGGTGTTAAGAACTGGGGCAAAGGCCTGAAGATCTATATCAGCGAGGATAACACCGTAGCCATTGACGCCGATATCGTCATCCGTTACGGCTACAGCGTTGTAGATGTCGCCGACAGTGTGCAGTCTGCCATTGCAAACGCCGTGGAGTCCATGACCGGCGTAAAGGTGACCGCTGTGAACGTCAACGTCCGGGGCATTTCCCGGAAATAAGGAGAGAATATGACGAGAGGAAATGCCAGAGAACTGGCTGTACATCTGATCTACTCCAGAGAGTTTACCGGTCAGGAGCCGGAGCAGGAGGTTGCAACCCGCCTGGATAAGGAATACTACAATACCCTTTCCCAGGAAAACCAGGTCTACTCCGACCGGCCCAGTGCCGCCCAGCTGCGCTACATCGATTCCGTTGTTTCCGGCGTTGCCAACCGGGAAGAAGAGCTCAACGACCAGATCCGCAAGTTTTCCATCGGCTGGGATATCTCCCGTATCTCCCGGCTGACCCGGTGCGTCCTGCAGCTGGCAATTTATGAAATCCTCTTTGTAGAGGATGTGCCCACCGGCGTTGCCATTTCCGAGGCGGTACGCCTGGCAAAGATGTACGATGGGGAAGAGGCCGGCTCCTTTACCAATGGCATTCTGGGCGCCTTTGCCCGGAGCCTTCCTCAGGAGGAAGGCTGACATGGGAACCATTGGCATCGATACCAGCAACTACACCACGTCCATTGCCTACTTTGACGGCGCAGAGGGGATGAACTGCTCCAGACTGCTGCCTGTAAAGCAGGGTCAGCTGGGTCTTCGCCAATCCGATGCCGTATTTGCCCATACCAAAAGCCTGCCGGAGCTGTCCGGCAGGCTATTTTCCCATATCAGGGGGGCAAACATCACGGCGGTGGGGGTGAGCACCCGGCCCAGAGCGGTGGAGGGCAGCTATATGCCCTGCTTTTTGGTGGGATTTTCCCATGCAAAGCTTTTAAGCGATGCCCTGGGCGTTCCTCTGGTGGAGGTATCCCACCAGCAGGGCCACGTGGCAGCCTCCCTGTGGAGTGCAGACGCCATGGAGCTGATGGACGAGCCCCACCTTGCCTGGCATTTATCCGGCGGCACCACGGAGCTTTTGCTGGTGGAGCCCCAGGGCAGAAACGTTTGCTGCACCAAAATCGGCGGTACCACGGATATTTCCGCCGGACAGCTCATCGATCGCACGGGCGTTATGCTGGGGCTTTCTTTCCCGGCAGGGAAGGCCCTGGACGCCCTGAGTAAGACCGCCCGGGGGAAAGATTGCTTCCCCGTAAAATGTACCGACAGCAGCTTCTCTTTTTCCGGCATCCAGAATAAGGTGCAGCAGTATTATGCCAAGTGCGGCAGCCCGGAGGAGACGGCGGCTTTCTGTCTGCGGTGCGTTGCCTCGGCGGTGGACAAGGCAACCCGGCAGGCCCAGAAAAAGTATCCCGGTCTGCGGGTGGTGTTTTCCGGTGGCGTGGCCTCCAATTCCATGCTCCGGGATCTGACTGCGCCGCTCAACCCGGTGTTTGCCCAGCCCCAATACTCCACGGACAACGCCATGGGCGTCGCAGTGCTGGCAAACCGGCTGACAGAGGTGTAATATGGCAAAAATTCTTTCCATTACCCAGGTAAACGAATATATCCAGGGGAAAATGAACGCCGATCCCATGCTTTCCCAGATAGCCGTCCGGGGAGAAATCAGCAACTATAAGCTCTATCCCTCCGGTCACCACTATTTTACCCTGAAAGACGAGCAGTCCGCCCTGAAATGCGTGATGTTTAAGGGAAGCGCCCTATCCCTTCGGTTCCGCCCAAGCAGCGGCATGAAGGTGATTGCCCTGGGCAGAATCAGCGTCTACCCCAGAGACGGGCAGTACCAGCTGTATGTCTCTACCATGGCGGTGGACGGCATCGGCGACCTGTATGCGGCCTTTGAGGCGCTGAAAAAGGAGCTTAGCCAAAAGGGCCTGTTTGACCCGGCGCACAAAAAGCCCATCCCCAAGTATCCCAAAACCATTGGCGTGGTCACCAGTTCCGCAGGGGCAGCGGTGCACGATATTCTGCGGATTCTCCGCAGACGCTACCCCCTGTGTGCCGTCAGGCTCCTGCCGGTGCGGGTGCAGGGAGCGGAAGCCCCGGAGGAAATCGCCGCTGCCATCCGCTACGCCAACGAATATAAGCTTGCCGACCTGCTGATTGTGGGCCGGGGCGGCGGCTCTATAGAAGATCTGTGGGCCTTTAACGATAAGCAGGTGGCTTATGCCATCTACGAATCCCAAATTCCCATTATTTCCGCCGTAGGTCACGAGCCCGATGTGACCATTGCGGACTATGTAGCCGATTTGCGGGCGGCAACTCCCTCTAACGGTGCGGAGCTTGCCGTGCCGGATCAGGACAGCCTGATGCAGAATCTGGACGCGCTGAATGCCGCTATGGTCGCGGCCTTCGGGCGGCGCTGGAAGCTGGCCCGGCAAAGGCTGGAAGCCCTGGCGGCGTCCCCGGCGCTGCGCAGTCCCACCGGATATCTGGACCAGAAGCAAAAGGATTTGCTTTTGCTGCAAAACCGGATGGTATCGGCCCAGACCAGGGTCATCGGAAGCAACAACGAGCGCTATATTTCCTGTGTTTCCAAGCTGGATGCCATGAGCCCCCTGAAAGTGCTCAGCCGGGGCTATGCCATGGCCCAGGGAGCGGACGGCGGGGTTGTGCGCTCGGTTCAGCAGGTAAGCGTTGGGCAGCAGATCACCGTTTGTCTGGCAGACGGTGAAGTCGGCGCTGCCGTCACAAGTGTAAAGGAGGCCCCCCATGGCTAAGAAAACGGAAAGCTTTGAAGAAAAAATGTCCCGCCTGGAAGAAATCGTTCGCTCCATGGAGCGGGGGGATGTGGCGCTGGAGGAATCCCTAAAACTGTTTCAGGAGGGCACCGAGCTGGTGCGCTCCTGCGGCAAGCTTCTGGAGGATGCCCGGCTTCAGGTAACCAAAATCACCCAGCAGCCGGACGGAACCCCAAAGGAGGAGCCTTTTGCCGATGAAATTTGAGGAACAGACCCGTGCCTATCGGGAAACCATTGAAAGCTACTTAGCTTCTATCTACGCGCCCTACAAAGAGGAGCCCCAGCAGCCTATTTTTCAGGCGGCAAACTACAGCCTGCTTGCCGGAGGCAAGCGACTGCGGCCTATTTTTGCTCTGGAATTCTGCCGGATGTGCGGCAGCGACCCGCAAAAGGCTCTGCCCTTTGGGGCGGCGGTGGAGATGATCCATACCTACAGCCTGATTCACGATGACCTGCCCTGCATGGATAACGACGACTATCGCCGGGGAAGGCTCACCAACCACAAGGTGTACGGAGAGGGAATGGCGGTGCTGGCAGGGGACGCGCTGCTTACCGATGCTTTTGCCGTTGCCTGCCGCGCCCCCCTGTCTGACCCTGGGGTGATTGCCGAGGCCATCGCGGTTTTGAGTGAATGCGCCGGTTCTCTCGGCATGATCGGCGGTCAGGTGCTGGATATCATGAGCCAGGAGCGGGAATGCACCCAGCAGGAAGTGCTGGATATTCAGAGCCGGAAAACCGGCAGGCTGATTGTCGCACCCTGTGTATTGGGCACTCTTGCCGGTGGGGGAAGCCAGGAGCAAAAGGAAGCCGCTGCCCGGTTTGCGTCTCTCCTGGGCCTGGCATTCCAGATTCGGGACGATATTCTGGATGTCATCGGGGATGCCAGGGAGCTGGGGAAGGCCACCGGCGTGGACGGGGATAAGAATACCTTTGTCCGGCTTTACGGACTTAGCAAATGCGAGGAGCTGGTGAAAAGCTACACCGCCCAGGCAATCGACTGCCTGAAGGTTTTCCCGGACCATAGCTATCTGGAAGCTCTGGCGCAAAGCTTAACCGAGCGGAAGAAATAAAGCCCCTGTATAGGCGAACAGAAAAGAAAACTGTCATTTCGTACCGGAAACCATGGTTACCATGGTCACCGGCGCGGAATGACAGTTTTTTGTGCGTTTCATGCCTGATTACTTCTTTTTCTTTCCCGCAGGCAGGTGACGGATTTCTCCCTCTTTCAGCACCACGGCGGAGCGGGCGGGGAGATACAGAGAAATCACGGAGTTGCCCTTTTTGTCCACGATGGCAGGGTAGGGGGCGGTGCCGATCAGGCCCTGCCCGCCGTACTTGGGGTCATCGGTGTTCAGAACTATCCGGTAGTCTGCAATGTGGGGCAGGCTGACCTTAACATCCGTAAAGGACTGGGTGGGATTAAAGTTAAAGGCGAACATCAGGCCCTGACGGTAGAAAATCAGCAGCTTCTTTTCGTTGTCATGGTACCGCAGGTCGCCGAAGCGCATCCGGAACAAATTGGCGCTCTTGGCAAGGGCAATCATATCCTGGTCAAATTCCCCCAGCCACTGATATTTCAGGTAGCCGTTGTCCCGCAGGCTCCACTGGCGGCGGCAATAGTGGAAGCTCCAACCGTTGCCCTCCCGGGGAAAATCAATCCATTCGGGGTGACCGAATTCGTTGCCCATAAAGTTGAGGTAGGCTTCGCCGCCTCCGGCAAGGGTAAAGAGGCGGGCCATTTTGTGCAGAGCAATGGCGCGGTCGATCACCGGGTTGTGGGTGGCCTTGTCCATATCGGTGTACATGGCGGCGTCTGCCAGGCGGAAAATCAGGGTTTTGTCGCCCACCAGTGCCTGGTCGTGGCTCTCTACGTAGGCAACGGTGTTCTCTCCCGGGCGGCGCATACACATATTGCACCACATTCCGAAAATATCCCAATCCTCATCCCGCTTGTCCCGCACGGTGCGGATCCACATATCCGGCAGCCCCATGCCCAGACGGTAATCAAAGCCGATGCCGCCATCGGCAATGGGCAGGCACATACCGGGCATACCGGACATATCCTCGGCAATGGTCACTGCCATGGGGTTTACCTGGCGGATGAGCTGGTTTGCCAGCTGCAAATAGGTGATGGCCTCTGTATGGGTATTGTAGGAAAAATACTTATCATTGGTATTGAAGTCCGTGCCCAGGCCGTGGTCATGGTAGAGCATGGAGGTGACGCCGTCAAACCGGAAGCCATCGAAATGGTATTCGGTCATCCAGAATTTCAGGTTGCTCAGCAGGAAATGGATGACGCCGGTTTTGCCGTAGTCGAAGCACTTGGTATCCCAGGCGGGGTGGTCGCCCTTGCCCCCATCGTGGAAGAACTGCCAGGTGGTTCCGTCAAACATATTGATGCCCTCGGTGGTGTTCTTTACTGCGTGGGAGTGAACCACATCTAGCAGCACGCACAGCCCCATCTCGTGGGCTTTGTTTACCAGGTATTTCAGGTCTTCCGGCTTGCCGAACCAGCTGGAGGCGGCATAGAAGTTGGCTACCTGATAGCCGAAGCTGCCGTAGTAGGGGTGCTCCATAATTGCCATCAGCTGCACGGTATTGTAGCCCGCCCGCTTGATTCTGGGGAGCACCAGGTCAGCAAATTCCCGATATGTGCCCACTTTGCCCTCTTCCTGGGCCATGCCCACATGGGCCTCGTAAATGAAAAGGGAATCCTCCCGGCGGAACTGACCGTCTGTCCAGGGGAAGACCTTCCGGTCGTCGGTAACCTCGCAAACCCATTCCACGGTGCCCTTCTGCTGCACCACCCGCTGGGCATACAGAGGGATGTGCCAGGTGCGCTGCATGAAGGCATCCACCACGGTTTTCACCTTGCAGCCCTCCCACAGGGCATCGTCACCTGGCAGATAGAGCTCCCAGTTGCCGTTGCCCACCGGGGTGAGGGGATGAGAGGTGGGATTCCAGTCGTTAAATTCGCCGGTTAAATACAGCTGATAGGCGCTGGGGGCCCACTCCCGATAGTACCAGCCCCCGGGCACATGGTGAAAGCCAAAGTATTTGTAGGCGTTTGCAAAGTCGCAAAGGCTCTGCCCATTTGAAAGGATTCTGTTTTGGGTGTCCTGATACAGACGCATCCGCAGATCAATGTCTCCAGCGAAGTCCTTTAATTGGGGATTCAGTTTCAGAATTCGATACATAGCCGTGTCTCCTCTCAAAAGGCCTGGCATTTTTGCATACTACGAGCCTTTTTTATATGTGTCAATTGTAAAATATATACAGCGCCCTGTCAACTGTCAAAAGTATGCCGCTGTACAAAAATACGGGAATTACGCCCCCAGCCGCCCCCAATCCTTGCTTGTCTCCCGGCGGCTCTTTTCCCGGCAAGCCTCCTGGGTTGCCCAGATACGGATGGTATTCAGGGGATCCTCGCAGGGGATTTCATTGTCGATAATAAAGCGGTTGAGTTTTTCCATCCGCTTTTCGTAGTCCTTGGGAAACTCCTGCATCAATACCAGAATATCCTGACGGGTCAAAAAGGTATTGGGGTATTTGGCCTGCAGGAAGGTGATGCGGGAGTCACACTGCACATTGTCATTTCCGTTTTCATTTTCATAGACATCGTCATTGTTATTCTTGTTTTCATTTTTATTCTCATTCTCAGCTTCTTTTGGTAAGCCGGGGCCGGCATTTGCTTCCCGGCGGCTCTTGCCGGAGGATAGCCCGCCCTTGCGCCCGGCCTCTGCCCGCTTTAAGCAGGTTTCTTCGTATTTTGCCTTGTCCCGGTCCAGGTGGCTGCGGATCATATTGAAGCAGATTTTTACGCTGCCCCGGAGCTGAGTAATTTCTCCCGTCATCACATACCGGTAGATGGCCTTGGTCAGGCGGCCCACCTCTGCGTCCTTCAGCTCCAGAAGGCTGGGGCCGATGTCTGTGTAAAGAATAAAGCTTTTGTCCATAAGTACCTCCTATTACAGCTTGTGCTGCGTTTTTCTACAGTATAGTCCATTTTAGTGAACCTGTCAAAAATGATGGATGAAACTTATCAACATGGCATTCTGTGCTTGAATAAAACCACATCCGGGTGTATAATGATGAAAAAAGAGGGGAGGGAATGCCTTGCACAGACAAAAAGAGAACATTGCCTTTGTATCCGTGCTGACGGCGATTGCCCTTGCGCTGTGTGTGCGCTCGCTTTGCGGCTTCTGCTGGTCGGATGAGAGCTTTTATCTGACCTTTGCCCAGCGGCTATGGAACGGGCAAAAGCTGATTCTGGATGAATGGCATCCGGTGCAGTTTTACAGCGCGCTGACCTTCCCGATCCTGACGGTCTATCGGTTCTTTTTTGGGACAACGGGGATTTACCTGTTTGCAAGGATTTTTTATTTGCTCCTTGCCTATGGGGTGAGCCTGCTGGTGTATTTCACTTTCCGCGCCCAGGCAAAGCCGCTGCCGTCCTTTCTGTGCGCCTGTATGGTGCTGGCCTATTCCCGGGGAAATATCTGGGGGCTGAGCTACTACAATCTGTTTCTTCTGCTGACGCTTACGGCCTTCTGCCTTTGGGGCAGGGGCAATAAAAAGTGGCCATTGCTGCTCTGCGGGGTGAGCCTGGGCTTTTCCGTGCTGTGCGTGCCCTATTTTGCCGTTTTTGTATTGGCGGCTATTGCCTTCTGGATGATCAAAAAAGAAACCAGGGGGAAATCCCTCTGGGTGTTCGCCGGAATCTGCCTGGCAGCGGCCTATTTCCTGATTTTCTTTCTGCCCAAGGATCTGGGGGCAGTGCTTACGAACCTCCGGTTTATCCTCTCCGACCCGGAGCACGCGGGAGGGCCGATGGAAAATCTGACCCTTGCCATAAAGGATGTAAAATTCCTGTATTACTGGGAAGCGGGAGCTGTGGCAATCAGCGCTGTCGTGCTGCTGATTGGCTGGAAGTTTCTTCCCAAAAAATGGGGGCTTTTGCCGGGGCTAATTCTGGCATTGGCAGGCGCTGCCGTTTCCGTCTGGCGTTACCGCTATGGGGAAATCGGATTTGCCGCCTATTCCTTTGCCCTGTTTTGCCTGCCGCCCATGGGGCTTATGTGGCTGGAAAAGAAACAGGAGCGTTTTTCCGTCGGCTTGCGCCTTACTGGAATCGCTATGGGACTTGCAATGGCACTTAGCTCCAATACAGAGGCAGTTGCCTTTCTGGTGGGGGTGTTTGTCTACTCCATGGGCGTGATGACGGCCCTTTGGAGAGCGCCGGAAAAGAGCATCCGGCGCTTTGCCCTGGTCTTATCCTGCTGCCTTGCGGTCATTTCCACGGGAAAGCGTTTTACCGACGTCTTCCGGGATGCGCCTCTTCGCCAGCTGGATACCGTCATGACCCAGGGCCCTGCCGCGGGAATCCGCACCACCCAGGATCACGCCCGGCAATACACGGAAGTGTTCGGTATGCTGGAAGATTTGGAAAGCCGGTACGGTTCCGATACCCCCATCTTTATCAGTAAGCTCCTGCCCTGGGGCTACCTGGCAGTGGACAATCCCTGCGGGGCGCCAACGGCCTGGAGAACGGCCCTGGATAGCCTGCGGCTGGAGCAGTATTACGAGAGTCATCCCCAGTCCATACCGGAGATCGTGGTGGTATTAAGTCCTGAAATCGGATACTATGATACGGAATTAACTCCCAATGAGAATCGCCTTGACGGCTGGCTCTGGGATTATATGGCGGAGGAAGGGTATGCCTGCAGGGAATACTCCTGTGCCCAGGTTTATGTTTCTCCCGCTGCAATAGGAAAGGAGTAGCGCAATGACCCCAAAACTGTATATTGTCATTCCCTGCTATAACGAAGAAAAGGTACTGCCCATTACGGCCCCCATGTTCCTGAAAAAGATCACCGACCTGGCCTCTGCCGGAAAGATTGCAGAAGACAGCCGGGTGCTCTTTGTAAACGACGGCTCCAAGGACACCACCTGGGATATCATCCGGGAGCTTGCCAAAAAGGATGCCCACTATATTGGAATCTGCCAGAGCCGCAACCGGGGCCACCAGAATGCCGTCCTCGCCGGGCTGATGGAGGCGAAGGACAAGTGCGACATCACCATTTCCATCGACTGTGACGGTCAGGACGATATCAACGCCATGGACAAGATGGTGGATGCCTATCTGGATGGCTGCGAGGTGGTTTACGGCGTGCGCAGCAAGCGGGACACCGATACCTTCTTCAAGCGCTTTACCGCCGAGGGCTTTTACAAGCTGATGAACTGGATGGGGGCGGAGGTCGTATTCAATCACGCGGACTACCGCCTGATCAGCAGCCGGGTACTCCAGGAATTTGCCAACTTTAAAGAAGTGAATATTTTCCTCCGGGGCATGATCCCCCTGGTGGGCTTTAAGAGCACCAGCGTATACTACGAGCGGGCGGAGCGGATTGCAGGGGAGAGCCACTACCCCCTGAAAAAGATGCTGGCTCTGGCCTTTGACGGCATTACCAGCCTGTCCGTCAAGCCCATTCGTATGATCACGGGCTTCGGGTGTGTCGTATCCCTGCTGAGCTTTATCGGCGTGATTTGGGCTCTGGTTCGGCAGATCATGGGGGTCACCGTCAGCGGCTGGGCATCCACCACCTGCATTATCTGCTTTATGGGCGGCGTGCAGCTGGTGTGTCTGGGCGTGATCGGCGAGTATGTAGGGAAAATCTACATGGAAACCAAGCACCGCCCCCGGTATATCATCAGCGAGCGCACCTGGGACGAGGAGAAGGAAGAAAGATAACAACGTGCAGCGCCCTCCGAATGTTCGGGGGGCGCTGCACGTTGTAGTGTTTTACCCTCGTCATTCCGAGGCAGTGACCGATGTCACTACTCCGCGCTAAGAGCCGTCTGCGGCGGCTGCGCTCTGTACACGCCTGCGGGCGTAGTGCCGTGGGAATCTTAGCGTAGTACCTGCCATGGTCAGTCTACCGCGAGATTGCCACACCAGCGTGCGCGCTGGTTCGCAATGACGAAGGTAGGCGTGCGTGCCGGTTCGGAATGACGCACGCTCTCGTCATTCCGAGGCAGTGACCGATGTCACTGCCGTGGGAATCTTCTCCTATACCGGCTGCCTCGGTTACTGAGCCCGTTATTTCATCATTGCCACCTGGTTATTGAGCACGGCGGCAAAGCACAGCCAGGCGATATAGGGGATTTGCAGCAGCCCCGCTTTTTTGTCGGTGCGGTAAAAGGAAACGCTCATCAGCACTACCAGCGCCAGAAGTATCAGAAGCCACACCAGGGCAAAGGCATACACCCGGAGATTGAAAAAGAGCAGGGGCCAGCAGAAGTTCACCGCCAGCTGCACCACCATCAGGTTGAGCCCCCGGGAGCGGGGGATGCCGGGCGCAGTCAGCGTTACCCGGGCAGCACCAATGCCCATAAGCAGGTAAAGAACCGTCCAGACGGCTGCAAACACTGCCCCCGGCGGGGAGATGGCAGGCTTGACTCCCGCCTGATAAACGGCAATGCCATCCTTACTGAGAAATTCTGCCAGCGCTCCCACCGCCTGACAAAGGAGAATCCAAAGTGCATAAACCTTTTTATTTTTCATACCTTCACCTCTCCGTTCTGGGAATAGGGTATGAAAAGGGGAGAGGTTTATTCCTCTCCCACGATCTCTTTTGCAATATAAATGGGGCGATTCTTGCCTTGCTCAAAGCTTCGGCCCACATACTCCCCAATGATGCCAATGCAGAACAGCTGAATGCTGGAAAACAGCAGAAGCAGCACAATGATGGTTGCGTAGCCGGGAACGGCAATGCCCCGGGTGAGCTTTTCCACAATGACGCAGATCAGGTAAATCAGGGCCGCCGCCCCGGTGACGCTGCCGCATATCGTTGCCAGCCGCAATGGCGCGGTGGAAAAGCCGATAATGCCCTCGATGGCGTAGTTAAAGAGCTTCCAGAAATTCCACTTGGTTTTTCCGTTCATGCGCTGGCAGGCAGTGTAGGGGATAAAATCCGTGGTGTAGCCCACCCAGGCAAAGATGCCCTTGGAAAACCGGTGATATTCCCCCAGGGAAAGAATGCTGTCCCGCACGCTTTTGCGGAAGGTGCGGAAATCGCTGGCATCCGGCTGCAAAGGAACCTTGGACAGGCGATTGATGACCTTATAGAAGCTGCGCTTAAAGAAGGACAGCACCTTGCCTTCGGAGCGCCGGTCCTGAAAGGCTGCCACTACATCCACTTCCGGCTTTTCTTCCAGAATGGCAACCATATCCTTTACGATTTCAGGCCGCTGCTGCAAATCCGCATCGATGATGCAGATATAGTCTCCGGTGGCGTGCTCCAGGCCGGCATAAATCCCGGATTCCTTGCCGAAATTCCGGGAAAAGGAGACGATTTTTACCTTGCAGTCCTTTTTTGCGTAAATTTTTTTCAGATTGTGGAGGGTAGCATCCCGGCTGCCGTCATCAATATAGACGATTTCCAGATCCATTTTCCCCAAGGCGTTTACCGCTGCCTCGTGGAAGGGAAGCACGTTTTCTCCCTCGTTGTAGCAGGGAACCACCAAAGAAAGTTTTGCCATAGCTTTTTGCTCCATTGTGCTTAGTTGGTCTTATTATACCCGCCGAATGCCTATGCGTCAAGGGAAAAGACCCATTTTCCCCTTGACAAAATATGCGGCATTGAGTAAAATACCCCATATATGGTTCTGAAACGCGCAGAACGGGAGGTTCCGTTTCTGTTTCCGGAAAGAGAAATGTGCATTTGCTGGGAGCACATACGGAAAAGAACGGATGGTCGCCCGGGAGCGGACTGCCGGAATTGGAGTATGGCAGTACGGGTAAGCCCGTTATAGCACAAGAGTGTCCGGTTTTCCGGAAATTCAGGTGGTACCGCGGAAAGTTTTTCGCCCTGGGTGTTTTGCACCCGGGGTTTTTTCATGGAAAGGAGAATATCATGGCAAAAGAACTGAACAAGGTCTACGAGCCAAAAGCCGTAGAATCCGAAATCTACAAAATGTGGGAGGAGGGCGGCTATTTCCACGCAGAGCGGGATGAAAGCAAAAAGCCCTTCACCATCGTTATGCCGCCCCCCAATGTTACCGGTCAGCTGCACATGGGCCACGCCATGGACGCAACCCTGCAGGACAGCATCATCCGCTTTAAGCGGATGCAGGGCTACAACGCCCTTTGGATTCCCGGTGTGGACCATGCCGGCATCGCCACCCAGATCAAGGTGGAAGAGGAGCTGCGCAAGGAAGGCCTGACCCGGTACGACCTGGGCCGGGAAAAGTTCCTGGAGCGGGTATGGGACTGGAAAAATCGCTTTGGCAACCGGATTGTGGAGCAGCAGAAGAAGCTGGGCTCCAGCTGCGACTGGGAGCGCGCCCGGTTTACCATGGACGAGGGCTGCTCCAAGGCCGTGCGGGAGGTATTTGTTTCCCTGTACGAAAAAGGCCTGATCTACAAGGGCAGCCGGATCATCAACTGGTGCCCCCACTGCGTCACCGCCCTGAGCGACGCCGAGGTGGAGTATGTGGATAAGCCCGGTCACCTGTGGCACATCCGCTATCCTTTGGAGGATGGCAGTGGGGAAGTGGTGGTTGCCACTACCCGTCCGGAAACCATGCTGGGCGACTCCGGCGTGTGCGTCAACCCCAACGATGACCGCTACAAGGCAATCGTTGGCAAAAATGTCATTCTGCCCCTGCTGAATAAGCCCATCCCTGTTGTCGCTGACGACTATGCGGAAATGGAATTTGGCACCGGCTGCGTGAAAATGACCCCGGCCCATGACCCCAACGACTTTGAAGTGGGCCTGCGGCACAACCTGGAGGTTATCCGGGTGCTGGATGACGAGGGCAAGGTCAATTCCCTGGGCGGCAAATATGAGGGCCTCGATCGCTACGAAGCCAGAAAGGCCATTGTTGCCGACCTGGAAGAGCAGGGCTATCTTGTAAAGGTGGAGGACTACTCCCACAATGTGGGCACCTGCTACCGCTGCCACAACGATGTGGAGCCCATTATCTCCGCCCAGTGGTTTGTCAGGATGAAGCCCCTGGCAGAGGAGGCCATCCGGGTTGTCAAGGACGGGGAAACCAAGTTTGTCCCTGACCGCTTTACCAAGACCTACCTCAACTGGATGGAAAACGTCCGGGATTGGTGCATCTCCCGTCAGCTGTGGTGGGGCCACCAGATTCCCGCCTGGACCTGCGCCGACTGCGGTCACATCACCGTATCCCGGCAGGATGCCTGCAAGTGCGAAAAGTGCGGCTCTACCCATATTGAGCGGGACCCCGATGTGCTGGACACCTGGTTCTCCTCCGCCCTGTGGCCCTTTGAAACCCTGGGCTGGCCGGAAAAGACTCCGGATCTGGACTATTTCTATCCCACCAACGTGCTGGTCACGGGCTACGATATCATCTTCTTCTGGGTTGCCCGGATGATCTTCTCCGGCTGCGAGCACACTGGCAAGGCGCCCTTCCAGACGGTGCTGATCCACGGCCTGGTGCGGGATGACAAGGGCCGCAAGATGTCCAAGTCCCTGGGCAACGGCATCGATCCTCTGGAAATGATTGATAAATACGGCTGCGACGCCCTGCGGATGAACATGGTCACCAGCAATTCCCCCGGCAACGATATGCGCTTCTATGTGGAGCGGTGCGAGGCCATGCGGAACTTTGCCAATAAGCTGTGGAACGCATCCCGGTATGTGCTCATGAACCTGAGTGAGGACTTTACCCCGGAGCTGCCTCAGGAGCTGGAAATTGCCGATAAGTGGGTGCTCTCCAAGCTCAATACCCTGGTTTCCGAGGTTACGGACAACATGGAGCGGTATGAGCTGGGCATTGCCGTTCAGAAGGTTTACGACTTTATCTGGGATACCTACTGCGACTGGTATATCGAGCTGACCAAGGCCCGTCTGTACAGCGAGGATGCCGCCCGGAAGCAGACCGCTCTGCAGGTGCTGGTGTATGTGCTGGATCAGGTGCTGCGGCTGCTGCATCCCTTCATGCCCTTCATCACTGAGGAGATCTGGCAGAGCCTGCCCAAGCGGGAGAGCGCTCTGATTGTGGCTTCCTGGCCCGTTTATCAGGAGGCGCTGAATTTTAAGACGGAGGAAGCCCACATGGAGTCTGTTATGAACGCCATCCGGGCCATCCGCAACCGCAGAGCGGAAATGAACGTTCCCCCCTCCAAAAAGGCAACCCTCTATGTGCTCACCGCCAACCCCAAGGTGTTTGCCGAGGGTGAGGGCTTTATCCAGAGACTGGCCTATGCCGACCGGGTGGAGCTGCTGGAAAAAGAGCCCGAAAGCCTGGATGGCCTGGTGACCTGCGCCACCAGTGACGCCAAGCTCTATATCCCCATGGGTCAGCTGGTGGACTTTGCCAAGGAGCTGGAGCGGATTGCCAAGGAGCTGGAAAAGGCCAGGAAGAATCTGGCGGCCCTCCAGGGCAAGCTTTCCAACGAAAACTTCGTTTCCCGGGCCCCGGAAGCGGTGGTTGCCGCCGAGCGGGAGAAGGCCAAGAAGGCTGCCGACCTGATCGCCTCTCTGGAAGAGAGCGCAGCCGCTCTGAAAAAGAGTATGTAATTTCTGCCCATTGCCGGATACGCAAGAATGCCAATATTCCCCTGAAAGGATTTGCCTTTCAGGGGAATATTTTTTTGCCCTGCATCAAAACGACACAGTCCGCGTTCAAAGGGAATTATACTGTTTTTAGAAAATTCCAAGAGGAGGAATACCCATGAATTTCACCAGTTTCCAGGAGGGGGACAAATTGACCATTGCCCTTACGGGGGAAATTGACCACCACTGCGCCAAAACCTATATTAAAATCATCGCCGCAAAAATCGAAACCTATATGCCGGAAACCTGCGTGCTGGACTTCCGGGATGTGACCTTTGTGGATTCTTCCGGCATTGCCGTGGTGATAAACGCGCTGCGCTCCATGAGCCAGATCGAAGGAAAGCTGCTGCTCACCGGCCTGTCCCCTCAGCCGATGCGGGTATTCCGGGCATCGGGGTTAGACAAGCTGGTGGAGCTGAGGGAGGCGGTATCATGAAGTTTGGAAACTATATGATTTTGGAATTTCCCAGCAAATCCTGCAACGAATCCTTTGCCCGCAGTGCCGTAGCCTGCTTTGCCGCCCAGATGGATCCCACCCTGGAAGAGCTGGGGGATATCCGCACGGCGGTTTCCGAGGCGGTGACCAACTGCATCGTTCACGCCTATCCGGAAAAGCTGGGCATTATCACCCTGCGCTGCCGGATTCTAAAGGACAATGTGCTGGATATCGTCATCAAGGATAAGGGCATCGGCATTCCGGATGTGGAAAAGGCCCGGCGGCCCAGCTTTACCACCGGCGGGGCAGAGCGCAGCGGCATGGGCTTTACCATTATGGAGAGCTTCATGACCGACCTGGAAATTACATCCGTCCCCGGCAAAGGCACGGCAGTGCACATGCGCCGGAAGCTCCAGCGCCGCCAGTGACCGGCCCGGAAGCGCTCATTGCCCGGGCTCAGGCCGGGGACGAGGAGGCAAAGGCTTCCCTGGTGGAGGAAAATGCAGGGCTCATCTGGGCCGTTGCCCGGCGGTATCAGGGCAGGGGCACAGAGCTGGACGATCTGTACCAGCTGGGCTGCCTGGGCTTTTTAAAGGCGGTAGAGGGGTTCGATACCGCCTTTGGAACCCGGTTTTCCACCTATGCCGTGCCGAAAATTGCCGGGGAAATCCGCAGGTTTCTCCGGGATGACGGCACGGTTAAGGTTTCCCGTGGGCTAAAGGAGCAGTCCGCCGCCGTAAAATCCGCCAGAAACCGGCTGACCCACCTGCTGGGCCGGGAGCCCGGGCTGCAGGAAATCAGCCGGGAAACTGGGCTCAGCCCGGAGGATATCGCCCTGTGCGAAACCGCCACCGCCGCCACGGAATCCATCTATCGGGAGACGGGGGAGGATGGCTTTTGCCTGGAATCCATCCTGACGGATACGGAGTCCGAAGAGCGGATGGTGGAAAAAATCGCCCTGCGCCAGGCAATCCGGGCCCTGCCGGAGCGGGAACAGCAGGTGGTGGGAATGCGGTATTTCCACGGCCTGACCCAGCAGAAAACCGCCGCCATCCTGCACATCAGCCAGGTGCAGGTATCCAGGATCGAGCGCCGGGCCCTGGGGCTGCTGCGGGAAAAGCTTCTGTGATGCGCCTTGCATTTTAGGAGAATCTATTGTAAAATAAGAGCACGAATTTAGAGAAATGACAGGTGCTTTTATGAACGACTCTTTGGATATGCGATTCCTTGCGGCCCGAAAGAAATACATCGAAGGCCGCTTTTCCATGCTCAACGATATGCAACGGCAGGCAGTGCTCACCACCGAAGGGCCGCTGCTGCTTTTAGCCGGTGCAGGCTCCGGCAAAACCACCGTCCTCATCAACCGGATTGCGAACCTTCTGCGCTACGGTCGGGGCTCTGAGGGTAAGGAAATTCCGGGCTTTGTAACGGAAGACGACGTCCTCTTTTTGGAAGGCCTTTCCGATACCCCTAGTGAGAATGAACAGATCCGTGCGGACGGGCTGTGCGCCTTAGAGCCGGTAAAGCCCTGGAACGTCATCGCCATCACCTTTACCAACAAAGCCGCCGGAGAGCTCCGGGATCGTCTGGAAACCATGCTGGGAGAGGGAGCCGGGGATATCTGGGCCATGACCTTCCACGCCGCCTGCTGCCGGATCCTGCGGCGCTACATCGACCGTATGGGCTACACCTCCAGCTTTACCATCTACGATACCTCTGATTCCGAGCGGCAGATGAAAGAGGTTCTAAAGGACATGGGCCTGGACGACAAGACCTTCCCGCCCAAATATGTGCTCAGCATCATCGGGCGGCAGAAGGATCGGCTCATCTCTCCGGAGGAAATGCAGGAAAACAGCCGCTCCTCCTCCGACTTGCGCCTGACTCAGATTGCCAAGGCTTACGCCGCCTACCAGAAACAGCTGAAAGACAACAATGCCCTGGATTTTGACGATATTCTCTATGTAACCGTCAAGCTTTTGCAGCAGGAGGCGGATGTAAGGGAATACTATCAGAAAAAATTCCAGTATGTCCTGGTGGATGAGTATCAGGATACCAACCACGTGCAGTATCTCCTCACCAGTCTGCTGTGCGGCAGGTGGGGGAATATCTGCGTGGTGGGCGATGACGACCAGAGCATCTACCGCTTCCGGGGCGCTACCATTGAGAATATCCTCTCCTTTGAAGAGCAGTACCCCGGGGCGCGGGTAATCCGTCTGGAGCAGAACTACCGCTCCACCCAGTCCATTCTGGATGCTGCCAACGCCGTTATCTCCCACAATGTTGGCAGAAAGGGCAAGCACCTTTGGACTGCCAAGCCCGGCGGCGCGCCCATCCTGGTGTACGAAGCAAACGATGAATCCAGTGAGGGAAATTTTGTTGCCGGCCAGATCCTGGCAGGCTCTAAGGGAAAGAACTTTAAAGACTACGCCATCCTTTACCGCACCAATGCCCAGTCCAACGCCATGGAATATGCCCTGAAACGCAACGGCATTCCCTACAAGGTCATTGGGGGCACCAGGTTCTTTGACCGGGCGGAAGTGAAGGATATGCTTTCCTATCTTTGCGTCATCAATAACCGGGCAGACGATCTGCGTCTGGCCCGAATTGTCAACAATCCCCCCAGAGGGCTGGGGGCGAAGACCATCGAAACCGTCCAGCGTCTGGCAGATACCGAGGGCAAGAGCCTGTATGCCGTCCTCTCTGACCCCTACAGCTATGCTCCCCTGGAAAAATCCGCCACAAAGCTCCTGCAGTTCAGCGCCCTGATTGAAGGCCTGGCCCAGCTGCTTGCCGACGGCATGAGCCTGCCGGAATTCTATGATGAGCTATTGGTGCGCACCGGTTATGCCGATATGCTCACCGCCAAGCCCACGGAGGAGAATAAGACCCGGCTGGAAAACGTCAAGGAATTAAAGTCCAGCATCCACGCCTATATGGAAAATACCCTGGAGCCCACTCTGGCAGGTTTCCTGGAGGAAATCGCCCTGTATACCGATCTGGAGCAATACAGCGAAGGGGACGATACCGTGGTGATGATGACGGTGCACTCTGCCAAGGGCCTGGAATTTCCCCACGTATTCCTGGTGGGCTTTGAAGACGGCCTGTTCCCCGGAATGCGGGCCATCGGCGATCAGGAGGAAATGGAAGAGGAGCGGCGGCTGTGCTATGTCGCCATCACCCGTGCCAAGGAAACCCTGACCATCAGCCATGCCCGCCAGCGTATGATTTACGGACGAACCTCCTCCAGTCTGCCTTCCCGGTTCCTGCAGGAGATTCCGGAAAGCTGCATGGAAAAGCGGGGCGGCTACCGGCCTGAGGAGCATAAAAGCGTGCCCTACGAAAAGCGGGCCGCCCGCACCAACGGCTATCTTTCCGGCACACTCCGCGCCCCCGCTGCCTCTGCAGCCCCGCTGCCGGACTACAACAAGGGAGACATGGTGATGCACGCCGCCTTCGGAAAGGGGCTCATTCTGTCTGTTGTAAAAATGGGCGGCGACGCACTGCTGGAAGTGGCCTTCGACGATATCGGAACAAAAAAGCTGATGGCAAAGGCGGCAGGCGCCCACATGAAAAAGCTGTAACCGTTTTTCGGCTGTTCTATTCTTCCGCTCCGGAGCATAGCTTTGCCGGGGGGAGGGATACCCATGGCTCGCTTTTTCCGCAGACTTGGCGCATGGTTGTTTTTGATTCTGGTGGCGCTTTTGTGCGCCCTGCTGCTGTTTCGCGCCCGCTACCGGGATACCCTGCGGGAGTTAGCCGAGACCCAGATTAAAAACACCTCTTCAGACCTGACCAATGATTCCCTAACGGAGCTTTTGCAGGAAAATGATATCCAGTATGACCGGATTATCTACTTTGAAAAGGACTTAAACGGCAAAATCACCGCCATGAAAACCAACATTATGGAGGTCAACCGACTGAAAACCCGGGTTTTGGAGCTGGTGAACCGGCGCATTCTGGCGCTGGACACCACCGATCTGGGCATTCCCATTGGCAGCCTGTTTTTTCCGGAGGTTTTTGCCGGAAAGGGCTTTGCCATCCCGGTGCATATTCTTTCCATTCGCAATTCCGATGCCGTTTTCCGCAGTGAATTTCATCAGGCGGGCATCAATCAGACTCTGCACAGGCTTTTTATGGATGTGACGGTGGATGTCAGCATTTTGGTGCTGGGGCAGACGGAAAGCTTTTCCGTTGACAGTCAGGTGGTGGTTGCGGAAACCGTCATTGTGGGAGACGTTCCCGATACATTTTTTTCTTCAGGAGGCACTTATGGAACCCAAAGAGAGAATTCAGGAGCTGACAAAGCTTCTTAACGAGGCGGGCTACCGCTACTATGTTCTGGATGACCCGACCATGCCGGACTTTGAATACGACCGCCTGCTCCGGGAGTTGGAGGATTTGGAAAAGGCGCACCCGGAATTGGCCCTTCCCGATTCTCCCACCAAGCGGGTTGGCGGGCAGGCCGTGAATACCTTTGCCCAGGTGACCCACGCCGTGCCCCTTATGAGCCTGCAGGATGTATTCAGCATGGAAGAGCTGGATGATTTCCTTCTGCACACCAAAGACAGCCTATCTCAGGCGGAATTCTCCGTAGAGCCCAAAATTGACGGCCTGTCTGTGGCCCTGGAATATGAAAATGGGCGCTTTGTCCGGGGGGCAACCCGAGGAGACGGGGCAGTGGGAGAGGACGTGACGGAAAACCTGAAAACCATCCGCTCCATTCCCATGGTGCTGGAAAACGCGCCCCAGAGGCTCATCGTCCGGGGAGAGGTGTATATGCCCAAGAAAACTTTCTACGCCCTGAATGCGGCGCTGGAGGAAAACGGTGAAAAAACCTTTGCCAACCCCAGAAATGCCGCCGCCGGTTCTTTGCGCCAGAAAGACCCCAAGGTTACCGCAAAGCGGAAGCTGGATATTCTGGTGTTTAATGTCCAGCTGGCAGAGGGCGTTTCCTTTGCCGGTCACTGTGAAACCCTGGAATATCTGAAAAAGCTGCATTTTAAGGTGATTCCCTACAAAAAGCTCTCCGATCCTCAAAAAATCGATGCCGAGGTTCTGCGCATCAACGAGGAGCGGGAAAAGCTGCCCTGCGACATTGACGGAGCGGTGATTAAGCTGGATAACCTTGCCGACCGGGAGCGCCTGGGCGCTACCGCCAAATTCCCCCGGTGGGCAGTGGCCTATAAATATCCCCCGGAAATCAATTCCACGGTGGTGGAGGATATCCTGGTGCAGGTGGGCCGCACCGGCGTGCTGACCCCCAAGGCCGTGGTGCGTCCGGTACGTTTGGCAGGAACTACCGTGACCAATGCCACGCTGCACAATCAAGACTTTATCTCCCGGCTGGATCTGCGCATCGGCGATACGGTGCGCATCCGCAAGGCGGGGGAGATCATCCCGGAGATCCTGGAGGTGGAGCTGTCCCAGCGCCCGGAGGGGGCGCAGCCCTATTTTCTCCCCAAGACCTGCCCTGTGTGCGGTGCGCCGGTGGAGCGGGATGAGGACGGTGCGTTCCTCCGCTGCACCGGTGCGGAGTGCCCGGCTCAGCTCAGCCGGAACATCGCCCATTTTGTCAGCCGGGACGCCATGGATATTGACGGCCTGGGCGCTGCCATTGTGGAGAGCCTGATTGCTCAAAATCTCATCCGTTCTCCCGCAGATATCTACTATCTGACCCTGGAAGAAATCTCCGGCCTTTGGAAATCCGGCACCACCGCCGCAAAAAAGCTCCTTGCCGCCATTGAAAGCAGCAAGCAGCAGGATGTTTCCCGGCTGATTTATGCTCTGGGCATCCGTCAGGTGGGGGCAAAAACCGGCAAAAGTCTGGCGTCCTTCTTTGGTAGCCTTGACAAACTGATGGAGGCGTCCCTGGAGGAGCTGACCCAGGTCCCGGATATCGGCAGCATTACCGCAGAGAGCATTTACAATTGGTTCCGGCAGCCTCAGTCTCAGCATTTGATTCGCAGGCTGCGGGAGGCAGGCGTAAACTTTGAAAGCAAGCGCATCGTTACCGATACAAGGTTTGCCGGAAAGACCATCGTCCTTACCGGCGCCCTCAGCCGTTTTACCCGGGAAGAGGCTACGGAGAAAATAGAGCTCCTGGGGGGCAAGGCCGCCTCCTCGGTCTCCAAAAAGACCAGCTTTGTGGTTGCCGGAGAAAATGCCGGCTCCAAAGAGCGCAAGGCCCGGGAGCTGGGCATTCCCGTGCTTACGGAGGATGAATTCCTGGAAATGATTTCGGAATAAAACTTCATGCATGAACGCTGCACCACGAAAATGCACAAATGTTATTGCATGAAGTTTTTGTGCATCATTTCCGGTTGCCCCGCAGGGGCGAGGAAATGGCACATTACTTGTTTTGCTATGCTTTTGCATAGCAAAATAGAACTGTCATTGCAAGCCGGCGCTGCACCGGCTTGCAATGACAGTTTTTCGTCTGGGGTTCTTTTTTTTGTATGGATTCGCTTTTTACAGGCTATAGTCCGTATCGTCGTAGCGGGTAAAATCCATGGCCTTTGCCTTAACTGGAACGCGCTTAAAAGGGTCGTAGGCAAAGCGCCAGCAGGAATCCTCCGGCTTTTTTACTCCTTTTTTTACGCATAGCACCTGCCCGTCGCACAGCGCAACACCATGCTGGCAATAGGCGCAGGCCTTGTCTATTTTCTTTCGGAAAAGCATAGTGTCCTCCTACGTTCTTTGTTTCTGCCATTATACACCCCTTTCCTGAAAAATGCTACCCATTTTTTAAGAATGGGGATTCCCAGGATTCCCGGCAGACTCCATGGGCACACTGCCCCCGCCAGGCATACCCCACAGCTGATGCATCTTCCCAGTGCATAGTACCGTAAGTCCAGACCCTTGGCAACGGAGGCCGTTTGTAAAAAGACGCACAGCCCGCCAAAGCTCATAAGCCCTGCCGCAAGGGGCAGGCGGAGACGCTCTGCCACCGGGGAAAGCATACAGCAGCCGTTGGTGAGCTCTAAAAGGCCCGAAATCAGACAGCGCAGCAGGGCGTTCCCTTCCAGCAGGGGATTCAGAAATGCCAGAAGGGTTCTAAAGAGAATGACGCTTATGCAGATTTTCCCCATGGCTTCTGCGGCATCCGCCAGAGTGTCTCCCGGCGGCTCTTTCCCCATTTGCGCCTGGGATTCCGTCTTCCCCGGAAGCAGCCGGGAGCAGACCCATGCCCCCAGAATTTGCAGCAGCCACAAATAGACCCCCGTCCAGGGAGAAGAAAACTGGGGAGCTGCGATTCCAAACAGAAAGGCCGGCCCAACATTGCTGCAGTAGCCCAGGAGCCGGGAAGCCTGGCCTCTTTCCAGCTTTCCTTCCCGATAGGCCTTGCCAATGCATCCGGCTCCAGCGGGGTAGCCTCCCAGAAAAGCAGGAATCAGTATCGATTCTGCGCCCTTTGGCAGGGAAAACAGCCTCCCCAGAAATCGGAATGGGCCGGCGCTCCTGCCCCAGAGGGCGGCGCTTAAAAGGGAGGAGAGCACCCAGAAGGGCAGCAGCGCCGGTATCACTGAGGAAAGGCAGAGCATAACCCCCTCTTTTGCCCCCAAAAGGGCGGTTTTGCTATCCAAAACAAGCAAAAGCATTCCCAAAGCCACCGGCAATCCCTTGATCAATTGGCGTCACCTCGGAAGAATGTATGCAAGTTGTCTCCACTGCATTCATAGGTTAAAAACCAAAGGGAGGTGGGGGCAGTGAAGCACGGAAATCGCCTGCTGCAGCAGCTGACGACAGACTTGGAGATGCCGGGAGAGCTGCTGCCGGGGCAGAGCCTGGTGGAGCTGGCAGGGGAGAACCGGGTGCTCATCGAGCATCACCACGGTGTTGTGGAATACAGCCGCTGCCGCATCGGCGTAGGTGTGGCCTCCGGGCGGGTTTTGGTTTGCGGGCAGGGGCTGGAGCTGGCCCGCATGACCCGGGAGCAGCTGGTGATTACCGGGCGGATTGATGCCATCCAGCTGGTGCGGAGGGAGAAACCATGAATCTGTGGCAGAGCCTTGCCGGGGAGGTGACGGCCCGGCTCCTGACGGCTGACCCCACGGGGGCGCTGGATGCCATTGCCAAAGAGGATATCCCCCTAAAAAGCATAGAGCCCACGGAAGAATGGATTCTGACCTTTCGGCTGCGCCGCAGCGACTACCGGAAGCTGAAAAAGCTGGCCCAATCCAGAGGGGAAAAGCTGACGCTTCTTGGCCGGGAGGGAATCTATTGGTTTCTGAAAAAGGGAGTTAGGCGGCCCGTTCTGGTGCTGGGGCTTGCATTTTTGCTGGCAATGTGCCTGTGGATTCCCACCCGGGTATTCTTTTTCCGGGTTGAGGGAAATGAACGCCTGCCGGAAAAACAAATCCTCTGTGCAGCGGAGCAATGCGGCATTGCCTTTGGCGCCAACCGCCGGGAAATCCGCAGTGAAAAGGTGAAAAACAATCTCTTGTCCCTTTTGCCGGAGCTGCAGTGGGCCGGTATCAATACCCACGGCTGCGTTGCCGTGATCCGCGTGTCGGAAAAGCCGGAAAAAACCCAAATGGAGCAGCAGGGCCGGGGACTATGTCACCTGATCTCTGCCAGAGACGGTGTGGTTACGTCCCTGACCGCCACGGCGGGCACAGCCCTGTGCGTTCCGGGTCAGGCGGTGGTAGAGGGTCAGGTGCTGATTTCCGGCCTGACGGACTGCGGCAGAGCCGTAAAGGCCCAGGCCGCCCAGGGGGAGGTAACGGCGCTTACAGAGCGCAGCATCCGGGCGGTAACCCCGGTGCAGCGCCTTGTGCGTGGGGAGAACCTGAAAAAAACCAGGCGATGGAGCTTGATTCTCGGAAAAAAACGAATAAAATTGTGGATTGGTAGTGGAATTTGGGGTAGTACTTGTGGTAGAATATGTAGAGCGTATCCCCTGGTGCTTCCCGGAGGCTTTTGCCTTCCGGTGGCCCTGGCTCTGGACGAGGTAACCCAGTGCAGGGTAACGGAGGCTGCTCTTTCCCAAGAGGATGCAAGCAGTCTTTTGAGCGCCTTTGGCAGGCAGCTGCTAAAATCGGAGATGCTTGGGGGAACCATTCGTCACTGTAAGGAAACCCTTTCCCAAAACGGCGGACTTTATCTGCTGACAGGCACCTATTCCTGCCAGGAAGTCATCAGCCGCCCAAGATGGGAACAGATAGGAGATATACATGAGCAAGGAAATTGAACGGATCGTAAATGTTGACCGGGTAGAAGACCTGATTGCCGTTTTCGGCTCCTTCGATGAAAATGTCCGCCGGATTGAGGAAGCTCTTTCCGTGCGGATCATCAACCGGGGCACAGACCTGAAGGTCACCGGGGATGAGGAGCAGGCAGATAAGGCCGTCCGCACTCTGGAGGGGCTGCTCTCCATTGCCGCCAGAGGGGAAACCATCGACGAGCAGCGGGTGCGCTATCTCATCACCCTGGTCAGCCAGGGAAACGAGGATCAGATTGCCCAGATTGCCAAGGATGTGGTCTGCATCACCGCCAAGGGGAAACCCATTAAGGCAAAGACCGTAGGCCAGCAGACCTATATGAAGGCGATCGGGCAAAATACCGTCACCATTGGCGTGGGCCCTGCGGGTACGGGCAAGACCTATCTTGCCGTTGCCGCGGCGGTAAGTGCCTTCCGGGAGCGGACGGTGAACCGGATTATTCTTACCCGCCCCGCCGTAGAGGCAGGGGAGCGGCTGGGCTTTCTGCCCGGCGACCTGCAAAATAAGGTTGACCCCTATCTGCGCCCCCTTTACGATGCCCTTTACGATATGCTGGGGGCAGAAACCTTTCAAAAGTATCAGGAGCGGGGTTCCATCGAGGTCGCGCCCCTGGCCTATATGCGGGGCCGCACCCTGGACGACAGCTTTATCATCCTGGACGAGGCCCAGAATACCACCCGGGAACAGATGAAAATGTTCCTGACCCGTCTGGGCTTCGGCTCTAAAATCGTTATCACCGGAGACGTGACCCAGATCGACCTGCCGGATGACAAGGTTTCCGGCCTGAAGGATGCCATCCGGGTCTTGGAAGGGGTAGAGGACATCGCGATATGCCGGTTGACCTCTGCGGATGTGGTGCGCCACGCTCTGGTGCAGAAGATTATCAATGCCTACGAAAAAGCGGCGGAAAAGCCAAAGGTTTCCAAGCCGGACAATCATTTTCAGGGAAAATATCAAAGGAAGAGAGAAAAATGAGAAACAAAATCAATCTGGTGTTTGAGCAGGGCGGTCTGAAGCGCCTGCCCATTGCCGCCAATATCAAAACCTGCATCAATGCCGTTTTAAAGCAGGAGGGCGTTCCCGTTAAGTGTGAGATCAATGTGTTGGTGACGGATGACAAGGGCATTCAAACCATCAACCGCACCTCCCGAAACATTGATCAGCCCACGGATGTTTTGAGCTTCCCCATGTTTACCCTTGCCCCCGGTGAGCTTCCTGCGGATTGGAGCGAATACACAGACCCCGATACCGGCCTCGTGCCCCTGGGGGATATGTGCATCTCTCTGGAGCGGGCCATTGCCCAGGCTCAGGAGTTTGGGCACACCACCCGTCGGGAAGTTGGCTATCTGACCATCCATTCCATGCTCCACCTTCTGGGCTACGATCACCTGGACGAAGGCCCGCAAAAGCGTCAGATGCGAGCCAGAGAAGAAGCAATCGCCTCGGAAATTCCGGGGATGAGCCGAAAATAAGGAGAAAATATGAACACAAAATCTGCTATGATCACGATATGCGGTCGCCCCAACGTGGGCAAATCCACCCTGACCAATTTCCTGGTGGGGGAGAAGATCGCCATTGTTTCCAATAAGCCCCAGACCACCCGAAACCGTATTTGCGGCATTGTCACCCGGGACAATACCCAGTTTGTCTTTGTGGATACCCCCGGCTACCATCGGGCCCGCACCAAGCTGGGGGACTATATGGTCAATACCGTCCGGGAGTCCATTGCCGATGTGGATTTAACCCTGCTGGTGGTGGAGCCCATTGCCTCCATTGGCCCTCAGGAGGAGGGCTTGATTGAAAAAATCCGGGCCAGCCATTGCCCCGCCGTGCTGGTGATTAACAAAATCGACACCGTGGAAAAGGATACCCTTTTGGAGGTGATCGCCAAGTATTCCCAGGCCTACTCCTTTGAGGACATCCTTCCCATCAGCGCCAAAACCGGCGACGGGGTAGAGGAGCTTCTCCGGGTCTGCGGAAAATATGCCCAGGAGGGCCCCTTCCTGTTCCCGGATGACGTCACCACCGACCAGCCGGAGCGCCAGGTCATGGCGGAAATCATCCGGGAAAAGCTGCTGTGGTGCCTGGACAAGGAGATTCCCCACGGTACTGCCGTGGAGATCACCAAATTCTCCGAGCGGGACAACGGCATTATCGATATCGACGCCACCATTTATTGCGAGAAGGCCAGCCACAAGGGGATTATCATCGGCAAACAGGGAGCTATGCTGAAAAAAATCTCCTCCATGGCCCGGGCCGACTGCGAAAAGTTTATGGGCACTCAGGTCTTCCTGACAACTTGGGTGAAGGTAAAGGAAAACTGGCGGGACAGCGATTTCCTGGTGAAAAACTTCGGCTACCGGGACTGATTTCTCGCCCTTGGGTACAATCCCAGGTGGGAAACCTCCATATTGTCATTGCGAGGCAGTGCGCACGACTCCGCGCTAAGAGCCGCCTTCGGCGGTTGCGCTATGCACAGCGCTGCGGCGCGAGACTGCCGTGGCAATCTCGGACGCAGGCACAACGTATCAGCCGGTGCCAAAAACAATGACAGCATTTCCCAGACTACCCGGCCCTTCCTTTGCAAACACTACCCTCGGGAGGGATGACCGTGAATTCTGCGGACTACTGGAAGCTTTTTCTGGAAACCGGCGCACCGGAGGCCTATGTATCCTATATGACCACACTCAGAATGGAGAAAGACCATGTATTTGACCGTTCGGGCCATCGTCCTGCGGGTATCGGACTACAATGACCACGATGCCCTTTTAACGGTGCTGACCCAGAATTATGGCAAGCTGACCATCAAGGCCAGAGGGCTGCGGCGGAAAAACAGCCCCCTGATCGCCCCCTGCCAGCTTTTGGCCTACGGGGAATTTACCCTGTTTGAATACAAGGGGAAATATACCATCAATGAGGCAAGAGCGCTGGAACTCTTTCAGGGCCTGCGCCGGGAGCTGACCCAGCTTTCTCTTGGCAGCTATTTTGCCCAGGTAACGGAGCTTATCTCCCAGGAGGATCTGCCAAACCCGGAGCTGCAAGCCCTGCTTCTCAATTCCCTCTACGCCCTATCGGAGCTGGGAAAGCCGGAAGAGCTGGTAAAGGCGGTATTTGAGCTCCGCAGTGCCTGCCTGGCGGGTTACACCCCGGAGCTTTCCGGCTGCCATGTCTGCGGCAGCCCCACCCCGGATCGGTTCGACCTGAGCCAGGGCTGCCTGGAATGCCGCCAGTGCCGGGATCCCCAGAGCCAGGGCATCCGCATTCCGGTTACTCCGGAGGCCTTAGACGCCATGCGCTATATCTGCCTGTGCAGCCCAAAGCGGCTCTTTTCCTTCCGCATCAGTCCCCTGGGGCTTTCCTGCCTGGGGGGCATTACGGAAGGGTACTTAAGCACCCAGCTGGAGCACGGCTTTTCCACACTGGATTTTTACCGCTCGCTGTATGCCATGCCCCAGCTTGCCGCGCCCATCCAAAAGGAGAACATAAATGACTGAATTATATGAAAAATCCCTGACAAAGCTGGAACTGAGCCAGGTTTTGGAAATGCTGTCCCAGTGCGCCGGAAGCGAAGGGGGCAAGACGGCCTGCCTGGGCCTGACCCCGGAGTCCGATTTGGATACCGTCCGGCAGCTTCTGGAGCAGACCACCGCCGCCTCCGACCTTTGCGCCCGGAAGGGAAATCCCACCTTTGGGGATGTGACCGATGTTTCCGCCAGCCTGGAACGGGCCGACCGGGGCGGAAGCTTGCAGCCGGTAGAGCTGATGCGCATTGCAGGCGTTCTGCGCTGCGCCCGGAACATCAAAGGCTTTGTATCCGAGGATGACCCCAAAACAGTGCTGGACAGCCTGTTTGACGCCCTGACTCCCAACAAATACCTGGAAGACCGGATTTTCGGCGCCATTCTCTCGGAGGAGGAAATTGCCGATACGGCCTCTCCGGCCCTGGCGGATATCCGGCGGCACAAACGCATCCAGGCCGGAAAAATCCGGGACAGTCTGCAAAAAATTATTTCTTCCCCGGCCTATTCCAAGTTCCTGCGAGAGCCGATCATTACCATCCGCCAGGGAAGGTATGTGGTTCCCGTAAAATCCGAATGCAAAAATGACGTTCCCGGCCTGGTGCACGATGTATCTGCCACCGGCTCTACCTATTTTGTGGAGCCCATGTCTGCGGTGAATGCCAACAATGCCCTGCGGGAGCTGGAGTTGAAGGAAAAGAAGGAAATTGAGCGAATCCTTGCAGAGCTCTCTGCCGAAGCAGCCGCCTACGCAGAGCCCATCCGGCTGGACGTTGCTATGCTGATTCAGCTGGATGTGATTTTTGCCAAGGCAAAGCTTGCCTACCGGATGAATGCCTGGGCTCCCGTGATGAACGACCAGGGCAGGGTAGAGCTGCGCAATGCCCGGCATCCCCTGATCGACCCCAAAAAGGTGGTGCCCATCTCCCTGCGGCTTGGTTCGGATTTTGATACCATGATTATCACCGGCCCCAATACCGGCGGCAAAACCGTCACCCTGAAAACCATCGGTCTGCTGACCCTGATGGCAGAGTGCGGCCTTCATGTGCCCGCCGGGGACGGCAGCACCCTTTCTACCTTTGATGCGATTCTTGCGGACATCGGCGATGAGCAGTCCATTGCCCAGAGCCTTTCCACCTTCTCCGGACACATGAGAACCATTGTGGATGTGGTTGCCCAGTGCGACGGAAGGACCTTGGTGCTCTACGATGAGCTGGGCGCCGGAACAGACCCTGCCGAGGGTGCGGCCCTGGCAATTGCGCTGATTGAATTCAGCCGGAAGATGGGCTCCCGGGTGGTGGCAACCACCCACTATGCAGAGCTTAAGCTCTACGCCATGCGCACCAAGGGTGTTATCAATGCCTCCTGCGAATTTGACGTGGAGACGCTGCAGCCCACCTACCGTCTGCTTATCGGCATTCCAGGCAAATCCAATGCCTTTGCTATATGCCGCAAGCTGGGCCTGCCAGAGGATATTTTGAAAGAGGCTTCTGATCTTGTGGGCAAGAGCGATAAGGACTTTGAGGATTTGCTGACCCAGCTGGAGCAGCAGCGCCAGCAAATGGAGTCCGCCCGGCTGGAGGCAGAGCGCCTCAAGCAGGAAACCGCAAAAATCAAGCAGCAGAGCGAAGAGTATAACGTCCAGCTGCAAAAGGAAAAGGACAAGGCCATGGAGTCCGCCAGAAGGGAGGCCCAGGCCATTATCGAGGAGGCCCGCGCCGCTGCCAACGCCGCCTCTGAGGAGCTCAAGGCCCTGCGCAAGCAGCTGCAGTCCGGCGGCGATACCACCGGCATCAACCAGCGCCAGACGGAGCTGCGCCGGGTGCTCAACGAGACGGAGGAGAAAATCCGTGCCCAGGCCCCAAAAAAAGAGCGGCCCAAGGCATCCCGGGGCATTCTGGTGGGGGATACGGTGGAGCTATTGAAGCTGGGAACCAAGGCAAGCGTCCTTGCCATCAACAAGGACGGCACCTATCAGCTCCAGGCGGGCATCCTGAAAATGACCGCCAAAGGGGACGAAATTTACCTGCTGGAAAACGAGAATCCTTACGCCGCCAAGGGCGGACGCCCGGCCCATTCCGGCAGAGAGATGAAGATGACCGCCATGCCCACGGAAATTGATCTGCGGGGTATGGATGCGGTAGAGGCGATTTGCGTGCTGGATCGCTACCTGGATGAGGCCATGCGGGCAAAGCTTTCCACCGTCCGCATTATCCACGGAAAGGGCACCGGCGTGCTGCGCAATGCGGTGCAGCAGGATCTGAAACGGAATAAATATATTAAAAAGTTCCGGTTGGGCCAGTATGGCGAGGGCGAAGACGGCGTAACCATTGCTGAATTTATCTGAATCGCTTCTTTTTTGATCAATTCGACAAAAGCTCCCAAAGTAATTGGTTGACATTTCATAAGAAAAAGGTTATTATTTATAAAGACCCGTCACATCCATGGGAATGTGATGAAAAGGAGTGTATGTTATGTTTAGCAAAGAAGTTGTCGTTCGCTGCGAGTCCGGTCTGCATAACAAGCAGGCTACATACTTCGTGCAGAAGGCAAACGAGTTTGAAAGCAGCATCTGGCTGGAATCCGGCAATCGAAAGATGAACGCAAAGAGCCTGCTGGGCATTATGTCCCTGGGCATTATCTCCGGCTCTACCGTTACCCTGAGTGCCGTCGGTTCCGATGAGGAAGCCGCGGTCACTGCACTGGAAGCTCTGCTCCAGCGGGATGTTTATTGATTGAACCATCGTCAGCCGCCTCTTTGCCAAACGCGAAAGAGGCGGCTCTTTTTTGAAAACCATGACATTTGATGAATTAAAAGACAAGGCCCTGTCCCTGCCCTACGCACCGGGCGTATACATTATGCGGGATAAAACCGATAAGGTTATCTACGTGGGCAAGGCCAAAAAGCTGAAAAATCGGGTCAGCCAATATTTTCAGGATACCGCCTCCCACACGCCAAAAACCAGAATGATGGTCAGCAAAATTGACCATTTCGATACCATTGTGGCTGCCAGCGAGTTTGAAGCGCTGGTTCTGGAGTGCTCCCTCATAAAGCGCTATATGCCCAAGTATAACATCCTTTTGAAGGATGATAAGGGCTACCCCTATCTCCGCCTGGACCGACGGGAGATTTACCCCACCATTACCATCGTATCCAAAATTGCCGATGACGGAGCGGAATACTTTGGCCCTTACGGCAGCCGCGGGGTAACCCACAGCCTGCTGGAAGCGGTGCTTATGACCTTAAAGCTTCCCCGGTGCTCCCGGCAGTTTCCCCGGGATGTGGGCAAGGACCGCCCCTGCCTCAACTACCACATGAACCAATGTGAGGGCTGGTGCCAGGAGAATAAAAGCGCCATTGCCTACCGGGAACGGATCGAGCAGGCCCGGCAGCTATTAAAGGGAAACTATAAGTCCGTTGCCGAAACCATCCGCACGGAGATGCTTGCCGCAGCGGACAATCTGGAATTTGAGGTGGCTGCCGCCCTGCGGGATCGCCTCACTGCGGTGGAGTCTCTGGGGCAGAAGCAGCTGGTTACTGCCGGAAGCCTTGCCGATACCGATGTTGTCGGCTACGGGGAAACGGAGGCCAAAGCCTGCTTTGCCGTGCTCCATTTCAGCGGAGGAAACCTGCTGGACAAGGACTACGATGTATTCCCCAGGCCGGATAACCCCCAAGAGGCGGTATCCAGCCTGATGAAGCAGTATTATATCGCCCGGGGACTTGCCCCCAAAATCGTGCTGCTGCCCTTTGAACTGGAGGACAGCGAGCTGTTTTCCCAGCTCATGGAGCAGCAGTTCGGGCGGAAAAGCAAAATCCGCATCCCCCAAAAAGGGGACAATATGCGTCTGGTAGAGCTGGCAAATAAAAATGCCTTTGAAGAGGCCCAGCGGCTGACCGACAAGGAAGAGCGGCTGAATGCCACGCTGGTGACCCTTGGGAAAATGCTGGCAATTCCCACCCCAAGCCGCATGGAATCCTTTGATATTTCCAATATTTCCGGCACGGATATTGTTGCCAGCATGGTGGTATTCCAGGATGGAAAGCCCAGAAAGAGCGATTACAAACGCTTTAAGATTGAGGATCTTCCCGGTCAGGATGACTACGCCTCCATGCATGAGGTGGTTACCCGCCGCTTTGTCCACTATAAAGCAGGGGACAAGGGCTTTGATGCCGCCCCGGACATTCTGCTTATCGATGGTGGCGTGAATCATGCCAATGTGGCACTGGAGGCCCTGAGAGCGCTGAGCCTGTCCTTCCCGGTATTCGGAATGGTCAAGGATGATCGTCACCGCACCAGGGCACTGGTGACCCCAGAGGGACAAGAAATTCGCATTGATAACAATCAAGCGATTTTTTCCCTCATCGGCTCCATTCAGGAGGAAACCCACCGCTTTGCCATTACCTACCACCGGCAGCTTCGCTCGAAACGCCTGCGGTATTCCGAGCTGGACACAATCCCCGGTATCGGCCCAAAACGGAAGCAGGAGCTTTTGAAAGCCTTTGGTTCCTTAACCGCCATGGGCCAGGCTACGCTGCCGGAACTGGAGCGTAGCCTGCCCAAGGATGCGGCTGCCGCCGTGTATCAGCACTTCCGGGAGAAGAATTCTGACAAATAGCGCTTTTTGCGCCATTGCAGTCCGCCCCCTCGCGATGACGGCTTGGGTGCAATCTCGGATGTAGTAGATCGCGTCAGCCGGAACAAGGGGAAGATTCCCACGGCAGTGACATCGGTCACTGCCTCGGAATGACGGAAGAAGTGTCATTGCGAGCCACTACGCCCGCGGGCGTGTACAGAGTACAACTGCCGAAGGCGGCTCTTAGCGCGAGTAGTCCGCTTTCCTGGTGTGGTGACCGAAGGGAAAGCCTTTGGGTGCAATCTCGCCTTCACCGGCAAGGGAAAACAGTATGTCCTACTGTATAAAATCCGAAAAACAGGAAAGAATTGGGAGAAACGACTATGCGCGTGATTACAGGAAAAGCCAAGGGCATTTCTTTGAAGACCCCCCAGGGGATGCTGACCCGTCCCACGGCGGATCGGGTGAAGGAAGCCCTGTTTAGCATTATCCGCTTCGATGTACCCGGCGCTAGGGTGCTGGACTTATTCGGCGGAACCGGGCAGCTGGGCATAGAGGCCCTGAGCCAGGGGGCAAAGAGCGCCGTATTTGTAGACGCCCGGGAGGATGCCTGCGCCCTCATCCGGGAAAATCTGAAGCGTACCCACCTGGAAGGGGAGGGGCGCGTTGTCCGCAGCGATTACCTGGAATACCTGAAAAGAACCCGGGGGCAATTTGATATCATCTTTCTGGATCCCCCTTATGCAGAGGTTTTTCTGGAAACCGCTCTGAATCAGATAACAGAAATTGACATTTTGCATTCGGGTGGTATAATAGTCACGGAACGCCCTGTCGGTAAGGAATTAACTCAGACTTTCCCGGGCTACAGCCGTTCCAAAGACTATAAATACGGAAAAACGCTTCTCGCCATCTACGCCAAGGACGAAGCGCAGGAAGATTAACCTATGAAAACAGCCATCTATCCGGGCTCATTCGACCCGGTTACCAGCGGTCACCTGGATATCATTCGCCGGTCTGCCAATATCTTTGACCGTCTGATTGTCTGCGTCATGGTAAACGCCGGCAAGCACCCTATGTTTTCCCTGGAAGAGCGGGTAGCGCTCATCCGCAGAGTCACCGCAGATCTTCCCAATGTGGAGGTAGACGGCTCCAGTGAGCTCCTGGCTGAGTACGCCCGGCGGAGGGGCAGCTGTGTGGTGGTCAAGGGGCTGCGGGCAGGCTCCGATTTTGAAAACGAATTTCAAATGGCGCTGATCAATCACAAAATTAACCCGGAACTGGACACCATGTTCCTCACCGCCAGCAGCCAATACATGTATCTCAGCTCCAGCCTGGTAAAAGAACTGGGCTCCTACAATGCCGATTTGAAGGATTTTATCCCGGAAGAAATCATTCCTGATTTCCGCCGGCGGCTGGAAGAGCAGAACCAATCAAGGAAATGAACTTAGGAGGATTACGATATGAGCAGCAATATTGAAGATATCATCGGCTCCCTGTACGACATGGTGCAGGATGCCAGAACCATGCCTTTGGCAGCGGATAAGTGCATCCTGGAGCGGGATCGGGTTCTGGATATGCTGGACGAGGTTATCGCCCAGATGCCCGGGGAGCTGAAGCAGTCCCGTACCATTGTGGAGTCCAGAAATGAGCTCATCAATCAGGCCCGCCGGGAGGCTGAGGGGATCCTCCGTCAGGCACAGGAGCAGGCCAAGGCTTTGGTGACCAAGGAAGCCGTCTACGAAGAAGCCAAAAAGCGCAGCGAGGAAATGATCGCCCAGACCCAAAACCGGATTGCCCAGCTTCGCAAGGCCGGAAACGACTACATGGATGATGCCCTGCGCCAGACCGAGGAGACCATCGCCCAGGCGCTGAGCGACGTTCGGGATACCCGGATGAAGTTCCGTACCGTAACCGAAGCCCAGGAGCAGCAGCAAGCCCAGCAGCCTCAGCGCAAGGCCAACGTAGACGTAGAAATGTAATTCAGAACAATGCAGCGGAAGCAGCCGGTCGCCGGTTTGCTTCCGCTTTCTGTTTCTAAAGAATCCGTAAGTTCATCTTGCGGATTCTTTTTTACTCCTCCGGCGCATAGACTTGGGCGAAAGGGGAGTGGGGCAAATGCTGGTCAATCATAAACCTACGGGGGTTGCCTCCGGTATGGCAGGCGGGCTTGCCGCAGGAACTGCTGCCGCCTTTGGCCTGACGCTGCTGCTGGGCGGTATCCTGGCGTTTTTTATCAGCAGGGAAGTCGTCCGTCAGGAGAACCTGGGCTATGGGGTTATGGCGATTCTGTTCCTTGCGGGCGCATTGGGTTTTTCCGTAGCCTACAGGCGCATTCAGCGAAGACGGCTTCTGGTTTTTCTGCTTTCGGCAGCTGCCTTTCTCGTCAGTCTGACGGCGCTTACGGCGCTGTTTTTCGGCGGGCAATTTGAAGGGATTTTCCCTACGGCAATGCTGATAATTGGGGGGAGCGGCACGGCTTTTCTTCTCTCGATGCGGCGGGAATCCGGCGCAAAACACCGAAAAATCCGAAAGCAAATTCGTTAAAATGCACAAAACTGGGGTAGGGGTAAATTTTACTTACCCACGCCCCAAAATTGCACGTTTTTGTGCAATGACTATTTTTGGCACAAAATTAGGCGTTAATGGTCACAAAACCCGCAAAAACAACAAAAATGTAAAAACGTATGTTTGCTTATGAACTTTGTTTACATAACAAAATTAACATAAAAATTGTCAGAATCTACAAAAAAATCTATTTTGGCTAATAATACTTGAATTTTTGTAAAAAACGGAGTATAGTATGTCTGTATTTAAATGCAGTAGAGTCAATTGTATCCTGCACCCTTCTCCCCTGGGGAGGATGCCGCTATGAAGCCTTTGCAAAACCGCCGCAATGGCGGTGTATCTGCCAGGCTTCGGCTGCTTGATCTATTTTGGGTTGCAGGTCTGTGCTTTGGGTTTGCCCTGGGGCGTTTTTGCAGAGCGTTTCCCGCGCCTGAGGTGTTCGCTTCCGGGCAGGCCGGTTTGTTTGCCGTTGTTTTGCCCCTGGTCTTGGGGCCGATGGCTTCTTTCCTTCTTGCGCTGGTTTTCCCCTGGCAGATTCTCTTGGCAGTCGCATTTCTCCGGGGCAGCGTCCTGACCTATGTTTGGTGTGTGCTGTGGGGCACGTTTCAGCCGGTGGGGTGGGTTTTAAGCCCGACCCTATTGTTAGCAGAGCTGTTCATGACTCCCATTCTTTTCTTTCTTTGGCTTCGGCTGCTGCCCGGCTCTCCCGGCGATGCGGTTTCTGTACTGCTTGTTTGCCTGGCCTTTGCCGCTGCGGCAGGTTTTGTGAGCTATTGTTTGGTTATGCCCCTTTCGGCATTTCTAATAGATGGTGTTTTTGGCGGGGTTTCCCCTTAAATTCACCCAAATTTATAAGGATAGGGTATTTCGGTACATGCTGAACATTATTCAAGCATACGAGAATTATCTCGTAAAGGTCAAGCAGGCATCGGAGAATACCATCTCGTCGTATATGCGTGATATTCGGCAGTTCTCCGAATGGATGCAAGTGGGTGGTATTTCCGATATTGTCAATGCCACACAAGTGAATATTCGGGACTATCTTGCCGATTTGCAGGCTCGCGGTAAATCGGGCGCAACGGTATCCCGCTGCCTGGCAAGCTTGAAGAATTTCTATGCCTATGCCGTTTCCAGTGGATTTCTGGAGGTTTCTCCCGTTCCGGCGGATATCCATGTGCAGCGGGGGGAGAAGAAGCTTCCTCAGATCCTTACCGGCAAGGAAGTGGAGCTCCTGCTGGCGCAGCCCTCCTGTGTTGATCCCAAGGGCTATCGGGATAAGGCAATGCTGGAAGTCATGTATGCCACCGGAGTGCGCGTTACAGAGCTCATCAGTCTGAATGTAGAGGATGTCAACCTGGAATTGGGAATTGTCAAGTGCCACAGCGGGAAAAAGTCCCGGGCAATCCCGCTGTATCCGGCTGCACAAAAGGCACTCTCCGTCTATTTGTCCGATGTCCGTTCTGCGATGATTTCCGATGTTTCCGAGCAGGCGCTCTTTGTCAATGTAGGCGGTACCCGTATGAGCCGTCAAGGCTTCTGGAAAATCCTAAAGTATTATCAGGCAAAGGCGGGGATCGAAAAAGAGATCACTCCCCACACCCTGCGCCATAGCTTCGCGGTGCATCTTCTGGAAAACGGTGCCGACCTGGGCTCTTTGCAGGAGCTCATGGGCCACAGCGATATCTCTTCCACCCAGATGTATGCCCACATGATCAATCAGAAGATCAAAAACGTGTATCAAAAGTGCCATCCCAAGGCCTAAAATAGGGGACGGCAAAGACCTTTCCGGGTCAGAATGACGAAACAATAGCTGCCATTGTAAACCGGCGACCGACGTCGCTTATCTGCAATGGCAGCTATTTTTTTGGTTTCTGTTCAGAGAAAAGGGAATATAAACGGCGTGCAATCCGGAAACCGTTGGTTTCTTGGATTGCACGCCGACTTACAGCTCTATGTAGGTTTCTTATATGCCGGTCATGGCTGCCAGCACATCCACTTCCATCTGCTGGATGCTCTTATGCATAGCCAGGCCTTCGTTAATGTCCACATCGGTAAATGTCCCCTGACGGGTGCAGACAATGCGGTTGGTTTTGCCCTGCAGCAGCAGCTCTACAGCCAGGTAGCCCATCTTGGTGGCGTTTACGCGGTCACGGCCGGAAGGGGAGCCGCCTCTTTGAATGTGGCCCAGAACAGTCACACGGGGGTCCAGATCGATGGCGTCCTTGATCTTCGCGGCAATATCCGTTGCTTTCCCGGCGCCCTCTGCCACAACGATCATGTAGTGGGTAAAGCCGTTGAGACGGGCCTGACGGATCTTCTCAATCACATCCCGATCAAAATCAATGGGTTCTTCCGGAACCAGAACCGCCGTAGCGCCGCAGGCCAGGCCAACGTACATCGCCAGATATCCGGCGTTGCGGCCCATAACCTCAACAACGGAGCAGCGCTCATGGGACTGCATGGTGTCTCGAAGCTTATCGATGCACTCAATTGCCGTATTGGCAGCGGTATCAAAGCCGATGCAGTAGTTGGTGCAGCTGATATCGTTATCGATGGTTCCGGGAATGCCGATCACGTTGATGCCGTACTTGCTCAGAGCCATTGCGCCGCGGAAGGTACCGTCACCGCCGATGGCAATGATGCTGTCCAGCCCCAGGAATTTGCAGGTGGATACGGCCTTGTGCTGGCCTTCTTCGGTCATGAATTCCTTGCTTCTGGCAGTGTAGAGGATCGTGCCGCCCCGGTTGATGGTATGGGCCACGCTCTTTTCATCCAGCTTGACAATATCACCGGTAATCAGACCGTTCCAGCCTCTGCGAATGCCGTAGCACTCCAGACCATGGTAGAGCGCAGTACGGACGACTGCCCGAACGCAAGGGTTCATGCCGGGGGCATCTCCGCCGCTGGTCAGAACACCGATTCTTTTTACACCCATGATAAGACCTCCTGTCAGGGTTTTTCTATCCCCCTTATTTTAACGAAAAAGCTACGCAAAGTAAAGAGAAATTTCACGTTTCTTCCGGAAAAATTGCCACTAATTTTGTTTTGTACACTTTTGGCGCCTTTGCGATGCAAATAAGGATTGCGTTTTCTTTTTGATGTAGTGCCATTTATCTGACACGGGCACCGATCGGCGTCCTCTCGCTCCGTACCAGCTATAAAAGGGGAGGACAGGGAATGAGCTCCCTTGTTTTTATAGAAAAACCATAACTTTTCACCCAAAAAAGGAGGATAAGGAAAAGGTTATAACGCAAAAAGTAAACCAGAACATTTAAGCGAAATCAAGTGGATATAAATAGTTAGGAAAACAGCTGGAAATAAGTAAAAATCAACTTTTACGGAAGCACAAAAAAGCCAACGCAACAAAAGCGACGGTCTGGAACAACTTATACTATCCGAAAAAGCCATTGACAGAACGGAAAAAATAAGCTATCCTGAAAATACTCTAATGAAAGGAAAACATTATAAGGACGCCAGGAAAAGCACCTGCAAAGTTGCAGGAACAGGGAAGTTAGGGTAAGCCGAAAAAGTGGCTTGAAATGGCCTTTGGTAAGGTAGGAATGAACGCAACAAAATAGAAGATTTGTTGCACTGTGCGCTCTTAAAATAGAACCGCTGTCACACCTGAACAGCCGGAGGAGGGAACCCCCGCCCCCTCCCTCCGGCTATCCAGGCGGACAGCGGTCTTTTTGCGTTTGCTGGTGAACAGTTAGGAAAACACCAGGTTAAAGAAAGGGCAAACTTTAGCCGTGGGTGAAGTTCCGGAACAGACGCCAGCCCAAAGTGACTACCAGGATAGCACCGGCGACCTTCAACGCAGTAGGCAGCACAGTACCGATAGCGGAAAGCATATCATTGGCAGTGGTTGCCAGAGCAGAGGTCAGAGCAGTAGTGACAGTAGAAGCCTCTACCGTATCGGCGAGCATTACAGCATTCATAGAAAACTCCTTTCCTACCAGCTAGATACCCAACGGGCAAAAGCAAGTATAATTTTATTTATCATATCCGTACTAACGCCAATAAAAAGCCCTAGCGCGAATCCTGATAACAATACAGAAAATTCAAGTTCCATAGCGTCCCCTCAAAAGGAATAAACCAACCAAAGTACCACAAATAAGAAACGCACCGAATAAATTAGAATGCATAAGAGCACTACCAGTTTCAGCTATCACATCCATGTAAACCGGTTCGGTGGGAGCTTCCGTAACGTAAATAACAGATGGTTCTGTAGGTTCAGAAGGAGCATCAGACGGCAGCGTATCAGCTGAAGGTGATTCCGAAGGGTCAACAGGAAGAGTAACAACCTCCGTAGAATCCACAGCATCACCAGACGGGGATATAACTTCATCAGCAAAAGCTGCAGGGGAAACAAGAAGGCAAAGAATACAAAGAATCAAAATCAAATGAACGGGATGAAACATAATACCTCCTAAGATTCCAATTTCTTCTTGAGGTTCAAATAATCCCTCTTTAGACGTTCATACTTTGGCGAAGGACGAATAGCCCGCGAACCAAGCTCACGAACAAGATCATCAACACCGAATATCTTTAAATAACAATCAAGAGCATTTCCAGCCTGATTAATTATGTAGTTTGAAAGACTCCCAAGGGAATAATCTGTACCAGGAGCTGACCAACAACGAATACGCTGCACGGTTTGAAGGAAGTTCTCCCAGTAATCTGTCATAGGCCAGCGAGACATATTCAAATCATCCGTTGGTTCTACATAGCGTAGGTAATTACAGAGCACACCGGTAAAGTGCTCACCCAAGGTATCAGCGCCCATACCAGAAAGAAAACCGGTAGCAATCTCGTCACGCATCTGCATTTCAACACGAACCCAATGACCGTCGAAACCCTGCTCAGCTGCCTTGTCATAAATACGAATAAGCATATCCGACTTCTTAGAACCATGGTAAATCGTGGTTCCTTCGCTGCCATAGTCAACTTCCCATTTCCGGGACTTACTGACGTAATGGTGATCGTCCGTATCATCCCGCAGCACGTCAATATCAAGAAGTCCTGTATGGTCATCCGCTGCAACATCAAGACGTGTAATATTGTAATCATCCGATAGAAGCACAGAAAAGAGATCATCCCATGAAGTACTGGAATATGTTTCAAAGGCACGGCAGCCTTTACCGGACATATCCACGCAGATACCCATATCTTCCCGACCATCGGAAAGAATGGAAATACCTTCAAAGGTACACATAGATTTATAACCATTACGACCACGGGGAAGCTCTTCAAATGTGACGGATTCAAGCCCAAGAAGAGAGATAAGAGAACCGAATCCGTCACACTTTGAAGTGAAAGTGAGCCAGTCAAAGAGAATACAATTTTCCATCAAAAAGTTACCCCCTTGTAAATACCACCCCCCTGTTAGTGGGAGGGGGGTCACCGGAACCCAACCCTAAAGTTCCGGCAACCACTTAATCTTTTTACAATGGGGTACGCCTCACGGCCAGCCCACTTTAACGGTCAATCAGACACGTAACGCTTGAGGTCACCAAAAGCAATCATGACCTCAGTCAGCTGAGATCGGAGCTGCTCTTGCATAAGAAGCAGTCGCTTCATATCCTGCTCAATGCTTCCCAAGCGGTCAGACGCTTCCAGCAGATCAATCAGCTGGGAATATGGAATCAATACTTGCGGGTCAAATGGAGCGTGTACGGGCCCGGAAACACGCTTAGCACGGGCAACCATCAGGCATCCAGCTCTTCATAGCCCATAAGCTTGCCCTTCTGATTGAAGCGCAGATCATAGGTAGCATTCAGCTTAGGCTTAAAGTCCGGGAACTTTTCGGAGGAGAAGAAAATCTTAATCGCTTCGGCTCCCTCCATGCCGTCCTGTTTTTCATGGTTCAGGATGAAGCAGGAATAACCCTTGACCGTTCCACCCTCTGTCGTTTTCATGTCTACGAACCTGTAGCCAACGAGTTCAAACATTGGTATTTACCTCCTTGTTTAAAATTATATCCATTTGGATATCTATAAAGAATTATATATCTGTTTGGAAATAAAGTCAATATGCCCGAATGGAAATATGCTAATATTCAGGCAAACAGCAAGGAGAATTCAAAATGGCATATTTAACAAGGATTCGAGATATACGAGAAGACCATGATATGACACAGCAAGATATAGCAATCCTTCTCAAAACAACGCAACCACAATATCATAGATACGAAACAGGGGAGAGAGATTTACCTTTAGACAAACTTGTGCTATTATGCAGGTACTTTAATGTTTCTGCTGACTATGTTCTGGGTCTACCAGAAGGAATGCCATACAGCTACAGTAAAACAAAGAGAAAGTAGGGAAGACCATGACCGAATTCTTCAAAGAGGGAATTCTTTGGTTAGAAAAAATATGGAATGAAAAACTTCCCGATACATTCATAGTCACTAAAAAACAATATATATTTCTTGTAATTGTGGGTCTGGTTCTATGCATCTATCAAGCCATACGGAAGAAAAAAGCAAAACAAGAATATACGCAACAAGTTATCAGAGAAGCGAAAAAATTACAAAAATTCAATCAGACCATTCCAAAAGGCCCAAAGATATTGGGAAAAAACTGGTTCCCGACAGGTTGGACATACAATGAAGAAAAGAAGCTATGGGAACCACCTGACTATCTCAAAGCAGAAGCAAAAGACCGCTGGGCTTGGAACCCAGAAAAAGAAGTATGGATAGATCTATACAAGCAGAAAAAATAATAGCGCAGCCCTGGCGCAATAGTGCTCCTCTCCGGTTCAACCAGAGGGGAGCACTTTTATTCTGTCTTTTTTTGTGGGCGCATAAAGAAGAAAAATAAAATTTTTCCATTCATCCGAAAGGCTGCATGGAAAAGGGCACTGGAGATGCTTGCTTGCCCTCAAAATTTTAGTCGGAAGTCACAGGAACTGTATCCCCCGTAAGAACACTGTCCATCTGATTTCCGACAGGAAACAAGTCTTCCAATAAATAATTTTCCTGAGCTCAAAAAATTCGCTAAGGAAAATTTGAGTGATGCAAACATCACTCAGCCAAAAGGCATTTATTGAAATGACTCATTTTCAGTCTTTCAGCAGCTGGACATTATTCTCACAGCCGACACAGCACCTATGCCTTCCATCCTAAAATTTTGAGGGCTGCTCTGGTCGCAAACCAAGAAACAGAGCGAATGCCCTGGAAAACAATATTTTTCTCCCGTTCCAGCGGGAGCTGCTGCCCACCGGAGTAGAAAAAAGCCAGGATTTAGAGTAACAGTGCCCCCGCTGCCATGCAGCCGGCACGCTGCATCCAGGCGCGCCAGGGCTGCGCTTTAGGCATCTGCTGGGAGCTACGCCCCCATTTTAGCGATACCAAAACCAGACGTACACTTACCCCGGTGAGCCAGAAAAAATATGTGACTCCCGGAAGGGAGCCACATATTTATTTCAGGCCCATAGCAAATTGCACAAAGAATGCCAGGATAAAACGCCAAAAAAGCGATGGCAGCAGCGTAGATCAACCCCGGAACAACGCCGCTGCCACTGATGTAATTTGTGAAAAATAGCTAAATTAGAGTTTCCAACCCAATTCATTCCGACCATCAGACGAACGGTAATCAGACTGCAAATACTTCCCTGAACCGGAGTAAATCAGCCAGGAACCCAGGCGTACCGTGCGCACCGGTTCCCGAAGCTTACAAAGCAACTGTTTGCCACGGGAACACAAAGCATCCTTCAGCTCCTGCCGATCAGGCAAGGCCGAAAGGGAAAAGCCCGACTTTTGTTCCGCTGGCAAAGACACGGCATCATTTGAGGACGTTTCATCAGATACCGACTTTTCTGCAGGAGCTTCCATCTGAAATGTGCCGAAGGTGTTATAGATAGAATAGTAATACTTCCTGGCATGAACGAAGTCACTGGAGATCTTCAGCTTCAGGGGATACCACATTTCTACTACCACAAAAGTATTGCCGCCAAAGAGCAGCGACATGACCTTACCGCCGAAACCGTAGTTACTGAGTTTCCGATGGATAAACTCATATTCGATAAGTCCACGCAGCTGCTTATCAATCATCCGGTCAAACTGCGCAATGAGGGTAATATCATATCCATACTTCCGATGCTGAGAGAAGAAGCTAAGCCATTCATTACGGCCTTTCTGCTGCCAGTCACGGCTATTAAACATCAACTGACATTCGTCAATTACGAGGAGAATAGCGCCTTCCTTGATAGTCTTACCTTGGAAGAAATTCATACTGTAATTGATTAAATACTGCGGGTTTAATTCATAGTTGGGGACATAGGTATAATTTGCCTTTTTAAACCTGGAAAGGTCACAAGGGAAGTTACCAATAACCGGCTTCCCAAAACGACTACGGTTGATAACATCCTTAGCATTATGCAAAGATTTCCCAGAACCAGGAGTACCGGAATAAAGTCTGATCATATCATTCCACCATATTAAGCCACCGCAAAATTGCGGAATAAATGTAATAAGTTGCAATTGCAGTTACCCAAGCAGCAGTAATTTTTGCAATGGTAGCCAGGGGAATAAACCAATTAATATAGCCAAGATAGGGGACAGCAGAAAGATAAGAAATCCAATCACGAAAAGGGGAGAGGGGAAGAAGCTTCAGAACCTGTTTACCGAAGTTCGCCCACATAGTTTTTAATATGTCCAATAAATCACCCCATTACCACTTAATGAATTTTCGAGTTGCAACAGCTAGAGCAACTATATAAATAGCAACAACCATATAGCGAACCACTGTAGCAACGTCATTCCAGGCTGACAGATCTATGTCAACGGTATAGACGTGCCCAAGAAAACTAGTAGCAAAAGTAAAGCTAGGGGCCACAGGGTCAGCACAAAGAGCCTGCATCATAGCATAGAGGTCAAAGGGGATACAGAAGGGGAAAAAGTCCTTCAGACCAGGCAGCTTCATATCATCGAAACCAGGAGCAGAACCAGAGCCAGATGACCCGCCGGAGCTGCCGCCAGGACCAGCCGGATCCGTAGGGTCTATGGTACCATTATTCCATTGATCTAGAATCTGCTGCAGCTGCTTGATACTCTCGGACGGATCCAAGTTGGGATTATCCGTACCGTTTTTCTGTAGCAGCGACAATAACAAACCCAAGGACAAACCAGGCCACATACTGGTATCAGGGTCAGTTGGTGTGGTAGGATCGTCAGGATCCGGCACCCATACGCCACCAGGAGCAAAAGTAATTTCCTGTATCTGACTGCCGTCTATCTCTTTCGTAGTCGTAAACGGAATCTCGGATTCTTCATCAGCGGAAAGGATGCTGATAGTGGCAGAAACAACACCGCCTAACGTGGATGAAGTAGAAACGAAATTAGATTCTGAATTAAGGTAAGTAAAAAAAACATAACCATTAGATGCAATATAGGGTAAAAAAGAGGAACCCAAGGGAATCGAACCTTGCGTAGAACCTGAAGGCGAAACTTTAAAATAAAAAAGTGACGAAGTAGCAACAGAATCATAAACCAAAGTATCAGATTTACGAACAGCAGTAAAACGATAATTAACATCGGGAGAAGCAATAAAAGTGGGAAACGACTTAAGCCAAGCTTGCCGCTGATCATAATTCATACCAGAAGTTTGAACGGGAACAGAATAAGAAGCCCCCACTACGGCACCATTTACAATCGTGCCGGAAGTACTACTTTCATCTGCTGGATGAAAAAAACGGGCAATATCATACAAAGTAGTAATATAGTGATCTCGCACAGCTTCAACCAAGGCTAATTTTCCATCCCGGACATAATCAGAAGCAACAGTGCTGCAAACCTTATAAGATGTAGGATTGTAATTAAAGAAATTCGTAATGCCCTTACGTGCTGCAGCAGTGGTAGGGAACGTAATACCAGACCAGGTAGCAAAAAGCAAACCAACAGCTAATGCCATATCATCAACTACAGCCACGGCCTCAGCTGGCTGCACAGCAGCAGGGGATAGGGCAAAGAAAATAGTGACCAAGGCCAGGACAAAACAGAGAAAGCGATGAAATCCAGAAAAACGAGAAACCATAACTTTTCACCCCGAAATGAAGGATAAGGAAAAGGTTATAACGCAAAAAATAAACCAGAACATTTAAGCGAAATCAAGTGGATATAAATAGTTAGGAAAACAGCTGGAAATAAGTAAAAATCAACTTTTACGGAAGCACAAAAAAGCCAACGCAACAAAAGCGACGGTCTGGAACAACTTATACTATCCGAAAAAGCCATTGACAGAACGGAAAAAATAAGCTATCCTGAAAATACTCTAATGAAAGGAAAACATTATAAGGACGCCAGGAAAAGCACCTGCAAAGTTGCAGGAACAGGGAAGTTAGGGTAAGCCGAAAAAGTGGCATGAAATGGCCTTTGGTAAGGTAGAAACGAACGCAACAAAATAAAAATTTTGTTGCGTTCAATATTACTTTACAAACGCTTTTTCAGTTATAGCCTCACATTCTTGCTTTAAGGTTCAAAAGACCTTTTCTACGTCTTTATAAATGCATTATATTATAATATGCAGCAATATCGGGATTGCCCGCAGGTGTTGCGGGATTTTTTAACGTATCATGAGAATATCAAAGGACAGTCTCCGCTGACCATTCGGGAATACTATCTGGATCTAAGAATGTTTCTGCGATTTATGAAGCTGATGCGCTCGGAAATGCCCATTGATACTGATTTGGAAACCATCGACATCCGCTTGATCGATCTGGACTTCATCGCCAGCATTACAACCTCGGAAATATTTGATTTTCTCTCTTATCTAGCCAATGATCGGGTTGCCAGGCCGGATACTGCTGCCCCGGAGCATGGAATTGAGGCCTCTTCCAGAGCCAGGAAGCTTTCTGCAATCAAATCCTTCTATAAGTACCTGACGGTGCGTACCAAACAATTGAACGAAAATCCCGTAGCGGATCTGGAATATCCAAAATTGCGAAAAAGCTTGCCAAAATACCTTACTTTAGAGGAATCATCCAAACTTTTACAGGCAGTTTCTGGGCAAAATGCCAAACGGGATTACGCCATTCTGATGCTGTTTCTCAATTGCGGCATCCGCCGCAGTGAGCTTGTGGGACTGAATCTGACGGATGTATATGAGGACCGCATCCGTGTCGTCGGCAAAGGCAATAAGGAACGTTTCGTTTATTTTGGCTCTGCTTGCCGAAAAGCACTGGATGACTATCTGGAAGAACGCAATCAAAAAGAGCTTTCCGACAACCGGGCACTCTTCGGCTCCAGAGACGGCAACCGAATCAGCGTTACCGCCGTCCACCGGCTGGTGAAGAAAGCACTTCTGCAAGCGGGACTGGACTCCACCCAGTTCTCTGCCCATAAGCTGCGCCATACTGCTGCTACCATGATGCTTTCCGGCGGCGTAGATGTCAAGACGGTTCAAGAAGTTTTGGGACATGAAAACCTGAACACCACACAAATTTACACGCATATTGAAAACACAGAACTGAAAATTGCTGCGGAAGCAAATCCCCTTTCCAAGCTTGACTTTTCTAAATAATTCTGTAATATAGTATTTGCAACTGAAAGTTGACAAATTCTATAGAGAAATGCGGGTGAATTTCGTGTCTGTTGGCGAACGGATTGCATCTCTTCGTACTTCCTCCTCCCTCTCCCAGGGCCAGCTTGCCGATCGCATGGGAGTTACCCGTCAGGCTGTCAGCAAATGGGAAAATGATTTGTCCTGCCCAGACCCCCTGCGGCTTGTTCAGCTGGCAGATGCGCTGGATACAGACGTGGAGTATCTGGCGACCGGTGTCCACTGTACGGTAAAGGCCGAACCCATTGTCATTCATCAGGTGGTTGAGAAGCCGGTTTATATTGAAAAAACAGTTGAAAAGCCGGTATATTTGGAAAAGCAGCCGGATTTACCGAAGGAAAAAGTGGTTACTGTCACAAAAGAAGTGCCTGTAGAGCGGATTGTAGAGCGGGTGGTTGAGAAGCCTGTTGTTAAAAAGGTCGTTCGGATTCGCTACCGCAATAACCCCTTTGTATTGTTGGCGTCAGCCGGTGTCGGCCTGATCATCGGTCTTTTAATCGGACTCCTGTTTTGACGCGAAACTCCATAAAAAATCGTCATTGCCTTCCTTTTCATGGGAACAGCAATGACGATTTTAATTTATTTAAAGAGATACTTCAATCGCTTCCCGAAGATTTCTGACCCGATACACCATTAATTCCTTCGGAATATCCAGCTTTTCCGAACCTCCCTTGGGGATAATGCATTTTTTAAAGCCCAGCCGTGCAACCTCTCCCAATCTCTGGTTCATGTGGGAAACCGCACGAATTTCTCCTGTCAGGCCGACTTCACCGATGGCAGTTAAGTCATCTGCAATGGGCTGATCCCGATAGGAGGAGGCAACTGCCAGCGCCACCGGCAAGTCTGCCCCCGGTTCATCCAGACGCAGGCCGCCGATTACATTGATGTAGGCATCGAAAGTCCCAAGGCGCAGCCCTGCCCGCTTCTCCGCTACCGCCAGCAGAAGCATCATACGGTTAAAATCAAAGCCATCGGCAGCTCTTCTGGGAACATTTGCCATGGTTTTCGCTACCAACGCCTGCACCTCTGCCAAAACCGGTCGCGTACCCTCCATTACGCAGGCAACGCAAGTGCCGCTGGCCCCCTCTGGGCGTCCTTCCAGCAGCATTTGGGAGGGATTTGGTACTTCCTCCAAACCGCTTTCCGACATTTCAAAGACACCGATTTCATTGGTGGAGCCAAATCGGTTCTTTGCTGCCCGGAGCAGACGGTAAGAGGAATTCTGATCACCTTCAAAATAGAGCACGCAGTCCACCATGTGTTCCAGCACCTTCGGGCCGGCAATGTTGCCGTCTTTATTGATGTGGCCCACCACGAATACGGTAATTCCCTGGGATTTGCTCAGGTGCATCATCGTCATGGTACAGTCCTTTACCTGGGATACGCTGCCCGGGGTGGATTCATTCTCCTCGTTATAAAGGGTTTGGATGGAATCGATCATCAGAATATCCGGCTTTAATTCCTCCACTGCCTCCAGAATGTCGGAAAGGCGCGTTTCTGACAAAATGTACAGGCTATCCGGTGCAACTCCCAGACGCTGGGCCCGCAGCTTTAGCTGACGCTCGCTTTCCTCACCGGACACATAGAGCACACTTCTGCCGGAGCACAGGCTATTGCATATTTGAAGGAGCAGCGTCGATTTGCCGATGCCCGGAGCACCTCCGACCAGCACCAGGGAACCTGCAACTGCGCCGCCCCCTAAAACCCGATCCAGTTCTCCGATCCCGGTGGAAAAGCGGATCTCCCCTTCCGAATCCACATCCCGGATTTTTTGGGGCTTCCGACTCTGGCCCACGGGATTGGGTTTTGCCTTTCCCACTGCTGTCGGCTTTTCGACGTGTTCTTCAAATGTATTCCAGGCGCCGCAGGCAGGGCACCTTCCCTGCCATTTGGGGCTTTCATTTCCGCAATTGGTGCAGAAAAATACAGTTTTCGCTTTTGCCATGGTGAAACCTCTGTTTCTTCGCCAAAGAGGCGTTTACTGCCTCTATTATATCAGTGGAGTCTCCCAGGGTCAAGACAGATTCGCAGCGGTAACCGCACCGATGACACACACCAGCTTTTTCTGATATTCCTTCTGGCGGAGCAGTGCCTCCTCTTGCCGATTGGAGAGAAAACCGCACTCAACCAACACAGCACAGCCACTGCATTTTTCCAGCAGATAAATGCCCTTCCCTACTTTGCTTTTTCGCCTGCTCCCCGGGTTTAGGTTTTCCGCCAGCGCCTTCTGGAGTGCATTTGCAAGGGTTTCGCTGGAATCGTTATTTGCATAAAATACCTGTGCTCCGCTGTATTGCCCTTGCGAGAAATAATTCTGGTGTATGCTCAGCAGTACGGTTCCTTCAGACTGGTTTGCAATCTGAACCCGCTGCTTTAAATCATCGATCTTTTTCTGCGCGATGGTGTCTCCTTTTGTATAAATGGCGGTATCCGTTCTGCGAATCATCCGGGTTTTGTAGCCCAAAAGCTGCATGAGGCTCTCCAAACGCAGGGCAATTTCCAGATTATATTCGCTTTCCAGCCTGCCCGTGCAGGAGGTTGCGCCGCCATCCTCCCCGCCATGCCCTGCATCGATCACAATGGTGTGACGCCGCGGAACCGGCATAGCCGTCTGCAGCACTTCCACTGCGCGCTGCCCACATACAATTCCCACAAAAGCCAGGCAGGCAATCAGGCAGCAGCAGCCCAGTGTGCGAACCGCCCCCAAAACTTTCATCGTCACCACCTCCATAAGGGTATATGCGTTGCTGCCTCAGACCATGCACCTTCGGCGAAATCCGGCATAGAATGACCAGGAATCTGTTCCAATCCATTTTAAAGGAGGAATCCCATTGGTTTCGCCCAAACAAAATCTGGGAGAGGGCCGCTTGCCGGCAATGGCTCCCCTGGCAAATCCATACGTTCCCTTCCAGCTGGAAAACCCGGTGCGATACGAAGCCCCAAAAGGCCTTATCCGGGGCACGCTGTATCCGGGCCTGGATTTACCTTTTATGGGAGTGCGCAATAAAAACCTGCTGCCAAAGACACCCCTTTCCGAATTGCAGGCCCTCGGCTTTGCCATTCAGGAGCTGGCCCTCTACCTGGATACCCACCGGGATGACCGGGAAGCACTGGAATTATATCAGCAATACCAGCAAAAGTACGCCGACTGCATGGCACAAAACGAGGAAACACTTTCTCCCATGAACCACCAAACACCCACAGATTCGGATACCTATCAATGGTTAGACGATCCTTGGCCCTGGGAATATGCTGCAAATAAGGGGGAATAATCGTGTTTCAATATTCTAAAAAGCTGCAATACCCGGTCAGGATCCGCCGAACCAACCCTGCACTGGCAAAAATCATTATAACCCAATATGGTGGCCCGGATGGAGAGCTGGGAGCAAGCCTGCGCTATCTATCCCAGCGCTATTCCATGCCCTTTGACGATCAAAAAGGGTTATTGACGGATATCGGGACGGAGGAATTGGGGCATTTGGAGATGATCGGAGCCATTGTTCACCAATTAACCAGAAATTTAAAGGATAACCAGTACCGTGATCCCGCCTTCGCGCCCTATTTTGTAGACCACACCGTGGGCGTCTATCCCACTGCCGCTTCCGGCTTCCCATGGAATGCCGCCTCTATGGCGGTAAAGGGTGACCCCATAGCGGATTTAACCGAGGACTTGGCAGCCGAACAAAAGGCACGGGTGACCTACGACAATATCCTACGGCTCAGCGACGATCCGGATGTGAACGATGTCATTCGTTTCCTCCGGGAGCGGGAGATTGTCCACTTCCAGCGCTTTGGAGAAGCCCTTCAAAACCTCCGGGAAAAGCTGGACCAGAAAAATGTGTACTATATGAATCCATCGATTGATATATAATCTTAGCAACTATTAGTTGCATCATGCATTTTAAACAATTATTATGAACCTAAATATTCTGGGTTTCTGAGAGCTGTTACTTTTCCCTGCTCTCCCCTTCCGTTTCGGTTCCATGATGAACTTCTGAATTTCAATAGGACCCGAGGCCTGTTTTTTACCAGCCTCGGGTCATCTGTTTGTGCCCTTCTTTACTTTACCATCCAAAAGGTTGGCTGCCTCCGAAGTGTTGTTCCGGTGGAGATAGCCGATTCCGGAATAAAAACTTGAACGGCTCCCTTTTCTCCGTACCGGCCTTCCGTGTCTCGGTAAAGCATATTTGTAGAGCTGCCTCCGTTTAAGAGGCAGGCATTGATTGCCCCGTAGCTCGTTAGGATATCGATCACGTCCTCGTGCGTTGCGCCAACTGCGTTTTCATTTCGTCCGTCTGTGCAAAGAAGAATGACTGTACCATCCGAACGCTGTCCAATGGCTGTGCGAAGCGTATAACCGGAATGTCCTTCATAAGGGGTCATGCTTTCTCCGTTTAAAACCAGTGCAGGGCCGGCAGAAACGCCATCCCGGATTCCAAGACTCTGTGCTTCTATTTGCTTAAAGGGATAGGGCGCAACGATCAGAATATTGTCCTCATTAAATCCAACGAATCCCCTTTCCGGAACCATATCTTGGAGTTGATTCCATACCACGGAGTTTTTTGACAGCGTCAGTCCAGTGGGAACGCTGCCCACAGCCACGCTTTCCGTTCCATCATCCCAGTAGTACCCTGCATTGATTGCTGCAGTTGCATTTTCTTTCTCCAAAGCCTCGTCCATCCGAATACCCGGCGTGTCCATAGAAAGCTCATCCGACGAAGTGGCAAGATATACCCTTGAAGGATCCCGGACCAGCATGATGTGGGCGGTGAAGGTTTCCCCTTTGTAGGTATCGATTCGGATTCCGTCCGGGTACTGTGCCCACTCAGAATCACTTTCTTCCGTGGGATTCGATTCTTCTTCCCTGGGCGGCACGGTTGCCTCTGTTTCCAAAACGCTTCCCGTTGTGGGGGAAACACTTTCTTCCAGAATGGGTTCATTCAGGTTTTCCGCCGGAGCGTTTCTCGCCGCCGGGACGGTTAAAAAACCAATTGCCGCCGCAAGAATCAGAATCAGCGAAAGCAGAATAATCCAAAAGCCCGGCTTTTTATAATTCAAAACCATTCGGATTCGCCGAACAACCTCCGTTTCTCCAAAGGCCACCGGGCACACCAGGACGAGCCTCCGGCTGCCGCTGCATTCCAGCAGTGCCGAAGCGTAGGCCTTTTTCTGCGGCATAGCAAGTTTTGAGATAACCCGTTCATCACAAGCAAATTCAATGTCCCGGCAAACCAGGAAATACGCAGCCCATACCAGCGGATCAAACCAGTAGAGCGCCAGCAAACAAAACGCAAGGGGCTTCCACCAATGGTCCTTGCAGCGCAAGTGGCTTTCTTCATGGGCAAGCACATATTCCCGATTGCGTTCGGAAAGCCCGGAGGGCAGGTAAATTCTAGGGCGGATAAGTCCTAAGATAAAGGGAGAGGTCACCGCATCGCAAACCCAGATCTTGCCCTCCTCCGGAATCGCCTCCCGAACCAGATGCCGCATCCGCAGGTAGCTAATCAGCAGATACCCCAGCATTCCCGCAACTCCTGCGCTCCATACCACAGGCAGAACCGAAGCTCGGGACGTTGGAGCACTTTCGCCTATCTCAGTCCCCGGAAGCGTGGCAACGGTTGTATTGACCGGCGGCGCAGTCTCTATGTGAATCAAGCTTGTATCAACTGCCTCTTGGAAGGAGACTGTTGTCTGTGGAATCATACTCACCGGGCTTTCAATGGAAAACGGGAGCAGTAGCCGGACAGCCACAACCGCCCACAAAATGCAGATAACGCGCTTCGGGGCTCTTTTTAGAAGAAACCGAAGGAGAATCACTGCAAGAATTAGCCAGTTCGCCCAGATGCTGGTTTTCACAATTGCCCTAAAGACCATTATTCTCCCTCCCCTGCCGCATCAATCATTTTCCGAACCAAATCACGCTCTGCATCCGTCAGCGTGCGGTTCTTTGTAAAAGCTGCCAGAAACGCCGGAAACGAACCGTGGAATGTGTTGTCCACGAACTGCTCACTCTGCATGGAATAGAATTCCTCTCTGGAAACAATGGAGGTAACCATACCATTCTCATTCCGGAATAACCCTTTGTCACAGAGCCGACGCAGCACAGTATGCACCGTAGTCCGTTTCCACTGGAACGCCTCCCCTGCCAATTTTACGAGTGTTGAGGATGACACCGGTTCATTGCTCCAAATCATATCCGCAAAACGAGACTCAACAACGCCAAGCTGAAGTTCACCCATAATTGTATTCCCCTTTCTGTAGACTACATACCGTAGTCCGTAATTAAAGACTACATCATGTAGTCTCAAATGTCAAGTGGTTTTTTCTATTTTTCTTGCATTTTCACGAAACTGCAAGTGTCCAAGTCTGTTCTTCCCCGTCAATCAGAATGAAAAAAGCGAACTGCCCGTCTCGTTTGGCAGCTCGCATTTTCTTATAAATAATCCCGCTTTGGCATAATAGGTAAATTGGTTCCCGGAACTGCTCCGGATGCAGCTTCTCTGCCGGGATGTTCTCCGCTCCCGGATAGGTATCGTAAGCAAACTGCGCCGGAGTGCGGATATCAAACACTTTGGGCTCGGTAAGTGCTTCCAGCTGAGAAAACGTTATTTCTAAATTCATAAAAAATCCACCCGCCTTGACGGGTGGATTATATAGTCAATATTCTACTGTGTCAATAGGTTTTTCTGCCTTCCTGCCTTTTTTCTCCCGATTAATAGAAGAGAAGATCAGAATAGGTGGGATAAGGCCAGAAGCTTTTGGCGGTGTTCTTTTCCAGCGTATCAGCATAGCTGCGCAGCTGGGCCATCAGGGGCACAATCACACCGTGGCAGTGGTCTGCAGCTGCCTCCTCATCCGAGGGAATCCGATCCAGCGCATCTTTTAGCTGCTCCACGCAATCATAAGCGGAATCGCAGGCGGCAGAAAGCTTCTGAATCAGAGCCATCTCTCCCCTGCAGCTGACACCCAGGCTCTTCTTGGAGGCAACGCCATTGCACAGGGAATCCGTGTAGCGCATAGCCGCCGGAAGGATCTGCTGCACTGCCATATCCACCATGGTGCGAGCCTCAATATTCACCTTTTTCCGGTAGTCATCCAGGTAGATGGCGTGGCGTGCCCGGAATTCCGTTTCGGTAAAGACGCCCCGACTGGTAACCAGGTCAATGTTCTTCTGGCTGAGATAAGCCCGCATTGCCTCTGCAGTGGAAGCAAGGTTGCTCAAGCCCCGGCGGGCAGCCTCCTGACGCCATTCTTCGGAGTAGCCGTTGCCATCAAAAATGATCCGCCGGTGCTCGGTAAACGCCTTATATACCAGCTGCTGCAAAGCTTTTTCAAAATCCGGAGCATTTTCCAGCTCATCGGCAAAGCGCCCCAGTTCCTCAGCCATAATGGTATTGAGGGCGATGTTGGGCCCGGCGATGGACTGAGAGGAGCCCAGCATCCGCAGCTCGAACTTATTGCCCGTAAAGGCCAGGGGGCTGGTACGGTTTCGATCAGTGGTATCCTTGGGAATGGCGGGCATGACATCCACGCCAATGCGCAGCAGGCTCTTTTCCGGCTCTGTATAGTTGGTCCCATCGATAATGGACTGCACCACACCGTTGAGCTCATCCCCCAGGAAGATGGAAACAATGGCAGGAGGCGCCTCGTTTGCGCCCAAACGGGTATCATTGCTGGCAGAAGCTACGGTGCAGCGTAAAAACTCCTGGTACTCATCAATTCCCTGGATAAAGGCTGCCAAAAACACAAGAAACTGGGCGTTCTGCCGGGGGGTCTTTCCGGGGCTGAACAGGTTCTTCCCGGTATCCGTGGACAGCGACCAGTTGTTGTGCTTGCCGCTTCCGTTGACCCCTGCAAAGGGCTTTTCGTGGAGCAGGCACACCAGGTTGTGCTTTGCGGCGCACTTTTTCATGGTGCGCATAATCAGCTGGTTGTCATCGCAGGCCTTGTTTGCATCGGTATAGATGGGTGCAAGCTCATGCTGGCAAGGAGCGCCTTCATTGTGCTTGGTTTTGGAAAGAATGCCCAGACGCCACAGCTGTTCGTCCAGGTCCTGCATGAATTCCGAAACCCTGGTACGGATTGCTGCAAAATAATGGTCATCCAGTTCCTGCCCCTTGGGTGCGGGGGCACCAAAAAGGGTTCTGCCGGTCAGACGCAGGTCTTCCCGCTGGGCGTATAGGTCCTTTGGCAGCAGAAAATACTCCTGCTCTGCACCCACGCAGGTGATGATCCGCTGGGTTTTCGTGTCGCCAAAGAGCCGCAGGATGCGGATTGCCTCCCGGGAAACCTCTTCCAGCGAGCGCAAAAGCGGGGTCTTCTTATCCAGAGAGTCTCCGGTGTAGGAGAAAAACATAGTGGGGATGTACAGGCTGCCGTCCTTTACAAAGGCGCAGGCCGTGGGATCCCAGGCGGTGTAGCCCCGGGCCTCAAAGGTTGCCCGCAGTCCCCCGGAGGGGAAGGAACTGGCATCCGGCTCACCCCGAACCAGCTCTTTGCCGGAAAACTCCATAATCACCCGTCCGTCTCCCGTAGGAGAAATGAAGGAATCATGCTTTTCGGCGGTAATGCCGGTCATGGGCTGGAACCAGTGGGTATAGTGGGTTGCGCCCTTTTCCAGCGCCCATATTTTCATAGCCTCTGCAATCTCGTTTGCCACGTCCAGAGGCAAGGTAGAGCCGGTTTGGATGCAGGTTTCCCAAGCCTTATAGACATGGGAAGGAAGCCGCTGCTTCATAACCGCTTCGTTAAAAACATCGCTGCCGAAAATCTCCGGGACATTCAGAATTTGGGACATAGTAGAGGAACATTCCTTTCAGATTGTATTCGCCGGGAAGTATCATCTGTGATCCATAATAAGTTGATTGTAAGTCAGTACCGCCCAAAATGCAAGGCTTGAATTTGTGAAAAATACAATATTTCTACAGCTGCCTTTTGTGAATTCAGCCGAAAGTACCCGGCAGTTCCGGGCCCGTTGATTTCTTCCCCATTTGCAGCCGGGCTTTCTTGGCTGCCCGGAAAAGCCCCGTTAAGTCTTCCGTCAGGTATTTGCGGATGGTTTCGGAGCTGCGCAGTCTGGCAACATAGGTCACCAGGTTCTTGGGCAGGAAAACGTCCCCTGTAACCTCCACATCTCCAGAGGTCAGCAGGTCATAGAGCATGTTCACCATTCGCACGCGGGTATCAAAATCCATGCCCAAAAGCCAGTTTTCAATGGTCAGCTGCAGGAAAATAGCATTTCCTGTCAGTGCTTCCATGGTCACAAAGCTTTTGCCCGCTACCTCCCAGCTAAAGGGGTCATGCTGCATAATGCCAGACTGGTTGCTCTTTACAATGGTAACGGGTTCTGACCGGTAAAGAATCAAACCGATGATCGAGCCCTGGGGAACCAGGGTATGCAAAATGGGCAAAATCTCCCGATACCCGGGATTTTCCAAAAATTCCTTGGAAAAGCCTGGGCCGTCCTGGTTGTAAACCGCAATCACCCGCTCCCGAATTACAGGTGCACTTTGGGAAACCGCATAAACGGCAATGTTTCCGCCCTTAGAGTGCCCGCTGACCCGAACCGGGCCGCTGTGATCCATCAGGACATCCTGCAAATATTGCCTTGCCAGCTTTTGGGAGGGGATCTCCCGGCGGAAGCACATGCTAAAATCCTCCTTCCAGCCAACCAGGGTATTGTCCGTTCCCCGGAAGGAGATAAAAATGCTCCCGTCATCCAGTAAAAAGGTCACTGCGGCAAACTGGGTATCCTGCTCCTTTATGAAGATCTCCTTGTATTCCGCAACATAGATGTTTCCAAACCGCTTGGACTCCCCTGCCGCTTTTAAAAGATTTAAATCATTGGGCGTCCGAACGAACCCATTGGGATCCGGGTGGTCAAAATAATCCTTGGCTGCCTGCCGCAGAGGGATTGGAATCTCCGGACTTTCCGCTGCCCGGCCTCGGAACGGAATGTAGCTCAGCGTGGAAAAAATCAATGCGTCCACCTCGTTGGGAGCATCCATAGAAAAGCTCAAGTCCCCGCGCCACAAGATATAGTCCAGAAAGCTTGCCATGACATACCACCTCTTCTTTTCTATTTTACCCAAATATCCGGTATTTTTCAAGAGCCGTGACGGAGTTCCTCCCTTGACAAAGGGGCATAGAAAAAGTAGAATAAGGGAAATTTTGAAGGAGGACGAACACAATGGAAACTGCTGTTACCCGTCAAGCGGCCTTGGAATTGCTGCAAAAGTACAATCAGGAGTCCTTTCATATTTTTCACGGCCTGACTGTAGAGGGCGTCATGCGCTGGTATGCCCAACAGATGGGCGAAAACCCGGATTTCTGGGGCCTGGTTGGCCTGCTCCACGATGTGGACTTTGAAAAATACCCGGAAAGGCACTGTCTGGAAGCTCCCCGGCTGCTGACAGAAGTGAATGCCGAGCCAGAGCTTGTCCACGCAGTCTGCTCCCACGGTTACGGAATCTGCTGTGATATTGAGCCGGTTCTCCCCATGGAAAAGGTGCTCTTTGCCGCAGACGAATTGACCGGCCTGATCGGCGCTGCCGCCCGGATGCGCCCCAGCAAGAGTGTATGCGATATGGAGGTTTCCAGCCTGAAAAAGAAATACAAGGACAAAAAGTTCGCTGCCGGCTGCTCCCGGGATGTGATTGGCCGCGGTGCGGAAGCCCTGGGCTGGACGCTGGAAGAGCTGATGGAAAAGACCATCCTTGCCATGCGCAGCTGTGAAGCTTCCGTTCAGGCGGAATGGGAAAGCCTCTGCAAATAAGACCATCTAAAAGATATGGGCTGCACAAGACGCATTCTCTTGATGCGTTTTGTGCAGCCATTTTATTTTCCTTAGAAATCCGGCATAAAATTATCTGCCATGATCTCTATATAGGTGCTGAGATTCTCAATTTCGCTGATGGGATACTGGCTGATGGTTGCATAATAGCCGCCTGTGTACTTGGCAAAGCGGACGGTAAGGAGGTTCCCTTCTTTATCCTCAATACTCACGCTTCCGTCTTTCAGTTCTATGGGAGACAGATCCTTATAAAGCTCCATTGCCCAGGGAACGCATTGACTTTCGGTCATGTTTTCCAGCTTAACCACCGTAAAGCGAAGGCTATAATCCTGGGTGTTGAGAATTACGGTGCTCTCCCGCCCGTCTATCTTCTGAGAATAGCTGGATAGATCCATCCAGTTGCCGTCCATTGGGAGATAGGTAGACCAGCCGTCTTCCTGCAAAAGCTGAAATACTTCCCGTTTTTCGCTCTCTTCTGCGGAATTATATATGGTGAACTCGATGGTATCCGGTCGGCTGTCCGTAGAATCCGCAGGGGTTTCTCTTAACGCAATGGTTTGTCCCATCGCCGTTTCCGCTTCCAGCTGGTCGGTGAATGCACGAATCTCCACCAGGTAACCGCCAGACGCTTGGGTAAAGAAGACTTCCAGCTTCACATCTGCGCCATCTGTGCTATATAGGTTCCCTTTACTGCTATCTTCCAGAACCCGGTCGGGATACATCTGCCGCACCCACTCCTGAATGGATTCTAGGTCTTTCTCCGGGCGATATAGAACCGTCAGGGAGTTGGGATATGCCTGTTCATAAAGTTTGCGGTACCCTTCCTCATTCTGTGCACTGATCGTGACGCTTTCAATATAGTCCTGCAGGGTTTCCTTCGTGTATGTCAGCCGATCCGCCTGGGTGTAGCCATAAGTAACCGTGCTGTATACCCAGCCAAGTCCGTTTTCGTCCGGCTGATCAATTACGTACATACGGAACCGGCTGCACTCCAGAAGCGTCATGTGTATTTGCTCTCCTGCGGAGTTCACATAATATCGTTCCAGTTCGTTGGAAGCGGTACCGGCGTCCCCTGCCGCAGCCGATTCGTCCTGAGTTTCCGCAGAAAAAGTCTCCTGCGTCGCCGCCGTTGCCGGTGCTGCATCCTGGACGCTGAGCATGGTCGAGGTCTCCGGAGTCTGCTTTGACTGCACCCAATTTTCCGCAAAATAGAACCTGACCAAAAAGCCGACAGCCGCACTGACCACCAGCATGGCAGCCAGCGCGCAAATGTGCTGCATCCGTTTTTTCTTTTTCCGCACACGCTGCAGCTGCATCCGCCCGGAGCGAAAGCCCTGGGCTTCCGCTATGTATCTGCTGTCCAAATTTCCAAGAAGTTCAAAAAGCTCCTGTTCCGTCATTGCAGGCCCTCCTTTTCCAGGTATGCATCCAGCCGCAAACGGACTCTGCGCAGCATGGAGCGAACTTTTCCCTGAGAAAAGCCGCTGCGCTCTGCAATCTCCTTGGAGCTATCCAGATACCAATACCGGCAGACAAACACACTGCGTTCCGTTGGGCTCAAACCATCCAGGAAGTGCTGAATGCTTCTTAGGGTTTCCCGGCGAATTGCACTGTTTTCCAGGCTTTCCTGACCGCTGACGCAGTCCCTCAGCTCCTCCAATGCCAATTGTACCCGTCCACCGCCCCGTTTAAAGGCCTGCCTTCTGCGCCAGGCATCCAGGGACAGGTTCCTGGTAACCCGCCCCAGAAACGCCGAAAAAATATTGGGCCTTTCCGGCGGAATGCTGTTCCAGGCAGAAAGCCAGGTATCGTTGACACTCTCCTGGGCATCCTCTTCGTTTTCCAGTATGTTCATAGCGATGGAATGACAGTAACCGCCGTATTTTATCGCCGTCTCCCCAATTGCCTCCTCGGAGCGGGAGAAATACAGGTCGATAATCTGGGAATCCTCCATTTTTGCGCCTCCTCTATTTGTTCTCCTATCTATATAGACGGAAAAGGAAGGGATGGTGTTTCAAATTTTGGAAAAATTTTTTAGAGAAACGTCAATTTCCCGGTGTCAGCAAAGGTTCTGGGGGTGACGATGCTGTCAAATTGGACAATAACCCCCTGCCCGTCCCTCGGCAGGCCGATGACCGTTCCTTCCCCAAAGACGGTGTGCTGCACCCGTTTGCCCACAAGCTCGCTTTTTGCCGGGGCAGACAAATCCTCTGATGCCCGGATGGACTCCATGGTTTTTTCTTCCAGTTCCGGATCAAGGGGTGCCACATAGTCCACATTTTCCTTTTCGGCATTGAATAAAAACCGGCTTGGGTAGCGGAAAGAGCCGTCATAGCTCAGCCCGGCAGCGTCAGAGAGAAACAGGCGATCCTTTGCCCTGGTAAAGGCTACATAGCATAGCCGCCGTTCCTCTTCCAGCTTTTCCCGGGTGTTTGCCCGTTTCCCAGGGAATATTCCCTCAGACAAGCCACACAGGAATACGACAGGAAATTCCAGACCCTTTGCCGAATGAATGGTCATCAGCTTGACTGCCTGTGCCTTCTCCCCGGTATCCATATTGGTAAAAAGGGCTGCGTGATCCAGATAGTTTCCCAAAGTCACCGTCTCTCCGGCCTTTCGGGTAAAATCAAAAATCGCCTGCTTTAGCTCTGCCAGGTTGTCCAGCCGCTCTTCTTCTCCGGAAGAACGGAGCATATTTTCGTACCCGCTTTCGTGGAGCACTCCCGCCAGAAGGTCGGTCAAATCCATGTTATCGAAAATCGCCCGATACTTTTCAATCAGGCGGACATATTCCTTTGCCTTGCACCTGCGGAAGGATTCCGTTTCCAGGTTGTCAAGCAAAGCCCGGTAAAGGGTTGTTCCCTTGGCGGCAGCATAAGCCTTCAGCGCGGCAATCCTTGTGCGTCCCACGCCCCGCCGAGGCTCGTTCACCGTGCGTAAGAAGCTGATATCATCCGGATTATAGATCATTCGCAGATAACACAGCACATCCTTAATTTCTTTCCGTTTGTAGAATTCCACACCGGAATACAGCACGTAGGGAATCTTATTGCGAATCAGGGATTCTTCCAGTGCCCGGGAAACATAGTGCGCCCGGTACAGCACCCCGATTTGGGAATAGGATATTCCCCCTTCCCCTTCGTGGAGGGCACGCATATTGGCAGTAATCCAGTCTGCCTCCAGAGCGCTGGTTTTGGCGTGAAAATAAAGCGGCTTCCGGTTGTCCGCCCGGACAGCGGTCAGTTCCTTCTTTAACCGGTCCCGGTTTTTATCGATCAGCGCATTGGAAGCCGCCAAAATTTGAGGCGCCGACCGGTAGTTCTGATTCAAGTAAATGGTCTTCGCACCGGGATGCCGGGTAGGAAACTCCAGAATGAATTTTACATCCGCCCCCCTCCAGGTATAAATCGTCTGATCCGGATCCCCAACGACAAACAGATTGTGGTGGTATCCGCTTAATATATCTGCCAGGGAGTATTGATCCTTGTCAATGTCCTGGAATTCGTCTACCATAATGTATTCCAGCCGCTGCTGCCACTTTTCCCGCACTTCCCGGCTGTGTTCCAGAATATACAGCGCAAAATACACCAGATCATCAAAGTCCAGGGCAAAGCACTTCCGCTGCTCATAAAAATACCGGTATAGGATCTTGTCCTTCAAGGTTGATGCACTGCGCACCAAATCCAAAAGCTGATCCATATCCCCGTCAATCAGGGTTTTTACGTATCCTCTGCCGCCCTTGCGCCAGCCGATATGGTCGATGGCTTCCTGAATGGTAATATCCCGCCCGGTGATGCCCAGATCCTCAAAAACCGTGGAAAGGATAGCCTTTTTATCCTCCTCATCCATTATTAAAAAGGATTTTGGATATCCCACCACATGGCAGTCCTCTTTCAGCAGGCTGACGCAGAAGCCGTGAAAAGTGGTAATTCTCGCCAGGTCCTGATCCGGCAGCTCCATGCGGATGCGCTTTTTCATTTCCGCAGCCGCTTTGTTGGTAAAGGTCACGCAGAGAATATTGGCGGTGGATATTCCCAATACATCCACCAGATACAGGTATCTGGCTGCCAGGGTTTTGGTCTTGCCGGAGCCTGCCCCGGCAACCACCCGGATATACCCTTCCGTTGTGGTCGCGGCCTGCCGCTGCTCCGGGTTCAGTTGCTGTAAATAATCCATAATCCGCCCTCCTTTGCCATTCTGCCATTATAAACCGTATGTTTGAAAATGTCCACTGTCTTTTTTGGAAATACACTCTTTCTCCAGAAAAGAACAAAATTTTTTCAAACCTCTTGCAAAGCGCCTTTTCCGGTGGTATAATGCAGGAAAAGTCACCCGGAGGAAACAGCTATGCAGTTTGGTTTCGCCAACAGCTTTTATTACTATTACTTTTTTGAGGAAAAAAGGTAATAGAAATTTGTGCTGTCATCCTTTCAGGGGCCCGACAAAGTAAGTCCTGCACCGCACGAATTTCCGTGCGGTGCTTTTTTTATTAAGAGGAGCTGGAGAAAAATGATTGCTATTCTGAAAAACGGTACAACCCCCGAGCAGAAAAGCCACCTGATACAGTGGCTGAAAAATCAAAATCTGGATGTTCACGTATCCGAAGGAACTCAGGTTACCATTCTTGGCTTGGTGGGCGACACCAGCCGGGTGGATATGGAGCTGCTCAACAGCCTGGAAATCGTGGAATCCGTAAAGCGGGTTTCCGAGCCCTTTAAGCAGGCAAACCGGAAATTCCACCCCAAGGATACCATTTTGGAGGTTGGGCCCGCCAGAATCGGCGGCGGCTACTTTGCCTTGATTGCCGGCCCCTGCTCCGTGGAATCCGAAGAGCAGATTGTTGCCATCGCCAAATCCGTTAAGCAAAGCGGTGCAACCATGCTCCGTGGCGGCGCATTTAAGCCCCGCACCTCTCCTTATGCGTTCCAGGGCATGGGCCCCGAGGGTCTGCGGCTGCTGGAAATTGCCAAGCAGGAAACCGGTCTGCCCATTGTGACGGAAATTATGAACATCAATACCCTGGATTTGTTTGACAATGTGGACGTCATCCAGGTTGGTGCACGAAATATGCAGAACTTTGACCTTTTGAAGGAACTGGGCAAAACAAGCAAGCCCATCCTTTTGAAGCGAGGCCTGGCAAACACCTTGCAGGAGCTGCTGATGAGCGCCGAATATATTATGAGCGAGGGCAACGAAAACGTAGTTCTTTGTGAGCGGGGCATCCGCACCTTTGAGACCTACACCCGCAACACCATGGATATTTCCGCAATCCCCATGCTTCACGAGTTGAGCCACCTGCCGGTTGTCGCAGATCCCAGCCATGCCACCGGAAAATCCCGACTGGTTGGTTCTATGGCCTGCGCCGCAGTCGCCGCCGGTGCAGACGGGCTGATGATTGAAGTACACAACGATCCGGAACACGCACTGTGCGATGGAGCGCAATCCCTGACCCCTGCGCAGTTTGACGAAGTCAGCCGCCGGGTTCACGCCATTCGGGAGGCACTGTAATGAAAGTAGGTATTCTGGGTCTTGGACTGATTGGCGGCTCTCTTGCCCGCGCTTATGCCGTTGCTGGGCACACCGTCTATGCCAAAAACCGCAGCGAAAGCATTCTTTCCTTTGCCATGCTCTCCGGCGCAGTCCACGGGAAGCTGGATGAGGAAACCATACCCCAGTGCGATTTGATTCTTCTTGCCATTTACCCTGCCGGATGCTCCCAGTGGCTGGAGGAGAATGCACCCCTGATCCGAAAAGATACCCTGGTGCTGGATTGCTGCGGCATTAAGCGAGAAGTTTGCAGTCGCTGCTTCCCGCTGTCAGAAAAATACGGCTTTACCTTCGTAGGCGGGCATCCCATGGCCGGGTCGCAGTTCTCCGGCTTTAAGTACAGCCGTGCAGATATGTATAAAGGCGCTCCCATGGTTCTGGTTCCCCCGCGGTATGATGATATTGAGCTGCTGCAGCGGGTAAAGGAGGCCCTGGCCCCCTGCGAATTTGGAATGTATTCCGTTACCAGTGCAGAAGACCACGATAAAATGATTGCCTTTACTTCTCAAATGCCCCATGTGCTCAGCAATGCTTTTATCAAGTCCCCTACTGCCCGAAATCACAAGGGCTTTTCAGCCGGCAGCTACAAGGATCTGACCCGGGTCGCCTGGCTGAACGCCCCTATGTGGAGCGAACTGTTTTTGGAGAACCGGGAAAATCTCCTGTTTGAACTCAATACCTATATCGACAATCTGACAGCCTATCGGGATGCCCTGGAAAACCGGGACGAAGCCGCGCTGACGGCCCTGCTGGAGGAAGGAAAGAGATGCAAAGAGGAGGTAGACGGATGACGACCGTTACCGTAAATGCCTCTAAAAACTATGACATTCTGATTGGAGCCGGTCTAATCCGCCAGCTGGGGCAGCAGACAGCGGCTCTGGGAAACATCCAGACCGTTGCCCTGGTAAGCGAAACAACCGTCTATCCTATATGGGGAAAACAGGCAGAAAGCGCGCTGGAAGATGCAGGCTTTCGGGTTGTGAGCTTTGTATTTTCTGCCGGAGAATCCAGCAAAAATGCCGCCGTCTATCTGGAACTTTTGAATTTTCTGGCAAAAAACAAGCTGACAAGGACCGATGCACTGGTTGCCCTTGGGGGCGGTGTGGTGGGGGATCTGACCGGCTTTGCCGCAGCTACCTACCTTCGGGGGATCCGCTTTATCCAGGTTCCAACAACCCTTTTGGCAGCGGTAGATTCCTCCGTTGGAGGCAAAACCGCCATTGATTTGGAGGAAGGGAAAAACCTGGTTGGGGCCTTTTGGCAGCCCAGCCTGGTGCTTTGCGATACGGATACCCTCAATACCCTTCCCAAAGATATCTTTCTGGATGGCTGCGCCGAAGTCATCAAGTATGCCGTGCTGTTCGACCGGGAATTCTTTGCGTATCTGGCATCCACAGGCCCGGACTTTGACAAGGAGTACGTCATAAAGCGATGTGTCACCTTTAAGCGGGACATCGTAGCCCGGGACGAATTCGATACCGGTGACCGGCGTTTACTGAATTTGGGCCATACCATCGGTCACGGTGTAGAGGCTAACAGCAATTTTACCCTATCCCACGGGAAGTCCGTTGCAATTGGAATGGCAATTATTTCAAGGTCTGCTGTCAACCATCAGTTGCTTTCTCAGGAAGATGAAACAAAAATTGAAGAAATTCTTCAAGCTTTTCACCTCCCCACGGAAACAAAAGACGCTTCTGAAGCCCTTGCCTCCTTTGCCCTCTCCGACAAAAAGCGCACCGGTGGTACCCTGGGGCTGATCATTCCCAGGACGATCGGACATTGTGAAATCATCTCCACTCCGGTTGCCGAACTGGAAAACTTTATTCAGTCAGGACTGTAAAAATATGGATATTTGCATCACGCCCCAAAAACTGCATGGCACGATTGCGGCGATTCCATCCAAATCTCAAGCCCACAGAATGCTGATCTGTGCAGCCTTTGCAGACCGCCCCACAAAACTGATTTGCCCGGAAACCAATCGGGATATTGAGGCTACAGCCGCCTGCCTTTCGGCCTTGGGTGCAGGAATTGTCCGACTCCCGGAAGGATATCTTGTCACCCCCGTGGATCGGCTGCCTTCCACGGCTTCCCTCCCCTGCCAGGATAGCGGCTCTACCCTGCGCTTTTTGCTCCCCATTGTGGGTGCACTGGGGGTTGACGCCGTATTTCAAATGACCGGCAGGCTTCCCCAGCGGCCCCTCAGCCCTCTATGGGAGGAAATGGAACGCATGGGCTGCCGTCTCTCCCGTCCTACGCAGAGCACCATCCGCTGCTGCGGTCAGCTTCGTCCGGGGACTTATTCTATTTCCGGTGGGGTTTCCAGCCAGTTTATTACCGGACTTCTCTTTGCCCTTTCTCTGCTTTCCGGTGAGCGGCGGCTGGAGGTTGCCGGAAAGTTGGAGTCTGCCCCTTATGTTACCATGACCCTTTCTGCTATGGAACGCTTTGGACTTCCGGTAACCGATTATTCCTTTTCGGGGCAATTGCGCTTTACCAGTCCCGGCGTGGTACGCGTAGAGGGGGACTGGAGCAATGCCGCCTTTTTCCTGACGGCAAAGGCGTTGGGCAGCCCCATTGAGCTGCAAAACCTCAGCCTCGATTCTCCCCAGGGGGATCGGGCCTGTGCAGCGCTGCTGCCACAGTTAACCGCAAACACAACCATCGGTGCCGCAGATATTCCGGATCTGGTCCCCATTTTAGCGGTTATGGCTGCCACAAACCGGGGTGCTGTTTTTATGGATGTTGCCCGGCTGCGTCTCAAGGAATCCGACCGGGTTGCTTCCGTTATGGATATGATTCAAGCTCTGGGCGGAAAAGCCGAGGCCGGAGAAAATTTCCTGACCGTTTCCGGAACCGGATTGCGCGGCGGAACGGTAGACAGCCGCAACGACCATCGCATTGCTATGTCCGCTGCCATTGCGGCAACGGTTTGCACCGAGCCTGTAACCATTCTGGGGGCGGAATGTGTGGAAAAGTCCTATCCCAGATTCTTTGAAGATTATGCAGCTTTGGGAGGTAAGTATGAGCAGTACCTACGGTGATTATCTAAAACTCTCCATCTTCGGTCAGTCCCATGGCGCTGCCATAGGCATGACCCTGGATGGAATTCCCGCCGGCTTGCCGGTGGATGAAGCGGCCCTTGCAGCCTTTTTGCGGCGGAGAGCCCCCGGACAGAACTCCTATTCCACCCCCAGAAAGGAAGCCGACACCCCGGAATTCCTCTCCGGCATTCTGGACGGCTTCACATGCGGAGCGCCCATTGCCGCCGCCATCCGCAACACCAATACCCGCTCCGGGGACTATGCCAATCTGCGGGATTGCCCCCGCCCCGGTCACGCCGACTATACCGCTCAGATCAAATACGGCGGATATCAGGATTCCGCCGGAGGCGGTCACTTTTCCGGGCGGCTGACAGCCCCGCTGTGCATTGCCGGAGGCCTGTGCAAACAGTGGCTGGAGGGCGTAGGCGTCCGGATCGGTGCGCACATTGCTTCCATTGGGGCTGTTGCAGACGATCCTTTGGATCCTGTCTCTCCGGAACTCGGCAAAATCGGCGTTCCGTTTCCCGTATTGAATCCCCGGCAAGGGGAAGAAATGCGTCAGGTTATTGAGCGCGCCCGGCTGGAAGGCGACAGCGTCGGCGGCATTGTGGAATGTGCTGTCACCGGTTTACCCGTCGGATTGGGAGAACCCATCTTTGGCGGAGTAGAAGGAAAGCTTGCCCAGATTCTCTATGGAATCCCCGCCGCAAAGGGCGTGGAGTTTGGCGCCGGATTTGCCGTGGCGCAGCTCCGGGGCAGCGAAAGCAACGATGCCTTCCGGGTGGAAAACAGCAAGGTAGTCACCAAAACCAACCGCTGCGGCGGCATTCTCGGCGGCATTACCGATGGAATGCCGGTGCTATTCCGGGTTGCCTTTAAACCGACCCCCTCTATTTCCCGCATTCAGGAAAGCGTCAACCTATCCAACATGGAAAACTGTACCCTGGAAGTAAACGGACGGCATGACCCCTGCATTGTCCCAAGAGCAGTTCCCGTAGTGGAAGCAGCGGCTGCCATTGCCCTGTGTGACCTGCTTCTTGGCGCAGGAAAGTTGCATAGACAGGAGAGATAATATGGATTTAACAGAGCTCAGGCAGCAGATTGACGGAATTGACGATGCGCTTGTAAAGCTTTTTTGCCGACGGATGGATTTGTGCGCCCAGGTGGCAAACTACAAAAAGGAAAAGGGGCTGCCCATTCTCCAGCCTGCGCGGGAGCGGGAAAAGCTAAAGGATGTGGCGGAAAAAGCCGGGCCGGAAATGGCGAACTATACCCGCACCCTGTATGCTATGCTCTTTGAACTCAGCCGCAGCTATCAAAGCAAACTCAGCGGCGGCTCCCGGAAGCTCTACGAGGAAATCACCCAATCTATCGCCAAAACCCCCAATCTGTTTCCCCAGAACGCTATGGTAGCCTGCCAGGGCGTGGAGGGAGCTTATTCCCAGCTTGCCTGTGAAAAGATATTCCCCAACCCGATGATCCTCTATTTCAAAACCTTTGACGGAGTTTTTCAAGCTATTGACCAGGGATTGTGCCAATATGGCATTCTGCCCATTGAAAACTCCACCGCCGGCTCCGTCACAAAGGTTTACGATTTGATGATCCAGCACAATTTTTATATTGTGCGTACCTTCCGACTGAAAATCGACCACAACCTCCTGGCAAATCCCGGGACGAAGCTGGAAGACATCAAGGAAATCTATTCCCACGAGCAGGCAATCAACCAATGCAGTGCTTTCCTGCATAGCCTGACTGGGGTAAATGTGGTGCCGGTTGCCAACACTGCCGTTGCCTCGGAGATGGTTGCTTCCTCCGGGCGGAAGGATGTGGCAGCCCTCAGCAGCCGTTCCTGCGCGGAGCTCTACGGCTTAAGCTGCCTTGCATCCTCTGTTCAGGATAAGGGCAACAACCGCACCCGCTTCATCTGCATCAGCAAAAACATGGAAATCTATCCCGGCTCGGATAAGTCCAGCATTATGATGGTGCTGAACCACAAGCCCGGCGCACTTTACAAGGTGCTTGCCCGCATCTATACTCTGGGCATCAACGTGACCAAACTGGAATCCCGCCCCATCCCAGACCGGGAATTTGAGTTTATGTTCTATTTCGACCTGGAAACCTCCATCTATTCCGAACAGTTTGTGCAGCTTATGTGTGAATTGGAGGACTTGTGCGAGGAATTCAAGTACCTGGGAAGCTACACGGAGGTGGTTTAAATGCAATGCGGATTACTGGGCCGAAAACTGGGCCACAGCTACTCCCCTCAGATTCATGCCAAACTGGGATCTTATGACTATGCCCTCTTTGAAAAAGAGCCGGAGGAGCTGGAAAGCTTTCTCCATTCCGGGGCGTTTACCGGGCTGAATGTGACGATTCCCTATAAAAAGGCCGTCATCCCCTTCCTGGATGCACTCTCCCCCCGCGCCCAGGCTCTGGGGGCTGTGAACACCATCGTCCGCCGTCCCGATGGGACACTGATCGGGCACAATACGGATTTCTTCGGCTTTCAGACCACGCTTGCTTCCAGCGGTATCTCCGTTTCCGGGAAAAAGGCCCTGATTTGCGGCAGCGGCGGTGCTTCCAATACCGCCTGTGCCGTTCTGAGGGAGGCAGGCGCTCAGGTGGTCGTTATTTCCCGCTCCGGTGAAAACAACTATCATAACCTTTCCAAAAATGCAGACGCCGCCCTGATTGTCAATGCGACCCCTCTGGGGATGTATCCCAATGTGGATGATTCTCCTATTGACGATCTGACCCAGTTTCCCAAACTGGAAGGCGTTCTGGATTTGGTGTATAATCCTGCCAGGACAGCCCTTCTCCTAAAAGCAGAGGCCCTTGGACTTCCCGCTGTGAATGGATTGCAAATGCTGGTGGCCCAGGCAAAGGAAAGCGCCGAATGGTTCACGGGATGCTCCATCGATGATTCTGTAATCGCGCCCATCTATGCATCCCTTCGGGGACAGATGGAGAACATCATTCTTGTCGGTATGCCGGGCTGCGGCAAAACCACCATCGGAACGCTCCTGGCAAAAACCCTCAACCGTCCCTTTGTGGATGCCGATGTGGCTCTGGAGCAGACCTGCGGAAGGCCCATTACCTCCATCATCCCGGAGGACGGGGAAGCCGCTTTCCGAAAAATGGAAAGTCAGGTGCTGCATGATCTTGGAAAGCAGTCCGGTCAGATCATCGCCACCGGCGGCGGCTGTGTAACACGGCCCGAAAACTACCAAAACCTGCACCGGAACGGAAGGATCTTCTGGCTCCGCAGGGACACCAGCCTTTTGCCCACCGCTGGCAGGCCCCTGTCCCATCCGGGCAAGCTGGAAGAAATGCTGGCTGTGCGTGCTCCCCTATACCGCAGGTTTGCAGACTGCATCGTGGACAATGACCAATCCCCTCAGCACACCGTAGAAAGGATATTGGAGGAATACAAATGAAGCTGCTAATTCTGAATGGCCCCAACCTGAATATGTTGGGCATCCGCGAGCCGGGTATTTACGGAAAAAATACATACGCCGACTTAACGGGGCTGATTGCGGATACCGCCAAACGTCTGGACGTGGAAGCAGAATGCTTCCAGTCCAATCATGAGGGGGCTTTGGTGGATAAAATTCAGGAAGCTTACGGAAACATAGACGGCATTGTCATCAATCCCGCCGCCTATACCCACACCAGCGTGGCGATTCTGGACGCCCTGAAAGCCGTTTCCATTCCCGCGGTGGAGGTTCATATTTCCGATGTGGATGCCAGAGAGGCCTTCCGCCAGATTTCTTATCCCGGCCTTGCCTGTGAGAAGACCATTAAGGGCCACGGCTTCGCAGGATATCAGGAGGCTATGGAGTACCTGGTAAGCAAGTACAACCATTGACATTTCCTGCCTGAATGTGGTATTCTATCCATGTTCCATTCAATTTTCTATAATTCCAAGAAACAGGTGACCTCATGGAAAATGCCATTTGTTTGCTGAATGATTCCTTCCCTCCGGTTATTGACGGTGTAGCAAACGCCGTTATGAACTACGCCAAAATTCTAAACGATCGGGCTGTGGGCACGGTTGTGGTTACACCGGACTATCCCGGTGCGGATGACAGCCGGTATCCCTACCCCATTCTGCGCTACCCCAGCCTTGATTTGCGAAAGGCCACCGGCTATACCGCCGGAATTCCCTTTGCACCGGATATTCTGCGTTCTTTGGAACCCTATAATGTCCAGCTGCTGCACTGCCACTGCCCCATTGTTTCCACCATGCTTGCCCGGGAACTGCGCCAGGTTTTGGACGTGCCCCTGGTTTTGACCTATCACACCAAATTTGATATCGATATTGCCAACATCATGCACTCCCGCGCCCTGCAGGAGGCCAGCAAGCGTGCGCTCCTGGAAAATATCAACGCCTGCGATGAAGTTTGGGCCGTCAGCAAGGGTGCAGCAGATAACCTCCGTTCTCTGGGCTACGAGGGCGAGTGCATTGTCATGTACAATGGCGTGGATTTGCCCAAGGGACGGGTCAGCCAGGAAGCCATTGCGGCTGTAACCGACGGGTTTGATCTTCCTGCAGACGTACCGGTCTATCTTTTCGTAGGCCGGATTATGTGGTACAAGGGCCTGAAAATCATTCTGGATGCCCTGGCAGCCCTGAATCAGGAGGGCAAGGATTTCCGTATGGTGTTTGTCGGCGGCGGCGGCGACTTTGAAGAGGTGCGAGCCTATTCCGAACAGGCGGGCCTGAACCAAAAGGTTTTCTTTGCCGGCCCCGTCCATGAGCGGGAAGCACTCCGTGCCTGGTACTGCCGGGCAGACCTTTTCCTCTTCCCCTCCACCTTTGATACCAATGGTCTTGTGGTTCGGGAGGCTGCGGCCTGCGGCCTGGGCTCCGTGCTGATTTCCGGCAGCTGCGCCGCTGAGGGCGTAACAAACGAACGAAACGGCCTGCTGATTGAGGAGAATGCCCTGGCGCTTGCCCAGTGCCTGCGGGGTCTATCCAAGGAGGCCATGGCCTTGATTGGACGCTGTGCCCAGGAAGAGCTGTATCTATCCTGGGAGGATGCGGTGGCAACCGCCCAAGAGCGCTATCAAATCGTCATTGACCGCTACCGCAGCGGTGCCTACGCCCCCTACCGCAGACACATGGAGCCGGTGTTCAAAGCAAACGGAGAACTGATGGAGGGCCTGGCAAAGCTGGAGGATTCCAGGCAAGCGCTGCGCTCCCGGATTTCCGATCTGCTGGCAGAATCCAAAGAGCACCTGAAAGACATTCTTTGATTTTATAATTCCTATTTCCCGGTTTTGTTCCGGGAAGTTTCAAATCTATCATAAAGGCGGCGATTCCCATGTGCACCATCTACATTCCCGAAAACTATACCCCAAAGCTGGATGCCTACGATACCCAGCGCGCCATTGCATACATCAAGCAGACTTTCCAGCAGGAATTTTCCAATGCTCTGAACCTGAAGCGTGTCTCCGCTCCTCTGTTCGTCACGGAGAACTCCGGCCTGAATGACAACCTGAATGGCTACGAGCGCCCTGTCAGCTTCGATATCCCCGCAGTGGGAGCGGAGGCCCAGGTTGTGCATTCCTTGGCAAAATGGAAGCGTCTGGCCCTGAAGCGCTATGGCTTCACCATTGGCAACGGTCTTTACACCGATATGAACGCCATCCGCCGGGATGAAGCGCTGGACAATGTCCACTCCATCTACGTGGACCAGTGGGACTGGGAGAAGATCATCACCCGGGAAAACCGAAATCTGGACTATCTCAAGCTCATCGTCCAGGCCATTGTCCGGGCAATATGCGATACCAACGACCGGCTTCATGTTCGCTTCCCTCAGCTGACGCTGAAGCTGAGCCGGGAGGTCAGCTTCATTACCACCCAGGAATTGGAGGATCTGTACCCCGATCTGACTCCGTCTCAGCGGGAAAATGCCTACGTTCAAGAGCACACCACCGCCTGCATTATGCAAATTGGCGGAGCGCTTCGCTCCGGCAAACCCCATGACGGTCGCGCTCCGGACTACGATGACTGGAACCTCAACTGTGATATTTTCTTCTGGGATCCCGTGCTGAATCGGGCTCTGGAGCTTTCCTCCATGGGTATCCGGGTTGACGCCGAAGCGCTGGATCGCCAGCTGACCGTTGCAGGATGTGATGACCGGAGAAAGCTTCCCTTCCACCGGATGCTTTTGAATAACGAGCTGCCCTTGACCATTGGCGGCGGTATCGGTCAGTCCCGTCTTGCCATGCTCTTAATGGGCTGCGTCCATATTGGTGAGGTTCAATCCAGTATTTGGGATGAGGAAACCGTCGCTGCCTGTGAGAAAGCCGGAATTCCTCTGCTATAATGAAGCGATTCCGTAAAATTTACGTAGAGATTTCCAATAAGTGCAACCTGTCCTGTGCCTTTTGTCCCGGAACCAAGCGGGCCCCGGCAGCTATGGACGCAGATGCGTTTTCCATGCTTCTGCCGAAGCTGCAGCCTTTTACGGATTATCTTTATTTCCACCTGATGGGAGAGCCCCTGTGCCATCCCCAATTGGAGCGTTTCCTGGAACTTGCCAATGCGTATGGCTTTCGTGTTATCCTCACCACAAACGGAACGCTCCTTAGCAAGCATCAGGATTTGCTCCTTGCCTCCCCTGCCCTGCACAAAATCCATATTTCCCTTCACGCGTATGAAGCCAACGATCTGCACATTCCCTTTGAAGAATATATCCGTCAGTGCCTGCAGTTCGGGCGGGCGGCAGAAGGGAAAAAGATCGTAGTCTACCGCCTCTGGAATGGCGGCGGTGCAGATCGGCGAAACGGAGAAATTTTGGATGCGCTCCATAGTGCCTTCCTCGGAAACTGGATTCCCGGCAGGCAGGGCACTGCCATCGGCAACCGCATTTTTCTGGAACCGGGAGACAAATTTGACTGGCCCGGAATGGATGCCGATGAGCGGGAGGGCCGCTTCTTCTGCTACGGCCTGCGGGATCAACTGGGCATTTTGGCAGACGGAACCGTTGTGCCCTGCTGCTTAGACCATGAAGGGGATATTGCCCTTGGCAATCTTTTCTCCCAGAGTCTCACGGATATTCTGGCCTCCCCCAGGGCCGTGGCGCTTTACGATGGCTTTTCCCAGGGAATTGCCGCCGAGCCACTATGCCGCCGCTGCGGATACGCCAGCCGTTTTGTGTGATTTTCCTATAAGAATAACGCCCTACCGGAGCTTCCGATAGGGCGTTTCCTTATTCCTTTACAGCCTTTAAAATCTCTCTCATCAGGTCATCCCGTCCGTCTCCCTTTTCGGCAGAGAAGGGAATCACCGGGCAGCTATCCGGCAGCTCCAAATCCCGGCGGATAACCGCAAGATTCGGTTCCAGCTCACTCTTTTTCAGCTTATCCTTCTTGTTGGCAACCACCACAAATGGACAGCCGGAATCCAGAAACCACTTTGCCATAGTGATATCGTTATTCGTAGGAGGATGGCGATAGTCTACTATCAGCACACCCAGGCTAATGCGATTGGCGGCAAAATAATCCTCCATCAGCTTTCCCCAGCGATCCTTTTCGCTCTGGGATACCTTGGCAAAGCCATAACCGGGAAGATCCACCAGGTAGCATTTTCTATCCAGGAGAAAATAATTGACGTGAACGGTTTTTCCCGGCTTGTCCCCCACCCGGGCCAGGTTCTTTCTCTGCAATAGGCGATTGATCACAGAGGATTTCCCTACATTGGATTTTCCGGCAAAGGCGATTTCCGGAAGCCGGTTTCCTGGGAAATCCTTCGGTGCAGCGGCGGAAATCAGGAATTCTACATTCTGAAAATTCATAGTGCCACTCCTTACTGCTGAATTTCCTGACGGCGCGCCTTCCCGGAAACCTCCTCCGGCAGGCTGCCCAGAATGGTTGGGGCCGTTTCCGTGTTTCGGTTCAGGGCAACGGACAGCACGGTATCCACCGTAGCCGCGCTGACAAAATTCAGCTGCTTACGCACAGTCTGATCGATTTCTTCCAAATCCCGCACATTGTCCTCCGGGATAATCACCGTGCGGATGCCGTGACGCAGCGCTGCCATGGTTTTTTCCTTCAGCCCGCCAATGCGCATCACTCTGCCCCGCAGGGAAATTTCGCCGGTCATGGCAACATCCCGGCGAACGGACGTCCCGGTCAGTGCAGAAACGATGGCGGTGCAAACCGTAACGCCGGCGGAAGGACCATCCTTAGGCACTGCTCCCTCCGGGAAATGAACATGGATGTCCTTGGTCTTGTAAAAATCCGGCGCAATGCCCAGCTTTTGGATATTGGCGCGAATATAGCTCAGGGCGGCATGGGCGGATTCCTTCATCACATCGCCCAGATTGCCCGTAAGCTCCAGCTTCCCGGAGCCGTCCATTACGTTTACTTCCACTTCCAGGGTTTCGCCGCCTACGCTTGTCCAGGCAAGACCGGTTACCAAACCGACCTGGTCGGTGCCCGGGAGTCTGTCCGGCAGGTATTTCCGAACACCCAAAAAGCTTTCCAGATTGCCGCCGGTAACGGTCACTTTCTTGGTTTCCTCCTGGGAGAGCAAGATCATATCCGCCTTCCGGCAAAGCTCTGCAACGTAACGCTCCAAATTTCGCACACCGGATTCCCGGGTATAGCAGCAGATAATCTCCCGAATGGCATCGTCAGTAATTCTCAGCTGGCTCTTTTTCAGTCCGTGCTTTTTCAGCTGCTTGGGAATCAGGTGATCCTTGGCAATCATCAGCTTTTCTTCATCGGAGTAGGAGCCCAGCTCGATAATCTCCATACGGTCCAGCAGCGGGCGGGGAACGGTATCCAGCGTATTCGCCGTGGTGATAAAGAGCACATCGGAAAGATCGAAGGGAATCTCAATATAGTGATCCCGGTAGGTGCTGTTCTGCTCCCCATCCAATACTTCCAGCAGTGCTGCGCTGGGGTCTCCCCGATAGTCAGAGCCCATTTTATCGATTTCGTCCAGCAGAATCACCGGGTTGCTGGTACCTGCCTGGGTCATTGCCGTCATAATCCGTCCAGGCATAGCGCCAACATAGGTTTTCCGGTGTCCGCGAATATCCGCTTCGTCATGAATACCGCCCAGAGAAATCCGAACCATTTTCCGGTTCAGACTCCGGGCAATGGAATAGGCAATGGAGGTTTTGCCCACACCGGGAGGGCCCACCAGGCAAAGGATCTGATGCTGGCTATCCGGAGCCATTTGCCGCACAGCCATGGCCTCCAAAATGCGCTCTTTCACCTTTTCCATGCCAAAATGATCGTGATCCAGAATTTTCCTGGCAGCGGCAACATCTACCCGCTCCTTGGTTTTCACATTCCAGGGAAGATCCAAGACCGTATCCAAATAGTTGCGCAGGACAGACGCCTCAGAGGAGCCAAAGGGCTGCTTTTTCAGCTTATTGGCATCCTTAATCAGCTTATTTTCCCGCTCTTTATCCAGATGCAGCGCCTGAATCCGGGCAATATCCTCGTCCAGCTCGGAATCCTCGTCTTCCTCGCCCAGTTCTTCCCGAATCGCCTTGATCTGTTCCCGCAGGTAATAATCCCGCTGGTTCTGATCCATATTGGCGCGGGTTTTATCCTGAATTTCCCCTTCCAGCTTCAGCACTTCAATCTCCTGCCGAAGCATGGAAACCGCCATTTCCAGCCGTTTAAAGGGGTTAAATTGGCACAGAAGGGCTGCCTTATCCTGATAATCCAGAGCAGAATTCTGACCAATGGCATCTGCCAAATACCCGTTATCCTCGCTGGACAGCATTTTCAGCTGTACCATCTGGGCCGGGTGCTCCGTAAGCTCTGTATAGGCAGCATACAAGCTGTTTGCTTCCCGGCGCAGAGCCTGGCTTCTGGGGCTATTGGTGCTCTCCGGACAGGAGATGGACTCCACGAAGCCCGCCAGATACGGCGCAGACTGGGTAAGCTCCGTAATCCGTGCCCGGCTAAGGCCGGTTACCAGCACCCGCAGGTTTTCATCCTGTGCCTTAAGCACCTGCTTAACCTGCACCACCGTACCGCAGGGGTAGATATCCTTTAGTCCGGGATCATCCACCAGAATGTCCTTTTGGGGAACCAGCAGCAGAATCTGATTATCCTTCATTGCCGCTTCCAGGGCAAGAACAGACTTCATTCGGCCCACATCAAAATGAACCGTTTGTTCCGGGAAAACCGTCAGCCCGCGCAGGGCCAGAATCGGCATTTTCCCGGCATAAATGGTTTCGCTCATAGTAAAAACCTCCTCGTTGGAGTTTTGAAAAAGTCCCAATCAGGGATTCTTTTCCGGAAAGACAAAAGGGGGCAGAATCCTCTACCCCCTTTGAATGTTATTTTTTCCCGTTCAGGGGCTCCCTGGGGTGTGCAGGATCCCGAAGGATGGTAGGCTCTCCGCCCTCGATGCACTCCGGCGTCAGGATCACCTTTTGAATGGTCAGATCGGAAGGGATACGGAACATAATCCCGGTCATCACCTTTTCCATAATTGCCCGCAGCCCCCGGGCGCCGATCTGGCGGTCGATTGCCTTCTGAGCAATGGCATTGAGTGCCTCGTCGGTAATTTCCAGGGCCACGCCATCCATCTCCAGGAGCTTTTGATACTGCCGGGCAATGGCATTCTTGGGCTCCACCATGATCCGAACCAGATCTTCCTTTGTCAGGCTTTCCAGGCAGGAAATCATGGGCATACGACCGATAAGCTCCGGAATAATACCGAATTTCATCAAATCGTGGGGCTCCACCTGGGCAAGCAGCTTGCCAACGTCCCGATTTTTCCTGCTCTCCACAGGTGCATCGAAACCAATGGTGCTTCTGTCCGTCCGTGCCTCAATGATCTTATCCAGACCGTCAAAGGCGCCGCCGCAGATAAAGAGGATATTGGTGGTATCCACCTGAATCATTTCCTGCTGGGGGTGCTTTCTGCCGCCCTGAGGGGGAACATTGGCAACGGTGCCCTCCAGAATTTTCAGCAGGGCCTGCTGCACGCCTTCGCCGGAAACATCCCGGGTAATGGATGTATTCTCGCTCTTTCGGGCAATCTTATCCATCTCATCGATGTAAATAATGCCACGCTGAGCCAGTTCTACGTCAAAATCGGCCGCCTGCAGCAGACGCAGGAGAATATTCTCCACGTCATCGCCCACATATCCGGCCTCTGTCAGGGTTGTGGCATCTGCAATTGCAAAGGGCACATTCAAAATCTTTGCCAGGGTCTGGGCAAACAGCGTTTTGCCGCAGCCCGTAGGGCCGATCAGGAGAATGTTGCTCTTTTGCAGATCCACATCGGAGGAATCCGAAAAATTGATCCGCTTATAGTGGTTGTATACCGCAACGGAGAGTGCAACCTTTGCCTCCTCCTGACCGATGATGTAGTGATCCATGAAGGCTTTCATCTCCATGGGGGTGGGAAGGCTATCCATTTTGGGGATGCCCTCCTCCATATCCACTTCACCTTTCAGCAGGTCGCTGCAAGCCTGAACACAATCGCTGCAGATATACACGCCTGGACCGGCAATCAACCGGCCCGCCTGGGATTCCCGCTTGCCGCAGAAACTGCACCGAACCGGTGGTTCACTTGTTCTTGCCATGTAACCAGGTACCTCGTTTCTATAAAATCAGTGGTGATCCAGCACGCGGTCAATCAGGCCAAAGGCCATTGCCTCTTCCGCGCTCATGAAGTTATCCCGCTCACAGGCGGCAGTTACTTCTTCAATGCTCTTACCCGTATTCTCGGACAGGATCCGGTTCATCCGGACCTTAATGGTCTCCAACCGTTTCAGATGGATTGCCATGTCCGTAATCTGACCCTGGGTACCGGCAGAAGGCTGGTGGATCATAATTTCGGAATTGGGCAGCGCCATCCGCTTGCCCTTGGTACCGGCACTGAGGAGGAATGCGCCCATAGAGGCAGCCATGCCCACACAAATAGTGGCTACATCGCACTTGATGTACTGCATGGTGTCGTAAATTGCCATTCCTGCGGTCACGCTGCCGCCGGGGGAATTGATATAAAACTGGATATCCTTATCCGGGTCTTGTGCCTCCAGGTAAAGCAGCTGGGCAACTACCAGGCTGGCAGAGGTATCGTTGACCTCCTCGGACAGGAAAATAATGCGGTCATTCAGCAGACGGGAGAAAATATCATAGCTGCGTTCACCGCGGCTGGTCTGCTCAACAACATAGGGTACTAAACTCATGGTGATGTCTCCTTTCAATTGGTTGTGCCGTGAAACATTCTAACCATTTGGGAAAGGGCTTATTCCTCGGTCTTCTCCTCTGCCTTGGGAGCAACGGCAACGGCGTTGTCCACGATGATCTTAACGGCCTTCCGGGTCTTCAGGCTCTCGGTCAGCTCATCCATGGGAACCATTTCCTTGATCTTGGCTTCGTCCATCTCGTACTGCTTTGCCATGCTCTGGAACTCTTCCTCAATCTCCTCATCGGAAACGGTCAGGTTCTCCACCTCGGCAATCTTCTCCAGAGTTACGGAAATCTTAGCCTGCTTCTCAGCGGTGGGACGGAAAGCCTCGCGCATAGTCTTCATGTCGCCGCCCATCATCTTGGCGTACTGCTCCATGGAATAGCCGCTCATCTGCAGCTGATAGCCGAAGCGCTCCATCTGAATGTCCAGCTCCTTCTCAACCAGAGCAGCGGGCATATCCACGGTGGTGTTCTCGGAAGCCTTCTCAACGGCAGCGTTCTCAAAAGCGGAATCCACCTGCTTCTGAGCCTTCTCCAGAGCCTTTGCCTTGATATCAGCCTTCAGGGCATCCAGGGTATCGAACTCGGAAACGTCCTTGGCAAACTCATCGTCCTGCTCGGGCACGATGGTCACGGTCAGCTTGTTCAGCTTAACATGGAACACAACAGCCTTGCCAGCCAGATCCTTGTGGTAATCCTCGGGGAAGGTGATGTCAATGTCTTTCTCCTCGCCGACATTCATGCCAACGATCTGCTCTTCAAAGCCGGGAACGAAAGAACCGCTGCCCAGCTTCAGGTCGAAGTTCTCGCCCTTGCCGCCCTCGAAGGGCACGCCGTTGTCAAAGCCCTCGAAGTCGATGTTGGCAGTGTCGCCCATCTCAGCGGCGCGGTCAACATTCTCGGTGGAAGCAACGTTCTGAGCCATGCTGTCCAGCTCTGCCTGAATCTGAGCATCGGTCACAGTGGCCTCAGCCTTCTCAACCTCAACGCCCTTGTACTGGCCCAGGGTAACCTCGGGATATACATCGGTGGTGATGGTCAGGGTGACGGTGTTGTCATCGGCAATCTGCATATCGGTCAGGTTGGGACGGCCGATGGCCTTGAAGCCCTCCTGCTTGGCAACGGCGAAATCATAGATTTCGGGGAAGATTTCTTCCAGGCCGTCTTCGTAGAAAACGTGTGCGCCGTACAGAGCCTCGATCATCTTCCGGGGAGCCTTGCCCTTCCGGAAGCCGGGAACCATGATGCTCTTGCGGGCCTTCATGTAAGCCTTGTTTACGCCGGACTCCATCAGCTCGTGGTCGATCTCAACAACAACAGTGGCCTGGTTGCCCTTCTTTTCAACATTCTTAACTTGCATTTGTGTATTCCTCCTGATAGGCGCACTGTGCACGCCCTTTATTTTTATTGTTCTGGCTCTCTGCAAACCGGATGCACCGGTCGAGTGTGCATTCGCCCGGTGACGTGCTTTGGAAAATCTGGAATACAAGAATTATATTCCGAACTTTCCAAACCTTTCACCGAAACAAAGCGCCTCTTTCCCGAATGAAGCCGCCGGTTTTTCAGGTTTGCCGATACATAGCCGATATATTCTATCAAAAATATACGGACTTGTCCACTCTTTTCTTGAAAAAACTTTTCATTTTTTTACAATGTAAGGCCGAAAATCCAAATAGTCCGCCGACAGAAGTCGGTATTCAATGCCATCCCAGGTTCCTTCCATGGCAAGCTTATGGCTCGCGCCATGCAAATGTCCATAAAAGCACCTGCGCACGCCATAGCGCTCCATAAGGTTCAGGATTTCCTGGCAGGTGTAGCCCTTATATCGGGGGGGATAGTGTAAGAACACCATTTTCTCCCGATCTCCCGCCGCTTTTAGAGAGGTTTCCAGGCGGATCAGTTCCCGGCGAAACACCTTTTCATCGTGCTGCCCGGATCTTTCTTCTTCAAAAAACCAGCCTCTCGTGCCACAGATTGCCCAGTCTTCATAAAAATAGCAGTTATTATTCAGCAAGTTCAGATCCGAAAAACCGTGCTCCAGGCAAAACTTTGTAAATTTAGCCTGGGTACTCCACCAATAATCATGGTTTCCTTTTAAAATGATTTTCCTGCCGGGTATGTCGCTAATCCAGGCAAAATCCGCTCCGGCGCTGCTCAGATCCAATGCCCAGCTTAAGTCCCCCATCAAAACCAGGGTATCTTCCGGGGTCAGCACAGCCATCCCCTGCTTTAGCTTATCCATATATCCGACCCAGGCTCCGCCAAAGACATCCATGGGTTTCGGCGCGCCCAGGCACAGGTGCAAATCTCCAATTGCATATAATGCCATCCGGTCACCTCCCCAATAAGCGGTTGATCTCTTTTTCGGTGATTCCCAACGCACCTGCCAGGGTTTCGGAATCCAGCGCAGGCGACCACTGAGACAGCACCAGGCACATCCGGTTCTCCCCGCCCTTGGCTCTGTAATCCTGCACTCCGGCATAGCACAGCGCATCGTAAGGAGAAACCAGGCACCGGGTCGTTTGGTAAATTCCTGCCGCAGTGAAAGTCATTCGGTTATCGCTGACAACACTGACATAGATTTCCCGCTGCAACATTTTCAGCAGATCTTCCGGTGGGCAATAGCTTCCCCCCAGGTAGCAAGCCTTGGCATATTCCATTGCAGCGCGTTTTCCTCCAAGGAGCCACAGCACATGCTCCAGCCCTTCCGGAAGGACGGTATCCGCCCGAGGCGTCTGGGTAGCAACGCTCAGAGCATCTGTACGCAGCGTCCCCAGGCGAATCAGCTCCCAAACGCCATTGTTTTCATTGCAGCAGCAAACAAGCTTTCCTACGGGAAAGCCCATCCTTTTCAGATATAAGCCCGCAAGTATCCCGGAAAAATCCCCGGAAATACAGGCAATGTCTGCTTTCTCTTCCCTGCTCAGTGCGCCCTGCGCCTGCATTTTTCCGAGACTTGCCCCCAAAACGCTGATTTTCGCAGCGGTTTCTGCCCAGATTGCCCAGGGGGCATTTCTGCGCTCGGAAAGAAAACGCAGGAAATACTCCATTTTTTCCTCCGGGTTGTGCCACCCTTCTGCGAATGTTTCCTTTCTTGCAATGGGATGCAGCCGCAGCCAGTTCCGGCCCACGGAGAAATCCAAATCCCACCCGGAAATAGGGGTATCGAAAAATCGATTCCAGAGCTCTGCCACGGCACCGTTGATTGTCCCCTGGCCCAGCAGTCCAATTTCTTCTTTCGTCAGCACCGGAATGGATTCCGGCACATACAGGCCGCCATCCGGGCTTCGATTCTCCCCAAAGGCAGCTATTTCCTCGTATACAGGCTCAGATTGCCTTGTTGTTGCGTAACGCAGTTGACATCACCCCCAGAGCATTGTCCCAGTAGATGCTGTGTACCGTTTTGGAATCAAGCCCCCGCTGTATCAGCCTTTGGGCAAGGGCATTGTAGCTCTGCACGCCTTCAAAGCCCTCCGCCAGTGCTTCGCAGCCGTCCAGATCGCCTCCCAGGGCAATGTGTGTGCCCTCCGGATCCATCTCCATAAAGTGGAAAATGTGGTCGCAAACCGTATCCAGGGTAGGCTTCTCCCCCAGGAAGTTTGCAAACTGATTAATGCCTGCAACACCGCCGCTGTCCCGGATTGCCCGGAACATATCATCCGTCAGATTCCGGCTATGATTGCAAACACTACGGCTGTTGGAATGGGAGGCAATCACCGGTGCTTGAGAAATTTTCATAATATCCCAAAAGCCCTCGTCGCTGATGTGACTTACATCCACCACAATTCCCAGCTCCTGGGCTGTCCGCACATACGTCCGGCCCAAATCCGTCAGGCCTCCGCCCGTTAGGTGAGAGCCAACCAGGGGGTTACTTTCATTCCACCCGAGTGAAGAAATCCGAAAGCCTGCCTGAAACAAGCTTTCCAGCAGCTCCGGGTCAAATCCAAAGCCCGCCGGGCCCTCGATGGTCAAAATCGCGGACATTTTCCCCTGCTCCTGATTGGCTTTCACATCCTCCGGAGTATAGGCAATGGAAATGCGGTCTTTATTTTTGTCAATTTCCCGCTGAATGGTGGCGATTTCCCGCTCAAAAATCAAAGTTGGGGTAATATGGTGCCACTGCTCCATAAAAGACGTTGTAAAGCAGGCAAAGCATTGGCAGTATCCTGCCAGCTTCCCCGCCCGATCCAGGTCAATGTGGCCTTCATTGGATGCAAGGCTTCCTGCTTGGTTCACATCCTCCCCCAGCAGCGCCAGGGCGGTATCACAGTGCAGATCAAATACTGGAAAGTTCATGTAAAGGCATCCTCCAAATGGTGCAGCTCCGGGTTTCTGGTTTCCATCCCCCGGGGCGCATAAATTTCAATAACGTCGAACCTGGGCTGCAAATTCGTTGGGTATCGGCTCAAGTATATCATAGCCGTTGTACGGATACGATCCTGCTTTCTTCCGTCAACAAATTCCCTGGCCTGGGCAAAACTGCTGTTTTTCCGCAGCTTCACCTCCACAAAAACCAGATAGGCCCGATTCCTGGCAATCAGATCAATTTCTCCGAAGCGGCTGCGAAACCGGGAGGCAACGATTGTGTAGTGTTTCTTCCGCAGATAGTCCGCCGCCAGGGCTTCTCCCCAGGGTCCCAAAAGATCACTTGTGCTCATAGAATTTTCTCAAGAAAGTCTTTCTGTGGATGGCGCATGGGCCCAGCTTTTCCAGAGCGGCGTAATGCGCCTTTGTGCCGTAGCCCTTGTGAATTTCAAAGCAGTAGCCGGGGTATTCTTCTGCCGCCCGCAGCATCCAATCATCCCGGCTTACCTTCGCCAGGATGGAGGCTGCGGCAATATTGGCGCTCAGGCTGTCTCCTTTGATCACGGTCTTGCAGGGCACGCCGAAATCCGTCTGCCGGTTTCCGTCAATCAGCGCCAGATCCGGTCTGATCTTTAGCTGCTCCAACGCCCGGCGCATTGCCAGGAAGGTTGCCTGGAGAATGTTGATTTCATCAATCTCCTCCTGGGAAGCAAAGCCGATTCCGTAGGCAATTGCCTGCTCCTGAATCTGAGGGAACAGTTCCCGTCGCCGTTTATCGGATAGTTTCTTGCTGTCATTCAGTCCCGGAAGCGCCAAATGCTCCGGCAAAATCACAGCTGCAGCACACACCGGGCCTGCCAGCGGGCCACGACCGGCTTCATCCACGCCGCAGATACAGCCGTAGCCCTCTGCCTTGCAGGCATCTTCGATGGCCCAAAGATCTATCTCACTCATACCGTTTCCTCCTTGGGCTGCTCCAACGTAAATTTTCCCAATTTTCCGCCGCGGAATTCATCCAGCAGCACTTTTGCCATCCGTTCCGTGTGAATTTCCCCTCTGGCAAGGAGATATCCCCGATTTTTCCCCGCCATTTCCAGCAGCTCATAGCCCGGTGTACCGGCAGGAGCCGTAACCTTATAGCGCTCCTCCAGAGTGGCAGGATAGTATTCCAGCAAAAGTTCCATCAGGCGGCAGGCCAGCTCTTCGATATCGATAACGCCCTCTTTTACCGCCCCGGTAAAGGCCAGCATCATGCCAACCTCCGGATCTTCAAACTTAGGCCAAAGAATGCCCGGGGTATCCAGCAGCTGCAAGCCGGCATCCACCGTAACCCACTGTTTTCCTCTGGTTACGCCGGGGCGATTTTCCGCCTTTGCACCCTTTCTGCCGGAAATCTGATTGATTAGCGTGGATTTCCCAACATTGGGAATGCCCACAACCATCACCCGCAGAGGACGGTTCATTCCCTTTGCCGCGTCCCTTGCCAGCTTTTCCGCGCAGGCAGACCTGGCAGCAGGCGTAAATCCGCTGATTCCCCGCTTTGTTTTACAGTCGGTAGCCAGCACCGCCATTCCTTTTTTCTTAAAGTAGGCCTGCCACCTTTGGGTCGCTGCAGGATCTGCAAGATCCATCCGGTTAAGCACAATCATCCTTGGCTTATTTCCGCATATCAAATCAATATCTGGGTTACGGCTGGAAAGGGGAATTCTGGCATCCACAATTTCGCACACCGCATCCACCTGCTTCAGGTCTGCTTCAATCTGCCGCCGGGTTTTGGTCATGTGACCGGGATACCACTGGATATTCATATCGTTGTGTTCCATTTATTTCACCATCCCGATTCTTTTTGCATCTCTGGTTTCTTCTCCGTGGTCTGTGCCGGGCACCATCAATACAGCCACCTTGCCCAGTACTTCCCTTTTATCCACCTGCCCAATTTCCAGGCTGCGGCTATCCTTGGAATTATTTCGGTTGTCACCCATTACGAACACGCAGTTTTCCTCCACGATCTGAGGAAAAATCGCCCCTTCATCCAGATTGGTGGGCGTATTGATATAGTCCTCTTCCAAGGGAAGTCCATCCACATAGACGATGCCGTTTTCAAAATCCATATCTACAATCTGCCCTTCCGTGGCAACCACCCGTTTGACAATGGGTTTGCCATGGTCGTAGCTTTCCTTGCTGACTACCACAACATCCCCCGCTTTGGGCTCCCGATATGTGAGATTGCTCACCAAAAGCAAATAGTCTCCATCCAGCAGGGTCATTTTCATGGATGGGCCGGATACAACAATAATTCGGAAGAAGACCAAAAACAGCACCATCACCACAGCAAGCATCCAACACAAGTCATGCAAATACATTACAAGACTTTTGGGAAATCCGGGCTGCTCCTCTTTCTTCTCTTTTTTCTCAAACAACGCCATGACGCCATCCTCCATCTCGTACACTGTTTGTTATTATACCATGGGTTTCTAAACTTTTCCATAGATAAAGTTTGAATTCCCGCCGAATTTGATTTTGGACATAAAAAAAGAGGGCAGCGCCCTCTCTTTTTATGAATCGTCTTTTAGACCTTCTCCTTGATCTTAGCGGCCTTGCCCACGCGATCACGCAGGTAGTACAGCTTAGCACGACGAACCTGGCCCTTGCGGACGGTTTCGATCATAGCTACGTTGGGAGAATGCAGGGGGAAGACCTTCTCGCAGCCAACGCCGTAGGAGACGCGGCGGACAGTGATGGTCTCGCCGATGCCGCCATGCTTGCGGGCAATGACAATGCCTTCAAACACCTGGATACGCTCACGAGCGCCTTCCTTGATGCGAACGTGCACACGAACAGTGTCGCCCACCCGAACGTCGGGCAGCTCTTCCTTCATGTACTGGCTGTTCAGAGCTTTTACCAAATCCATAACAATTGTCCTCCTTAAATATTAGGCGTTCATACCCGCATCCAGCGGCAGAGGACACACCTTGATTTCAGACCGGCTCATTTTAGCATAATGTGGAGGAAAAAGCAAGTATTATTTTCAATTTTTTCTTTCTTTTCTATGTTTTTTTGCATCCCCTTCCCTTTTGTTAAAAGCAAAACAAAAGGCACGCCAAAGACGTGCCTTCTATTTGGTGGGCGAGGCGGGACTTGAACCCGCACGTCCGCAGTGAACACTAGAACCTGAATCTAGCGAGTCTACCAA
>CAKTNN010000002.1 GCA_934589065.1 uncultured Oscillospiraceae bacterium
GAGTGACTGGATTCGAACCAGCGGCCTCTTGAACCCCATTCAAGCGCGATACCAAACTTCGCCACACCCGGATATTTGCGCTGTTCCCTGACAGCCTGGTTATTCTAGCATATTCTCTTCCAAAATGCAAGTATTATTTTCAAAATATAACATATTTTTTCTCCCGGCCCTTTTAGGGTCGGGAGAAAAGGCTTATCGGAAGGAACGAACCCAGTTAAGGAGCGAATCGCGATAGATGTTTTCCGCTACATCCCGGTACATCCGGTCTGTAATGGGGCCATTTTTTGCCATTTGGGCAAGGATGGCCTGCTGTAGCTCCTCCACCGTCATCTCTTCGTAGGGTTTGCGTACTTCTTGCGGGCTTAATTTGACCGGCTGTCCCTGACTGAGTTCCTGTTTTACAGGAGCAAGCTGCACCGGATCGGGAAACTCCGTGGACATACCCTCCGGAATCCAGATTTCCCCGCCAAACGGAGGCACCGTAAGACTCAGACTCCCCCCCTGAACCATTTGGTGCTGCCCTGTAAGCCAGCCGGTGTATTCCCCGTCCGGCAGGCCGGAAATATGGAAAACGCCATTTTTTCCGGCATTGTTTACAGTTACCAATACCGATTGTCCAGCCAAGGAACGGGTAAAGGCATAGCATTCATTGGTCAACAGCTTCTGCTCATAGTCTCCATAGCTCAGCGCCGGAACGGTGCGGCGGAGCTTCCCCAGGGCTGCAATCAGCTTGGCGGATCCGTTTCCCGCAAAGTCCTCCAAATTCAGCTCCGGGCGCAGAGAGGCATCGGAAAAACGTTCCTTTTTCCCAGAAATTCCAAATTCAGAACCATAATAAATCGATGGAATTCCCGGCAATGTATACAGCAGCACATGAACCGGCAGAAATTCCTCCGGCTGGTGAAGCTTGGAGACAATCCGGGCAACATCATGATTGTCTACAAAGTTGTAGAGCTTCCACTTGCAGTTGGTTTCCCGCACGGTATGGGCAATTTCAAAAAAGTTGTGGTCGTTGTGCCCGGAATAGAGGGCCTTGTGGAGGCGGTAATTGGTGACGGAATGGAGCATCCCATCGGTAAGCCAACGACCATAATCCCCATGAATCACCTCGCCCATGAGCCAAAAATCCGGCTTGACGCTGTCCGCCACCCGGCGGAGTTCCTGCATAAAGCCAAAATCCAAAACATCCGCCGCATCCAAACGGATACCGTCAATTTGGAATTCCGATACCCAAAACCGCACCGTATCGCAGAGATATTCCCGCACAGCAGGATTGCGCTGGTTCAGCTTTACCAAAAGATTGTAGCCGCCCCAGTTTTCGTAGGAAAAGCCATCGTGATACTCCGTATCCCCTCCGAAATTCACATTGCAATACCAATCCCGGTAGGGAGAATTCTCCCGGTTTTCCTGCAAATCCCGAAAGGCAAAGAAATCCCGCCCGGTATGGTTGAATACGCCATCCAGCACCACCCGAATGCCCTTGCTATGGCAGGCGGCAACAAAATCCTTTAGGTCCTGGTTCGTTCCCAGGCGGCTGTCCAGCTTCCGGTAATCGGTGGTTTCGTACCCATGCCCTACGGATTCAAACAGCGGGCCAATATACAGTGCATTGCAGCCCAGGGATGCAATATGGTCGATCCACGGAAAAACCTTTTGCAGCCGATGTTCCCCCAGGCAATAGTCATTCTTTTCCGGCGCACCGGTAAGCCCCAGGGGATAAATATGGTAAAAGACCGCCTCGTCAAACCACGCCATGGGTATCCTCCCGCTTCTCCCCGGCCCGGCGCTCTGCCGCATCCATGGGAATTCCCAGGCATACCGCCGCAGCAATGCTGTAAATAAGTGCTGCAAGTAAGTTTTCCATTAAAAGGCCCATACACAGCCCAAGGACAATTGCCAGCACAAGAAAGCGAATCAACCAGATATGCTTCTTTCTGTTCATTTCTTTTCCCCCGCTTCTTTTGTCAGGAGCCCCAAAAGAGGCTCAAACCGTATGCCATAGGAATGGGCCGGATTCTTTGCCGTTTCCATGGCACATTTTCCTGTAAAATCCGCTGCAAAGGCGGCAGCCTCCGGAAGCTCCTTTCCGGACATCAGCCCCCCTGTCAGACAGGCGGCAAACAAGTCGCCTGTTCCCGAGAAAGCACCGGGCGCCTTGGGATGAAAGTGGAAGGTCACATTCTCTCCCCGTTTTATCCCGATGGCTATGGCGTTTTCCTCTTCAATTGCCCCGGTAAGCACAGCGTTTTTCCAGGGGAGATGCGCAGCCAGCCGCTCCACAGCGTCCACATTCCCCTTTTCCGGGTACGGCAGTCCTGTAAGGAGCGCCGCCTCCGTCACATTGGGGAGCACAATATCCGCCCTGCTGCACAATGTGTGCATTGCGTGCACATAGTCCATGTCAAAACCGCGATAGAGCTTTCCGTGGTCTGCCATTACAGGGTCCACAATGCACAGTCCCTCCGGGGTCAGCAGGGATTCCACCAGCTGCATAACCCGAGAGATGGCCTGTTGGCTGCCCAAATAGCCGACGAGAATCGCATCGAAGAGAATTCCGTCCCTTTTCCAGTGGTGGATGATTTCCGGTATGCTGTCAGAAAGATTCAGAATGTAGGGATCTTTAAATCCTGTATGGGTAGAAAGCAGCGCCGTCGGCAGCAGACACGCCTCGTGTCCCCAGGCGGACAGCACCGGCAGAGCCACCGCCGCAGACACCTGCCCCAGGCAGGAAAGATCCTGCACCGTTAAAATTCGTGAATAGGCCATAACTCAATCCGGTACGTCCATATCCAGCCCCAGCTCTCTGGGCAGGAACCGGGGGCACACGTTTTCGGAAGTGACAATAACAGAGGCCGCCAGATGGGTTCCGATCTCACAGGCCTCTTTCAGGCCCTTGCCGTAGGTCAGGCCCACAGCCACACCGGCACAGAAGGAATCCCCGGCGCCGGTGGTATCCTTCACCTCCACCGTCCGGGACGGGCAAAGTCCCTTTTCTTCCCCCATCATATCGGCATATACCGCACCTTCCGAGCCCATGGTAACGATCAACCTGGGGATCTGGGCCTGAACAACCTTTTCTGCCACAATATCCACCATCTCTTCTGCGGTCTTATCGGAATAATCCGTGCAGAAAAGGATGCCCGCTTCCTGCTTATTGCATACAAAGGCATACATTTCTTTGAGGAAGTCCCGGCGCTCCAGGCCAATGCTCATATTGGCAACTACACCGTAGACGGGCTTTCCGTACTGCTTTGCCAGAGACAGCACCTTTTTAACAATGGCCTTGTCCACATCCACCTCAATGACAATACCGTCGGCGTCCCGGAAGATTTCTTCCGCGCAGTTTTCCAGGGTATCCAAAATGGGCATCAGGTTGGGACGCTTGGAAATGGATGCAACCACATCCCCCTCATTATTAAATACCGCAAGCCAGGTTCCCATGCCGTCCGGTACCTGCCGGACAAACCGGGTATTGACCTTGTGACTGTTCAGCTGACGCACCACGTCAGCCCCGATGGCGGTATCATCCACCAGGCTTACAAAGGTGGGCCGCAGCTCACAGTTTGCAATATCCTCTGTAACGTTTCGGGATACGCCGCCATAAATCTGCTCGACCCGACCGGCATTGCGCCCTGCGGGGATGAAGTTGCCCTCCGGGTATCCTTTGATATCTACAAACACCGCTCCGATGACTACAATTCCCATGGCTTCTTTCCTTTCTCTCCGGCGTAGGGCCGCCCGAATCTGATATGGATACCATTATACAAGGAAAACGCAATTTTGCAATCCTTTCTATGGAGCAACCCCGGTAATAAAGAAAAATTAAAGGGCTTTTCGGTGGACAAAATAGGCCGGATGTGGTATATTCTAAGCTAGTATAGAATGTGGTTCGTATGACCTATTCCCAATTTTTCATGGAAGGATCGAGAAAATGGGTAAACTGATTGTTATAGAAGGAACGGACGGCTCAGGCAAATCCACCCAGTTTCGGCTTTTGACCGAACGGCTGAGCCGGGAGCAGATTCCCTTTCAAAAGCTTGTATTTCCCCAGTACTCTGAGCCCAGCTCCGCACTGATTCGTATGTATCTGGGGGGCGAATTCGGCACACATCCGGAGGATGTAAACGCTTACGCCGCCTCTACTTTTTATGCGGTAGACCGATTTGCCTCCTATAAAAAGGTATGGGGCAAGTGGTACGAAGAGGGCGGCCTGGTGGTATCCGACCGCTACACCACCTCCAATGCCGTGCATCAAGCTTCCAAAGAGCCCCCGGAAAAGCAGCAGGATTTCCTAAAATGGCTGTATGAGCTGGAATATGACCACATGGGTCTGCCAAAGCCTGACCTGGTTATCTATTTGGATGTGCCAACGGACTTCACGGAAACCCTGCTCCGCTCCCGTGAGGCCGCCACCGGCACCCACGCAGACATCCACGAAGCAGACACCGCCTACCTTGCCGCCAGCCGCCGCATGGGCCGGATTGCCGCAGATTTCTACAACTGGAAGGTCATTTCCTGCGTAGAAAATGACGTTTTGCGGAGCAAGGAAGACATTCACGAAGAAATCTATCGCTATGTAAAACAGCACCTGGAGGACTGAACAATGGTATATGTATTGCTGGGAACCGGCTTTGAAGAAGTGGAGGCCATTGCCCCCATCGACCTGATGCGCCGGGCCGGAATTGAAGTAAAAACCGTTGGTATTACCGGGAAAACCGTGTGCGGAAGCCACAAAATTCCCGTAGAGGCAGATATTCTGCCGGAAGAAATGGATTTGGACGCTATGGAAATGATCGTCCTGCCCGGCGGGCTGGGCGGCGTTGCCAGCGCCAGAGCCAGCCAGCCGGCCCTGGACGCTTTGCGCTATGGCTGGGAGCACGGAAAATTCGTTTCCGCCATCTGCGCCGGGCCCACGGTTCTGGCAGACCTGGGCATTACCGACGGGAAAAAGGCCACCTGCTACCCCGGCTGCGAAAGCCAAATGGGCTCCGCCCTGATGCAGAAGAACGCTGCGGCCCTGCGGGATGGCAGACTGATTACCGGAACCTCTGCCGGCTGCGCCATTCCTTTTGCCCTGGAGCTGATAAAGGCCCTTCGGGGGGAAGAAGCCGCGCAGACCATAGCCCGCCAGATCGTGATTCGCTGACGAAAGGAGACCCCTATGAACGATACACCTTCCCGTGAGCCGGGAACACCGAAATTCCTGGCCCCCGATAGCGAGGAATCTACCGGCAGCAACTACCAGGGCAGATTCCTGGGCGGCGAGGATTCCGTTCCCCTGCCCGACACGGAAGCTGACTGGATTTCATACAATTCGGAAGATGCTTCCGCTCCGGAGGAGACGCAGTCTGCGTCTGCCGCTCCGGAGGCCGAAGAAGCTCCTCCCGATGCAAACATCGATGAAACTTTTTCCGTTGACGCGGAACCTACAGATGCCCCCGGTGAAGAAAGCAATGACCCTCTGGCAGATTTTGACCTCTCCTTTCTGGAAAACGAACAGGATACGGAAACTCCCCCAGAACCGGATGCCCATATAAGTGAAGAGGATCAGGATTTTCAGGAGCTCTTTAATGCCCAAGGCCCGGAAGAAACCGAAGATGTACCCATGCGCCAGCACCCTGCCAAAAAGGGCCGTCCCCGGAATCGAAAGGGGGAAGGTCTGCTGGGCATCCCCAATATTCTGGTAACGGTAGTTTGGATTGCCATTACCCTGGCAATCGGCGTTACCCTGGGCCGGATGGCCTGGGTATGCGCCGCAGACGTTCTGGCCTTTGGTCGGGAGGATCGGGAGGTCACCGTGACCATTACCGCCGCAGATACCATTGATGATGTGGCAGATAAGCTCCACAATGCAGGACTCATTCATTATCCCGGCCTATTCAAGCTCTATGCCAGCTTTGCCGTGGACGAGGGAGAAATCCAGCCCGGTATATGGGATCTGAACACCCTGTACGATTACCACGCCCTGGTAAACATGATGTCCCCCAGCTCCCAGAAAACCGTTGTAACCATTATGATTCCCGAAGGCTCCAGCTGCCGCCAGATTTTTGAGCTGCTGCAGCAAAAACGTGTGTGCATGGTGGACAGTCTGGAAAGCTACGCCATGGAGGGCGATTTGGGAGAATACTGGTTCCTGGATGGCCTGGATCGGAGCAGCAAGTATTGCCTGGAGGGCTACCTCTTCCCCGATACCTACGAATTCTACACCAACGACTCCCCCCAGAATGTATTGGGAAAAATGCTCAGCAACTTTGACACCCGTGTGGATGAGAGCATTCGCGGAGAGCTGGACGGCCTCAACGCCCGGCTTTCGGATATGATGCGCAGAAACGGCAGAGGAGAAGACTACATTGCCGAGCATCAATTTACCATGGCGGATGTTATCACCGTGGCCTCTCTGATTGAAAAGGAAACAGCCAGCGCCGAGGAAGGCTACACCATTGCCTCCGTTATCTACAACCGACTGTTCGCCTGGGGCAATACCCCGGCCTTCCTGAACATCGACGCCGCCGTGATCTACGGTCTGGACGGAAAAACTGACCTGACCACGGAAGACCTGCAAACCGACACCCCCTACAACACCTATTTGAACACCGGTCTGACTCCGGGGCCCATTACAAACCCGGGCCTCAACAGCATCAAGGCCGCCCTGGAGCCCCAGGAAACAGACTACTACTACTATGTGCTGGATATGGAAACCGGCGTACACCACTTCTCCAGAACACTGGAAGAGCACGAGGCTTTCCGCGCCTCCAACAAGGGGTAATATGAAAAAAATAGAATTGCTGTCCCCCGCCGGGGACATGGAACAACTGAAAATGTCCATTCTTTACGGTGCGGATGCCGTGTATCTGGCAGGCACCAGCTTTGGAATGCGCTCCTTTGCGGGGAACTTTTCCCCGGAGGAGCTGCCAAAGGCCGTGGCTTACGCCCATAGCCACGGCGTGAAAGCCCACGTAACCGTAAACACCATGCCCAGAAACGAAGAAATCGACCACCTGCCGGAGTACCTGGAGCAGCTGGACGATGCCGGAGTGGATGCCCTGATTCTGGCAGACCTGGGGGCTTTTACCCTGGCAGGAAAATACGCCCCCCACTGCCAGCGGCACGTATCCACCCAGCAGTCCATTGCAAACTACGCCTGTGCTCAAAGCTGGTTTGATCTTGGAGCTCAACGGGTGGTGCTGGCAAGAGAGCTGAGTCTTGATGAAATTGCCGGAATCCGGGCTAAGGTAGACCCAAAGCTGGAAATTGAAACCTTCGGACACGGTGCAATGTGCGTCAGCTACTCCGGTAGATGCCTGCTTAGCAACTACATGACCGGACGGGACTCCAACCGGGGAGCCTGTGCCCAGCCCTGCCGCTACCAGTACGCCCTGATGGAGGAAAAGCGTCCCGGAGAATATTTCCCGGTATTTGAGGACGAAAAGGGCACTTACATTATGAACTCCCGGGATATGTGCATGATCGACCATCTGGATGATCTGCAAAAGGCCGGTGTGGATTGCATCAAGCTGGAGGGCCGGGCAAAATCCCCCTACTATGCCGCTATCGTCACCGGAGCCTATCGGCACTGCATCGATGCCGTCTTCTCAGGCGCGCCGCTGGATCCCGTCTGGCGGGACGAGGTGGAGCACATTTCCCACCGGATTTATTCCACCGGATTTTACTACGGTCAACCGGGACAATACACGGAAAATTCCCGCTATATCCGCACCTGGCAGATTGTTGCCATGGTGGAAAGCTGCGAGGAAAACGGCCTTGCCAAGTGTTCCCTGCGAAACAAGTTCTGCAAAGGGGACCTTTTGGAATGTGTAGGCCCGGACACAAGGCCCTTTGCCGTAACTGCCGGAGAAATGACCACCCTGGATGGAAATGCCCTGGAAGAGCCCAGGACTCCCCAGATGGAATTCTTTATGCAGCTGCCCAAGCAGGTTCCTGCCATGTCCATTCTAAGACGAAGCGTAGACCTGTCTGCAAAGTAAATCAATCCAAGCAAAAAAGTCACCCCTTCCGTGCAAGGCGAAGGGGTGACTTTTGTGTTATTGATGGGGGCTTTGTTTTCCCTGCTGCATTGCCTGGTGCTCTTCCAGAATTGCTTTATGGAGTGCCGAAGAAGACCAGCCAACATTGTGCTGAGTCAGCATGGCTTTCAGTGCTACAGGCGTCTTTTGCGTCCGGAGACCGGATAGGAAAGCCTGAAATGCCTGGGTGCTGACGTTGCACAGCACCAGCATCTCATCGGAAAAGGGCGTTCCATCCCCTTCCGCCAGCGTTTCCGCTCCCGGAAGATTTACCAGCGCCCCCAGAGGGCGGGAAAACTCCTCCGGCTTCACTGCCCGGACTCGGAAACCGAGCCGAATGGCAAGGGTTTGGATTTTGCGCAGCTTTCCGGCATCCAGAATATTGTAAATCAGAAGATTTCCCATATTAGTCGCACTCGGTAATGGGCACCAGAATTTCCTTGCACTTTGCAGGATCAAAGTGCTGGATGCTGTGCTGCTCGCCATCGTGGAAGATGTCGGCAAGCTCACCCCAAAGGCCCATTTCCTTATTGGGGCACTGGATGGAATCCAGGGTCATATCCTTCAAAATGGGCAGCAGCTCCATAACATAGTTGGTCATATCGGAATTGGTCATGTCCGTAGAAACCAGGGGCAGAAGCTCATCCACAAGGCTGTTGATTTCCAGCACGCTCATATTCTTAACCTTTTCCAAGACCTGGGCAACCACAGCCCGCTGACGGGCAGTACGATTGTAGTCGTTATCGCCGTTGTTGGCATGACGGGTACGGACATATACTTCCGCCGCCCAGCCGTCAACCAGGTTGTCCCCCACTTCAAAGACACGGTCATCATAATCCTTGAAGTAGTTGTTCATGTATTTGACCTCATCCTCATCCAGGGTAATGGTTATACCGTGAAGGGCATTGATGCAGGCATCAAAAGCCTCCATATCCACCTCGATGTTATGATCCACCACAGGGCCAAAGTTATTGTGAATTACCTGATCCATTACCTGCATTGCGCCCAGTGTGCCGCCCCACTGGTAGCCCAGGGCATAAGCCAGAGTCAGCTTGGTAGAGCCGCTGTGGCTCTTTCCGTTGACATCTACCACGTTATTCAGGGTTACATAAGAATCCCGCAGGAAGGAAGTCATGGTGATTTTCTTGGTTTCCTTATTCACAGTAACCAGGATCACGGTATCGGAGTTTTTGCTCTCTTCTCCTTCCCGGGCATCCTGACCGATGAGCAGCACATTGATCACCTTGCCCATTTTGCCGTAGTCCGGGTCGGTGGGCTTGGGTGCAGTGGTCTCCGTGGGAGTAGTCTCCGTTGCCTGAGTAGGATCTTCCACCAAAAGGCCAGCCAAATCCTCTTCCGACAGCTGGTTCTCCGCCATCTGTGCCTTCTGAATTTTGTTCATCTTGGATACCACAAACCAGGCTGCCAGTGCACCAATCAGGATAATCACAGCCAGCACGATTGCTACAACCTTAATCCAAGTCTTACTTTTTTCCGGCTCCTTTTGCTCCAGAAACCGTCCGCCTTTCGACATACTTCATTACCTCGCTTATACTCTTTAGTCTGCCTCTGTAATGGCAGTAATAATGCTTTTTGCTTTTGCCTCGTCAAAATAGAGCACACTCTGAGGGACGCCATCGCCCTGCAGATCGATCACCCTGCCGTATCGGCCCATGTCTTCATTGGGGCACTGGATGGAGTCCAGCGTCATATCTTTCAGCAGGGGCAGCAGCTCCACGGCATAATTGGTGATGTCGGTGTTGGTCATATCCGTCAGCACCATGGGTAGGAGCTCGTCAATCAGCTTGTTGATCTGGGTCAGACTCATCCCCTTAACCTTTTCCAGCACCTGAGCAATTACAGCCCGCTGGCGATCGGTACGGTTAAAATCGTTATCGCCGTTGTTTGCATGGCGGGTGCGGACATACACCTCTGCTGCCCAGCCATCCACCAGGTTGTCTCCCACCTCAAAGACCCGGTCATCGTAGTCTTTAAAGTAGGTGTTCATATACTTCACTTCATCCTCGTCCAGGGCGATGGTCACACCGCCAAGGGCATTGATGCAGGCATCGAAGGCCTCCATGTTCACCTCGATATTGTAATCTACCACGGCACCAAAGTTCCGCTCAATCACCTGATCAATGATTTCCATAGCCCCCAGATCGCCGCCCCATTTGTAACCCATGGCATAAGCCAAGGTCAGCTTGGTTCGTCCACTGTGAGGGTTGCCGTCTTTGTCCAGCACCGTGGGAATATATGCCAGAGTATCCCGCAGGAAAGAGGTCATGGTGATTTTCTTCGTTTCCTTATTTACGGTAACAAGAATCATGGTGTCTGCATTTTTGCTCTCTTCCCCCGCCCGGGCATCCTGACCAATGAGCAGGACATTTATCACCTTGCCGGTTTTGCCATAATCCGGGTCAGTAGGCTTGGGTTGGGTTGTTTCCGTGGGAAGCGTTTCCGTTTCCTCGGTGGAGTCTTCCAGCCAAAAGTCGCTGAAATCATCCGCCGACAGATTATTGTCTCCACGCTCTGCGCGCTGAATTTTATTGAGCTTAGAAACCACAAATCCCGTGCCAACAGCGCCCACCAGCAGAACTACCGCGAGAACGATAATCAAGGTGGTCAACCAAGGTTTCCCGTTTTTCTCCGGCTGCGCTAAAAAGCGCCCTCCCTTGCTCATAGACTTTCCTCCATAAAGCACAATTGGGCCGCCCCCAGGGCCACCCAATTGTAAAAAGAATTACTTTTCGACGACTTCCAGAACGCCCATGGGGCAGGCTTTTACGCAGGCGCCGCAGGAAATGCACTTGGAAGCAGGGTTCTCCTCTTTCAGCACCATAACCTTCATGGGGCAAACCTCTACGCACTTGCCGCAGCTGACGCACTTCTTCCGGTTGATCATGTACACGCCGGTTTTGGGGTTCTGGGTAATAGCCTCGTTCTCGCAGACCTTTGCACATTTGCCGCACTGGATGCACACATTGGGCTTTGCACCGTCACCCTTGGCAACGATACGAATACAGCTGTAATCCTCGTTGAACTCCTTGTAGAAGGTGGTGGAGCAAGCGCGGACGCATTCCAGGCAGGCCATGCAGGGAACATCCTTTTTGACGGTAAGCTTCTTCATGGCAGAATTCTCCTTCTTTTTGGCACGGAAAGCATATAGTACACCGGGCCCTGAAGCGATTCTTCCAGGCCTGGTGGAATATGCCATCCGATACACTTTCATTTTTCACGCAGGTTCATTATACATGGTTTGGGTGGAAAAGGCAACATAAAATAATTAAATCTTTTTGTATCATGGCCTATTTCCCTCTAAGATTTCATTAAAAAAAGAATATGTGGAGGGATTTTCCTGCTTAAACAAATGCTTTCCGGCAATAATAGGGTTGAATCAACTTGATTTGGAGGAATGAACAATGAAAAAGTCCTTTGCCTTTGTACTGCTTCTGGCTTTTGTATTATGCCTGAGCGCCTGCCGCGGGAATACTTCCCCCACCACCGTACCCACTACGGCGGCAACCACCATGCCCACCACCGAAGCAACCGGCGCGCCCACCACGAATGCAGCCACTACGCCTACTACCGATAACGGCAATGGCCCCCTGGAAACCGAAGAGGGCGGCACAGCAAACACCACTACTCCCAATGCAGGCACCAATGGCGGCACTGCAAACAATGGCAGCACCAATAATGGCACTGCCGGAAATGGAACCGGTATGGGCACGGCAAATCCCTGAGCTGCAAATACCCGGCACAGAACTCCTGTGCCGGGCAACTCTCATAAAAATGTTACATAGCGCTGCAGGGCGTTTTTCTGACGCTCCACCTCCGCCACTGCGCGCTCCACAGGATTGACTGTTTCTCCGGAAAGGCCGGCACAGGTGACCGCCCTGCCGGAGCAATAGGCCGCTCCCCTGCCCAGCTTGTCAAAGGCCAGAGAGACATTCTTCATATTGCCGCCGGGGTTGTCCACGCCATCCACCAGCAGGAAAAGACTGGGATACTTAGCTCTTAACGTCCGAATACTGCTGGGGGCAACCGCTGAAGCGGTGAGCCCCAGCCGGGCATAGCCGTATTTCCCCAGAGCGGACGGAGCGCACCTTGCCACCTGATCGGCAATCGCCGTATGGGCAAGCCGGGAGCCGGAAAGCAGATCCTGTAGTTCAGGTGCCGACTTGTTGGCAGTGCGGCAAATGCCAAAAATATCCTTTTTCTCCCGAAGGCAATAGGGGTAGTATTGCTGCAAAATGTCATTTCCGGCATACATGGGAAGCACCACGCCATCACAGGCATATATGCTTTCTGCCCCCAGAAGCACTTGCGCCCCAAAGGCCGCAAGCTCCGGGCTATCCGCCTCCGGCGCGTCCAGCAACACGTAGTAGCCCAGGGCCGAAGCCTCTCCGGTAAGGTCAGGAAGCAATGCAAGCATTTCTTTTCCCCACAGGGCAAAGGCGGACAGCCGGAAGCGAACCGCCGGGATTCGCCCCTTTAGCCCTGTGAGCAGACTGCGGCAATAGGCATCGTACCGAGTTTCTTTGTCCTGCGCTTCTCCGGGAAAATCCTGAGGGAAAAGCGTCAGATCCAGCACCAGTCCGGATTTTCGCTTGCGTATTTTTTCCTGCAATGCATCTATAGACATAGCCTCCGCCTCCGTATCTTTTTCTGTGTTCAGTATACCATAATCGGGAAGGCAAGCGCAACGGGAAAGGAATATTTTTTCTCATTTTGCACCGAGCACAGGCATTTTTCAGGTCACAAGACAATTTTCATGGTTTTCCCCTCTGCTGGACATACTATAGGGGAAAACCATAGAAAGGAGGAACGCGTATGAGTGCAAAAGCATGGGTAATCTCTGCAGGCGTAGGTGCTGCCGCCGGAATGGTGGCTGTGCTGATGATGCCCCGGAACAATCCCACCCGCCGTCTTGCAGCCAAGGCAGCAAACAAGATGGAGGATGTGGCCTGGAAGATATCCGACAGCATCACCGACAAATTTGAGGATTTGTAAATAGAGCAGAAGTAGTCGTGTTACCCGGAAAATTCTCCAAATATTTTCAGGGCACAAGGTTCTGTTTTTTCGGTGCAGAAAAAGTGCCGCACCAGCGTGTGCGCTGGTGCGGCAAGCATCATTTACAATTCAAAGCCCTCATTAGCCGATGCCAACATAATCCATGCAGATCCAGCCGCTCTTGGTGCTGCCCCAAGTGGTATTCCCGATGGTAAACTGCGCCTGAATTTCTACAGTGTCGCCTTCCTTTACGGAGCCAACCACATCGTACTTGGTGCCTGGGCCCTGGCGGAGGTTGACTGCGCTGCCGGTAACCGTGCCGGTACCGCCGTTGTCACCCTTGGTACCATCCAGGTACACATAGCTCAGGCTGATCCAGCCATCCTTGGTGCGGCCCCAGGTAGCACCGCCTACGTCCTTCTTCTCGGTGATTTCCACACGGGTCAGGTAATCGTAGCTGCCAACGGAGGCATTGTCCGTACCGGCATCGGAACGGATATTCAGAGTCTTGGTGTTCACCAAGCCTCTGTCAATCACCTTGGCATTGGTGGTGGTCGTCGTGGTGGTGGTCGTGGTCGTGGCTGTGCCGGTAGTGCCGTTCTGGGTAACGTAGGTCATGCTGATCCAGCCGCGGTCGGTACGGCCCCAGCCGTTCTTCGTCTCCAGAATGGTTACCCGGTCGCCCTTTGCATAGCCGCCGACAATCTTGCCATTTTTATCTGCGCTGTCCCGGATGTACAGGGTCGTGGCATTGATCACGGCATTGCCGGTGGTATTATTGGTGGTAGTCGTAGTATTGTTGGCTGCAGGTGCAGTCGTAGCCGTAGTGGGATCTGCCACAGTGGGCGTGCCCGCGGGGGTAGAGGTCGTGCCGCCAACGGTAACATTGGTCATATCCAGATACTGAGTATCCACCCAGCCTTTCAGGGGAATATAGGCCCACTTGGCGCCGTTGTTCTCTTCTACACGGTTGACTTCCACCTCGTCACCTGCATTGAGCTGGCTGAGGATATTGCTGTCATTGGTGGGAGCGGAACGCACGCCTGCCTTCTCCTTTACGGTAGCCACATTGGTCTTCTTGGATTCCTCGGTGGTCTCGGTAGGTGCAGCGGTAGCCTCTGTGGTAGGAAGCGCAGTCGCTTCCGTAGTGGAAGTATCTGCCAGATTAGGGCCGCCGGAAGGCTCGGTGGAAGGAGCCGGATCCTTTTTAAAGCAGCCGGTGAACATCGTTCCAAACAAAACCGCAGCAGCGGTCAGGCTGATGATACGGGTCATATTGAAGGGTTTATTCATTATGTTCCCTCCCTTTCTTGTTTTTTCATGGTCATTATACCTTGTTTCATGCGGGATTGTCAATAGGATAAGATTTATTTAATAATCCTTTCCTTTCCATTTTTGGGCACTTTTCCCAAAATCCTTTGCAGAAACTTCCTGAAAGAGCCGCCGATACAACAAACTTCCCCTCCAGAATCTCAGAAAACAGATTTTGGGTTTCCGCTTCTTAGGCCTTGACATTGCTGCCCTAAAAATGGTAAAATACCAGAGTAATCCGTGTGGATTGGGAAGAAACCCGCGCGTCTTTTCCAGCAGAGAGTTCCGGTCGTTGGCTGAAAGCCGGATGGGAAACAGCGGGCCTGTGCACCCAGGAGCGGATAACTGAAAATGAGTAAAAAATGAGAGTGGAACCGCGGATTTTACCGCCTCTTGTAGCCGGTGCCCCAAAGGGTGCCTGGAGATAAGGGGCGCTTTTTCTTTGTTTCCACCATAGGAGGAGCGCTTATGTACCTTTATAATTCCCTTTCCCACAAAAAAGAACTGTTCGTTCCCAAGGATCCCCAGCTGGTCCGGATGTACACCTGCGGCCCGACGGTATACCACTACGCCCACATTGGAAACCTGCGCACCTACATCATGGAGGATGTGCTGGAAAAGTCGCTGCGCTATCTGGGCTATCCCGTTAAGCGGGTTATGAACATCACCGATGTAGGCCACCTTTCTTCCGATGCCGACACCGGTGAAGATAAGATGCTCAAGGGTGCTGCCCGGGAGCACAAAACCGTTATGCAGGTGGCAAAATTCTACACCGATGCCTTCTTTGCCGACTGCGACAAGTTGAATATCAAGCGTCCCGATGCCGTAGAGCCCGCCACCAACTGCATTCCGGAATATATTCACATGATCGAGGTTCTCCAGGAAAAGGGCTATGCCTACCGCGCCGGGGGCAACGTATACTTCGATACCTCCAAGCTGGAAAAATACTATGTCTTCAATGATCACGATGAGGACGATCTGGCAGTGGGCGTCCGGGAGGGCGTGGAGGAAGACACCAACAAGCGGAACAAAAACGATTTTGTGCTGTGGTTTACCAAGAGTAAATTTGAAGACCAGGCCCTTAAGTGGGATTCTCCCTGGGGCGTTGGCTACCCCGGCTGGCACATTGAGTGCTCCTGCATTTCCATGAAGCATCTGGGTGAATACCTGGATATTCATGCCGGTGGAATTGACAACGCTTTTCCCCACCACACCAACGAGATTGCCCAGTCCGAAAGCTACCTGGGCCACCCCTGGTGCCACTACTGGTTCCATGTGCACCACCTGAACACCGACAGCGGCAAGATGAGCAAATCCAAGGGGGAATTTCTCACCGTTTCCCTGCTTCAGGAAAAGGGCTTTGATCCCATGGCCTACCGCTACTTCTGCCTGCAGAGCCACTACCGCCGGAATCTGGTATTCTCCTGGGAGAATCTTACCAATGCCGCCGGTGCATACGACAAGCTGATTGCCAAGATTGCCGCCCTGAAAAACGACGGGGATGTGGATATGGCAGTTTTCGCCCAGCTAAAGGAAAAATTCGTTGGCGCTCTGAATGGCGACTTGAATACCTCTCTGGCTGTCACCGCCCTGTACGACGTTCTGAAAGCCAAGACAAACGATGCAACGAAGCTTTATACCCTGAATGACTTTGATCAGGTACTGTCCCTGAACCTGCTTTCCGCCGCAGAAAATCTGCGCAGCCGCCAGGCCCAAGAGGAAGCAGAAAACGCCGACCCTGAAATCGACGCTCTGGTTGCAGCCCGTACAGAGGCCAAGAAGGCAAAGAATTTTGCCGAGGCCGACCGGATCCGGGATCAGCTGAAGGCTATGGGCATTGAGATTATCGATACCCCTCAGGGTGTAAAATGGAGAAAAGTATGAAACTGATGATCCTGGACGGCAATAGCGTCATCAACCGGGCCTACTTCGGCGTAAAGCCCCTGACCACCCGGGATGGACTCTACACCCATGCCATTTACGGATTTCTAAACATTCTGGAACGGATGGATAAGGAGGAAAAGCCCGATGCCCTGTGCGTAGCCTTTGACCTCCACGGCCCCACCTTCCGCCACAAGCGCTACGATGGCTATAAGGCCACCCGCCACGCCATGCCGGAGGAGCTTGCCCAGCAGATGCCCATTATGAAGCAGGTGCTCACCGCCATGAATATCCCCATCTACGCTGCCCAGGGCTGGGAAGCAGACGATGTGATTGGCACTGTGGGGAAAATCTGTTCCAATAACGGGTGGGAGTGCGTCATTGTTACCGGTGACCGGGACAGCTTGCAGTTGATTGATGAAAACGTTCACGTAAAGCTGGTGATTTCCAAACCGGGCCAGACCACCGCCACCCTCTACACGGAAGAAAAGTTCCGGGAGGAATATGGGTTTGCCCCCCGGCGCATGGTGGATTTGAAGGCTCTGATGGGAGACTCCTCCGACAATATTCCCGGCGTTGCCGGTGTGGGGCCCAAAACCGCCACTGACCTGCTGCTGAAATTCGGCACGCTGGACGGCGTATATGAAAACCTTGCAGACGCCTCCATCCGCCCCAAACTGCGGGAAAAGCTGGAAACCGGGAAGGAAAGCGCATATCTGTCCTACGAGCTGGCAACCATTGTGCCGGAAGCTCCCATTGAATTTTCCCCGGAGGACGCTCTGAAAAAGCCCTACAAAAAACCGGAGCTATACGCACTGTTTCAAAAGCTGGAATTCGTCCGGCTCATCGACCGCTACGGTCTGCGGGAGGCCGCCGCTCAGGCATCCGCTTCTCCCGCTGCTCCATTCGTTCAGCTGCCAAAGGCCGACTGTCCGCCGGAATCCGCTGGTGAATGTGCACTGTACTTTGCCCCGGACGGCAGTGTTGGCGTTGCCTGGAAAGACGGCGTTTGTGCTCTGACCCCCATGGAGGTGCATACCAGCCCCCTGCCCCATTTTGAAAAGCTGATTCTCCATGATGCGAAGGCTTCTTTGCACCGGCTGGAGGAATTGGGGCTTCCGGATTGCCCTGTCGAATTTGATACGGCACTGGCGGCTTACGACCTGAATCCCTCCCAATCGGACTATCCCGTTTCCAAACTGGCTACCACGTTTTTGGGAAAAAGCGTAGAAGATGAAGATCCCCTGCAGTGCGCCCAGGCAATCTGGAACCTCTATCCGGTTTTGACCAAGGAACTGGAAAAGGACGGCATGACCAAACTCTACCGGGAGATTGAACTGCCCCTGTGCACGGTGCTCTACCGCATGGAGTGCCGGGGCATTGCCATTGACAGGGATCAGCTTACCGCCTTTGGAAGCATGCTGAAAGCCAGGATTTCCGACTGTGAAAGCCTGATTTTTAGTTATGCCGATGGGCCTTTTAACATCAATTCCACCAGGCAGCTGGGGGAATTGCTCTTTGAAAAGCTGGGGCTGCCCCCGGTGAAGAAAACAAAGACCGGCTACTCCACCAACGCGGATGTCCTGGAAAAGCTAAAGGACAAGCACCCCATTATCCCCGCCATTATGGACTACCGGATGCTGACCAAGCTCTCCTCCACCTACGCAGAGGGACTGATGAAAGAAATCCAGGCAGACGGTCGAATCCACACCACCTTCCAGAACCTGGTTACCGCCACCGGTCGATTGAGCTCCACCGACCCAAATCTGCAAAACATCCCGGTGCGCACCGATCTGGGGGCGGAAATCCGCAAGATGTTTGTGCCCAAAGACGGCTGTGTTCTGGTGGATGCCGACTACAGCCAGATTGAGCTGCGGGTTTTATCCCACATTGCCGATGACAAAACCATGCAGAAGGCCTTCTGCGAAGGCATGGATATCCACACCGCCACGGCAAGCCAAGTCTTCGGTGTTCCCGCCGAGGCGGTCACCCCCCTGCAGCGCCGCCACGCAAAGGCAGTCAATTTTGGTATTGTTTACGGCATTTCCGAATTCTCTCTGGCAGAGGATATCGGCGTCAGCCGGTATGAGGCCAAGGAGTATATAGAAAGCTACCTTGCCAATTATCACGGCGTGCGGGACTATATGAAAAACATCGTCATTTCCGCACGGGAACAAGGCTACACCCAGACCATGTTTGGTAGGCGCCGGTATATCCCAGATCTGAAGAGCACCAATTTCAATACCCGCCAGGGAGCAGAGCGCATTGCGCTGAACACCCCCATCCAGGGAACTGCCGCCGATCTTATTAAACTGGCAATGATCCGGGTGGAGAATGCGCTGAATGCATCCTTCCCCCAGGCTAAGCTCCTATTGCAGGTTCACGACGAGCTGATTGTGGAGTGCCCCGAAGATCAGGCCCAGGATGTAGCAAAGCTGGTCAGCCAGGAAATGGAAGGGGTTGCCCAGCTAAAGGTGCCCCTAACCGCCGAAGCAAACTATGGAAAGAGCTGGTACGCTGCCAAATGATCACCTATACCCCCATGGAAGAAACACACGTTGCAGCCATCGCTCAGCTGGAAAAGGAATGCTTTTCCGACCCCTGGAGCGAAAAAAGCATTGCTTCCGAATTATCCAATCCCCTCTCCTGCTGGCTGGTTGCCCTGGACGGAGAAACCGTTGCCGGTTACGTTGGTTCCCAGACTGTGCTGGGAGAATCGGACATGATGAATATCGCCGTATCCCCGGTCTACCGGCGTCAGGGCATTGCCAAAGGACTGATTGAGGCCCTGATGGAATGCCTAAAGGCCCGGAAAAGTCACTGTCTGACCCTGGAGGTTCGCGCCTCCAACGAACCGGCAAAGGCACTGTATGCGGCCCTGGGCTTTTGCCAGGTTGGGCTGCGCCGGGGATATTATCAAAATCCAAAAGAAGACGCACAAATTCTTAGAAAGGAGTGGTCACTGTGAATATTTTATCGGTAGAATCCTCCTGTGATGAAACCGCCGTTGCCATTGTCCGGGACGGTCGGGAAGTGTTGACAGACTGCATTGCCTCCCAGGTAGACCTTCACCGGCTTTATGGCGGCGTTGTGCCGGAGATTGCCTCCCGAAAGCACATTGAGGCCATTTACGCTCTGGCTGACCAGGCTCTGCAAAACACGGGCCTGACCCGCAAGGAGATCGATGCCGTGGCTGTTACCTACGCCCCAGGCCTCATCGGTGCCGTGCTGGTAGGCGTCAACTTTGCCAAGGCCGTTGCCTACGCCCTGAATAAGCCGCTGATTCCCGTGCACCATATCCGAGGGCACATTGCCGCCAACTATCTGGCATACCCGGAACTGGAGCCTCCCTTTTTGTGTCTGGTAGTTTCCGGCGGGCATACCATGATCGTCAATGTGAAAGACTACACGGAAATGGAAATTCTGGGAACCTCTCTGGATGATGCCGCCGGCGAATGCTTTGACAAGGTGGCGCGGGTTCTGGGAATGCCCTATCCCGGCGGCGCAGCCCTGGATAAAAAGGCAGCCAGCGGTGACGAAACACGCTACGCCCTGCCCAGAAGCAAGCCCGGTGAAAATCCCTACAATATGAGCTTTTCCGGCCTCAAGACCGCAGCCCTGAACCTGATTCACCATGCAGAGCAAATAGGCGAGGAAATCAATGTTCCCGATCTTTGTGCCAGCTTCTCCGCTGCCGTATCCGACACCCTGGTTCCCAGGGTGGTACTGGCAATGCAGGAAACCGGCTGCCAAAAAATCGCCGTGGCTGGCGGTGTGGCTGCCAACTCCCGAATCCGTAAGGACATTCTGGCAGCGGCGGAAAAGCTGGGAGCTCAGGTGTATATGCCCCCCCTGAAGCTCTGCGGTGACAACGGTGCCATGATCGGCGCTCAGGCATACTATGAATATCTGGCAGGAAACACCGCCGATATGCACCTGAATGCCTACGCCACCAAATCCATTCTGGGAGAAGCCCTGTAAGCCATGCTTTTTACCGCCACACAAATGCGGGAGCTTCCCTTCCCCGCTTTGATGGAAATTTATCGGGAAGAAAACCGGGCCATGGGGAAAAAACAATGGCCCTGGGAGACGGAGGGCCGCCAGCTGGCTCTGGCGGAAGAAGACTTCCGGGATTACCTGGAAACGATTTTCTTCCGTCAGGAGGGCGCAGTATATGCCCTGTGGTCCTCCCAGGGGCGATACGTCAGCGCCCTGCGGCTGGAACCCTACCTGGATGGCCTGCTGCTGGAAGCTCTGGCAACCGCCCCCCAGGAGCGTCGCAAGGGCTACGCCGCAGCTCTCATCCGGGCAGTGGAGGAAATGCTCAGGCTTCAGGGGCCCGTGCGGCTTTATGCCCATGTGGCAAAGGGAAACACCCCCTCCCTGAAAACCCACGCCTCCTGCGGATTTTTGAAAATCAGCGACAGCGCCCGATACATCGACGGCTCTGCCGACAGCCGGTGCGTAACCCTGCTTTTTGAGGCTCCGAAAATAATTTAGAATTTTGGAAAATAGTTCTTGACTTTTCCATTGAAACGTTGTATTATATCAAAGCTGACTCCGAGAGACAGCACGAAGCGAGTAACGCACATGGAGAAGTCGCGTAGCTGGCCGAGCGCGCACGATTGGAAATCGTGTATACCCCAAAAGGGTATCGAGGGTTCAAATCCCTCCTTCTCCGCCATAAAAAGTTCCTCATTTACCATCAAAAGTGGCAAATGAGGAACTTTTTATACCTTTGTTAAAAATAACGGCCACCCCAAAATCTAGGCTACCTTTTTCAGAGTCCAGAATTCCAAATCGTGTATCCCTTACAGGGCCGCCATTCGATCAGGAATGGCGGCCCGCTATGATAGGCAATCTGTGCTTACAGGTTTTTGAGGACTTCCAGCAGGAAATTCCAGGTGCGCTGCGTGGAAGCAATCTCCAGCTTTTCCCGGCTGGTGTGGATATCGTGCATCTGAGGCCCGATGGAAACGCAATCCAGTCCGGGAAGCTTATCCCCAAGCAGACCGCACTCCAGGCCGGCATGAATTGCCAAAACCTTGGGTTCCTTGCCGAACATATCCTTATACACCCGAACCATGGTATCCCGCAATAAAGAATCCTTGCGGAACTCCCAGGCAGGATATGTACCGGACTGGGTGTAGCTGCCATTATAGAAATCCGTCAGCTCCTGAAGCTTGCGGATCAAATCCTCCTTCTCCTGGTTGACGGAGGAGCGGACAGAGAAGGTCGCAGTAAACTGATCCCCCAGCTTGGCAATGCCCAGATTCAGACTGGTTTGCACCAGGCCGGGCATATCCTGGCTGTAGCTCTGCACGCCATTGGGGCAGGCACACAGCAGGCTAATTACATCGGAGGTAGCAGCCGTTGTCAGGCTGTTGCCGCCAAGGGCATCCACATCAAAGGCCTGAACGGTTGCCTCCGGCTCATCGTATTTTTCCCGAATCTCCTCTTGCAGCTGAGCAGCCACATCATTGATTCGCTCAATGCCGATACCCATGGCAACGACCGTAGCCTGGCAGCTTCTGGGAATGGCATTGTCTTTGGAGCCGCCGGAAAGAGAGGTCAGGCACAGCGGCATCAGCTTTTGGATACGGCTGAGGTACTCCCCCATTACCTTGTTGGCATTGGCCCGGTTCTTGTGAATCTCCGCACCGGAATGGCCGCCCTGCAAGCCATCCACCGCCAGCCGGACGCAGGGGCCGTAAACTGCCTTACGCTCCACCGGCAGGGAAATAACACTGGTAGCACCACCGGCACAGGAGACGGTAAAAATCCCCTCTTCTTCGCTGTCCAGGTTCACCATGGTACGGCCCTGAAGCATGGACAGATCAATGGCGGCTGCACCCAGCATACCAATTTCCTCATCCACCGTCAGAATAACCTCCAGAGGCGGATGGGCAATGGCGGTGTCTGCCAGCAGAGCCAGGGAAAAGGCCACTGCAATGCCGTCGTCGCCGCCCAGAGTCGTGCCTCTGGCATAGATGCAGGTATCGTCATGGGTTAAATCCAGACCATCCACTGCCATATCCAGCTGGCAGGAGGCATCCTTTTCGCAGACCATGTCGATATGGCCCTGCAGGATAACCGGCGCATGGTCTTCCATTCCGCAGGTTCCAGGCCCAAAGAGAATCACATTATTGCTTTCATCCTGGATGTACTTTAGGTGATGCTCCTTTGCAAAAGCCACCAGGTAATCGCTGATTGCCTTTGTATTGCGGCTGCCATGGGGAATGGCGCAGATTTCTTCAAAATACCGGAAAACTCCGGCAGGCTCCAATCCGGATAATTTCTTTTCAGACATCATATTCGCTCCTTTTCAAAAATCAAGGACATTGCGCTTCCAATTTATACTACCACACCAGGGTCAAAAAGTCACTGAGCAAATATAACAAAGACCACAGGCAAAAACCTGTGGTCGAATTGTTATTTAATCCAAATTATACCAAGCTCAGAGCCAGAGTCAGCAGAATCCAAACAATGGCGATCCACTTGGTGGAGTTAGCGAGGATCTGATCCAGGCCACCCTTCTTATTCTTGCTCAGGTAGGACTCGGAAGAACCGGAGATAGCGCTGGACAGACCAGCCTCCTTGCCGGACTGCAGCAGAACAACCACAATCAGTGCGATGCTGGCAATGGTCTCAAGAACAACCAGAACGGTTTCAATAACATTACTCATCGTGACAAACCTCCCTCCGCTGATTCGCGGAATGCGAACGGTATTGGGCCTGCACAGGCTGCAAACCCTCAAATAGCCTATCAAGTATAGCACATTGCTGAATAAAATGCAAGGGTCAATCCCGGATTTTCCCGGTTTTTCTATTTATTTCTGCACCCAGTTGCCGGTAGCCAGGCAATTGAGATAGCTCTCAATAAAGGGATCCAGAGCCCCGTCCATCACCGCATTGACGTTGGAGGTTTCGCAGCCGGTGCGGGTATCCTTCACCAGGGTGTAGGGCATAAAGACATAGTTGCGGATCTGGCTGCCCCACTCAATCTTCTGCTGTACACCCTTGATATCGGAAATCTTATCCAGATGCTCCCGCTCCTTGATTTCCACCAGCTTGGAGCGCAGCATTTTCAGACACGTTTCCTTGTTCTGGAACTGGCTCCGCTCGGTCTGGCAGGAGACCACAATGCCGGTAGCCTTGTGAATCAGGCGGACGGCGGAAGAGGTTTTGTTGATGTGCTGACCGCCTGCACCGGAGGAACGGTAAACCTGCATTTCGTAATCCTCGGGCCGGATTTCCACATCCTGGCTGTCATCCTCGATTTCCGGGATGACTTCAATGGCGGAGAAAGAAGTTTGACGGCGGGCATTGGCATCGAAAGGAGACACACGTACCAGACGGTGAACACCGTTCTCCCCCTTCAGGAAGCCATAAGCATTTTCTCCTTCGATCAGGATATCGGCGGACTTGAGCCCGGCCTCGTCCCCTTCCAGGTAATCCATGATCTTGTAGGTGAAGCCGTGACGCTCCGCCCAACGGGTGTACATCCGATAGAGCATCTGGCACCAGTCCTGGGCCTCCGTTCCGCCTGCACCGGCGTGGAAGCTCATAAGGGCGTTGTTCTTGTCATAGTGACCGGTGAGCAGGGTTTCCAGGCGGCAGGTTTCCATCTGCTCTTCCAGCACCTCAAAGCTCTGCTTCAGCTCATCCAGCATGGAATCGTCGTCTTCCTCGGCAGCCATTTCGCAGATCGTCATCATGTCATCCCAGGAGGAGACCATCTTTTCGTAGCGCTCGATTTTCGCCTCGGTCTGCTTTACCTTAATGGCGACCTTCTGGCTCTTTTCTGGATTATCCCAGAAGCCGGGGGCCTCCTGCATGGCATGAAGCCGCTCCAGCTCATTGCGCATACCGGTCATATTCAGAGATTCTGCCAGACCATCCAGCGCGGGGCGGCAATCATTCAGTTTCTGCTTATAGGTATCAAATTCAATATTCATAGTATTACTCCACTTAAAACGAACCAAATCATTATACTTTCACAGCTTTTTGCATTATACCGAAAAAGAATGGCCCTGTAAAGAGGAAAAACAAATTTTGGGATAAAAATTCTGATTTTATCTTTCCCCGTAGGGTTTGACGCTGGGATAGAGATTTTTGTCTGTATGGGGAATAAAGTTTGCCGCCACCATATTTTCCAAAAACTTGTCCATCTCCGAAAAATGAAGATAGGTGGCATTTTTCTGAAAGCCCCGCACACGTTCCAGACAGCCAGCATCCATCAACAGCTTCTTCGCTCCGGCAAGGGAAGTATTTCCCAAAAGCTTTAGCTTGCTTCTGTCTACATCCGGATAGATCCCCACCGTAATGGCAGATTCAATATCAATATGCGTTCCAAATCCCCCCGCAAGGTAAAGGTTCCCCAAATCCCCGGGAGTCAGCCCGCAGTAGTCCAAAAGGGTTGCCACCATGGTGTGGGCCGCAGCCTTGCAGCGGATAAATTCCTGAATATCCCCCTGAGTAAAATACAGCTTGTGCTGCAAATCGTACACAACGGCAGGAACGGATTCTTCCGTCTTTTCTTCCCATACCCAGGCGGTATGGGGATTGCCATCCATATTTACCGTCCCGTCTCCGTTGATGATTCCCCGGAGATAGCACTGGGCCACCAGGTCAAAAATCCCCGTGCCGCAGATTCCCTTGGGTTCACCGCCGCCGATAACCTCCAAGTGAAACTCTCCCCGGTCATCAATGGACAGGTGTCGGATGGCCCCCGTCTCGGCACGCATCCCGTATTTGCTTCCGAAGCCCTCCAGCGCCGGTCCGGCAGCACCTGCCCCCATAAGAAGATAGTCCTTGCAGCCCAGGCACAGTTCCCCATTGGTTCCGATATCCAAAAAGATCGAGGGTGTTTCCCCTTCATCCAAGTCGGTCAGCAGAAGTCCTGCCGTAATATCCCCGCCCAAATAGTTGGCAATCGCCGGGAAGCAAAAAACATTGCAGCACAGATCCAGCCCCAGCTCTTTTGCCGAATGAATGCCGGGGTCAAAAAAGACCGGCGCGTAGGGATTCTGAAACACCAGCCAGGGATCGCAGCCCAGGAAGAAATGGATCATGGTGGTATTGCCCCCCACAATCAGGGCAGAAATCTCCTGCGGCTCTACTTGGGAGGTTCCGCAGACCTCCTGCACAAGCTTCTGAATATCCCCAACCACCAGACTGCGCAATGCCTCCAGGTTGGCTTTGTCCTCTTTTACTGCCAGAATCCGATCCAGGATGTTCAGACCAAAGGCTACCTGACCATTGACGCAGCCTGTATTTGCCAGGGTGCAGCCGGTGCGCATATCCAGGAGCTCCATTTCCAGGGTGGTAGAGCCGATATCCAGTGCAAGGCCGTACAGAGTAGCCGTGGTATCTCCCGGCTCTACACGGACAATTTCCAGTCCGTCCCTGCCGGGGCATAGGGTCACCGTCACCTGATAGCCGGAATCCATAAGGAGCGGGTAAAGCTTTTGCATAACGGAAAGAGGCATGGAAACCGTTTCCGGTTTCAGCGCATCCAAGATCCGCTCCTTGTCCGCCCGAAAATCGTCCTTGCTGGGCTTGCTTAAGGTCAAAAACCGCTTATAAGCAAAGGTCATGATTCTTTCTCTTTCTCGTAGGCAAGAAACGCCTCTGTCTTTGACCAGTAGGCAATTCCCCAGTTGTCAAAACTCCATTTGGGATCAAATGCATTGCATTCATAGTCCACATAATAGAGTTTACCTTCTTTGATTACAAAATTGGTCGGGAAGTAGTCGATATTCAGGCCCTTCTGTTCCAAATCCAGCGCCAATGTCCGGGCCATCGTTATGTACTTACCGTCCAATGCATCCTGTTTCACAAGATCGTATACCGTCGGGCCCGGAATGAACTCCTTCAAAATCCGTTCCTGTTCCCGATCAACATCCAGCATTACAGGCATCAGCACCTGCGCCTGGCTCAGACGTTGATAGTCCCCCAACTCGGCTGCCAGTTTGTCTCCAAACGTGTAGTAGCTGCAGGGCTCATGATGGATTTGTTTTAGGACATACTGCCCCGATTCATCCGAAACCAGGTAGGAATAGCCTCCCTTGCCTTTTCCCAAAAGGCGATTCAACCGGAATACCCGGCTGTTTACCCGCAGTGTGTTCATGCGACGCCTTCCCTCCCCAACAGCTTTTTCCTGCGGCGGAAGAAGTAGCACACCTCAATCACACAGCAGGACGCCCAGCCCACCGGGTAGCCCATGCCCACAACCGTGGGGGTATTGGCAACGTAGCGGGTCATGATAAACAGATACACCTGACGAATGGCAACAAAGGCAAAGAGCATGATAATCATGGGCCCCTGGCTGTCCCCCATTCCCCGCAGCGCACCGGCAAGGACGTGATTTACACAGTTAAACAGCAAAAATGCAACGATGGAGTGGACGAAAAGGACGCCGTAGTCTATTACCGCCTGATCATTGGAGAACAGCCGCACAGAAGGAGCTGCAAAAATTTCCAGCAGCACAATGATGACGCCGGTTACCAGCAGCGTCAGGCCGATGGTTATATAAGTTCCATGCTCCGCCCGCTTTTCCTTCCCTGCACCGATATTCTGGCTGACAAAGGTTGTGGACGCCAGAGCCATGCTCTGCATAGGCAGCATAACAAACTGATCCAGCTTATTGTAGCAGCTCCAGCCTGCCATACAGCTGGAACCAAAGAAATTGATGTAGGACTGGACAAACACATTGGAAAACGCCGTAATGACCGACTGAATGCCCGCAGGCAGGCCAACGGAAATAATCCGCCCCAAAATCTTTTTGTCCAGCTTCAGATCCTTCCATGTCAGGCGGTAGATATCCTTGGAGCCCGTCAGAAGCATCAGGGTCAGTGCTGCGGAAATGAACTGAGAAATAATGGTGGCATAAGCAACGCCTGCAATTCCCCAATGGAACACCACCACAAACAGAAGATCCAGCACAATATTCAGCACACTGGTAAGAATCAAAAAATACAGAGGCCGGGTAGTATCTCCCACTGCCCGCAAAATGCCGCTGCCCATATTGTAGATCAAAAGTCCGGAGAAACCCGCATTGTAAATCCGCAGGTACACGGCAGCCTCCTGGAACACGTCATCCGGAGTGGACATAAATTTCAGCATAGGGTCTACGCCCAGGATGCCCACCACAGTAAACACCACGCTGAGAATAAAGGTAGCAGCCATGGTGGTTTCTATGGCCTTGTGCAGGTGCTTCATGTCCTTTGCTCCAAAAAAAAGGCCAATCACCACTCCCGCTCCTGTGGAAAAGCCATTGAAGAAGAATACCAGCATATTAATGATCATGGTTGTGGCACCCACCGCTGCCAGCGCTTCCGTTCCCACAAAGTTGCCCACCACAACGGAGTCCACCGTATTATAGAGCATCTGGAATACATTGCCCAGCATCAGGGGCAACGAGAAGAGCACCACCTGCTTGACAATGGAGCCATCGGTCATATCTCTGGTTGTTGATTTTTTCTCGGTCGCAATCATATACCTATCCTTTCTGCACAAAAAAGCAAAGGACAACAGGCAACAGAGAATATCACTTCTCCATTCTCTATCATCCTTTGCGAAAAACTGGCGGAGAGTCAGGGATTTGAACCCTGGCGACGCTTCCGCGCCCTACGAGATTTCGAGTCACGCCTCTTCGACCACTTGAGTAACTCTCCATGCTAATACATGGAGAGTATATCAGCTTTTTCCGAAAAAATCAAGTACTGCGGAGCTCATTCATCCTTTTTTGAAGAAAGCAACTGCCACCGCCCCCGGCCCCACATGGGTTCCAATCACGCTGCACAGGAGGGTCTTGGGAATTTCCTCCACCGCTTCCTGCCAAAGTCGGCGGCTATCCTCCACATACTTATCCAGCAAGTCCGAGTTCATGCCGGTATAGCCAAGCAGTACCGGCAAAGTAAAATCCACGCCGCCGGACTGCTGGATTTTTTCCACCAAAAGATTGTTTCCGTTCCGGGAACCCCTGGCCTTACCGATAAGCTCCACTGCCCCATGGGAAACCGTTACCACAGGCTTGATATTCAGTACGCCGCCGGCAAAGGCAACGGTTCTGGAAATCCGTCCTCCCTTTTTCAGATATTCCAGGGTATCCAGCAGGGCAATCACGCAAACATCTTCCCGCTTTTCCGTCACCCGATGGGCAATTTCCCCGGCAGACATTCCTTTTTCCCTGCACTGTACGGCATACTCTGCCAGAACGCCTGCCCCGATTGCCACACTGCAGCTATCCACCACATAGATATTTTCATAATCCTCGGCGGCGATGCAGGCACTTTGATAAGTTCCGGAAAGCTTGGAGGACAGGCAGATTACCACTGCGCTGTCTCCTGCCTCTGCAACCTTCCGGAAGACGGAATCAAACATAGCCGGAGTCGCCTGGCTGGTGGTCGGCAGTTCGTCGGTTTCCACCAGTTTCCGATAAAACTCCTGTTTATCGATGGTAACGCCGTCAAAGTATTCCGATTCCCCAAAGTGCAATGTAAGGGGAACCGCCTCAACACGGCTGCGGAAAGCTTCCCCCACGTCCGTAGAGGAATCTACAATAATATGTACACCCATGATTTTTCTCCTTATTTTGTGCAAAGTTTGCTGAGATTGCTGCTGATAACCGAAAGGGCACGATACATGGCAAGCCTGTCGCCTTCCGAAATGTCTCCGCTGGCAATGGACACAAACCGGTCAATCCGGCTGGATATTTCCGCCCCGGCTGCCTCTCCCTTTTCTGTCAAGATCAGCTGACGGCGATAACGTTTCCCCTCCGGGCACTGCAAATAGCCGTTTTCCTCCAGGTATTCCAGCGAGCGGGAAATGGCGGCCTTGTCCTCATCGCACCGGTCGCACAGCTCCGCTGCCGTAAGCGGGCCATTCTTACTCAGATAGTACAGACAGGAAACATGAGGCCCCTTGAGCTCCATGGATTCCATCTCCTCCGCCTTGAGCCGCCGGATGCTCCGGCTGATTTGATTGATAAGTACGGTAAAGGTTTCAAATCGCTCGTCCATGATCGTTCCTCCAAAATGTTGACAAATCAACAATCGAGAGTATACCCGATAAATGTTGATTTGTCAACATCTGTTTCACATAATCTATCGCATTGTGCGTTCCCTGCCATCGCAGCCCGGCGCACGCCCGCTCATCCGGAGTCCCAAGCAGAACCTATTTCCCGGACATTCCTCAGGGATGGACTTTTCTGCGGAAAACGATGCGGCCCAAAGCAAACAGCACCGCAAGCACAAGCAGGATAATGAACCCCGGATGGACCGCAGTCCCACTTACGCTTGCCGTCTCCACCGGTTCCGGATCCTCCAGGCTGAGGGGCTGGGCATCTACAATGGTCAGCAGCAAATCCGTAATATGCAGCCTGCCGCCCTCTTCCCGTTGAACATCCACCGACACAGGCACGGTGGATAGCCCCAAGGATGCATCAAAGCCGCCGGGAACGGTGATCATAACATCCTTGGAATCTACGTCTTTTGGCAGAAGCACATCCACGGGGGAATAGCCCTCCAGGGTTGCCTGAGCATCCATCCCCTGCTGATGCATTTTCTCCGCCATCAGGCTTCCGGAAAGCCGGGCTCTCTGAAATTCCTCAAATCCGTACCGGAAAAGAGACTGGGTATCGGTATACTTATCTTCCAGAATGGGAGACTTCATCGCAACGGCAATCAGAGTTGTGCTGCCCTGCTTTGCCGCCGTAACCAAAGTGCCCAACGCACTGCTGGTCCAGCCTGTCTTGCTCATAAGCAGGCCCGCGCACTCCATCGAACCGTCAACAAACTTGTTTTTGGACACTAATTCTCTTTCATCAGACAGATTGGTTGCCGGGAGCGTGTAGCTTTTTCCCCCGAAATAGGTCAAGAAATCCGGCATTTTCAGGGCCTCTGCCGTAATCAGCGCCATATCCCTGGCAGTGGTATAGTGGTCTGACGCCGGCATTCCATTGGCGTTTACAAAATGGGTATGGTGCGCGCCCAGGGCCTCCGCCTCCTGATTCATCAGCTCAGCAAAGGCCTCCACGCTGCCGGAAATATACTCCGCAATGGCAACTGCGGCATCGTTTGCCGAAACCAGTGCCAGCGCGTACAAAGCACCCTCCAGGGTAATCACTTCTCCCGGCAGCAGAGAAATGTGGGACGAGGTTCTGGGCACCTGATCCACCACCGCCTGACTCAGCGTGAGCTCATCCGAGGGATTTCCGTATTTCAGCGCCAAATAACCCGTCATGATTTTGGTAATACTGGCAGGGTACAGCTGCTCATCCATGTTTTTTCCGTACAAAATCTGTCCTGTGGAGGCATCCATCAGCACTGCACCTTCGGAAATCAGCTCCGGCTCCCCTGCCTCTTCCTGTGCATTTACCCCCAAAGGAAGATGCACCAGCAGCGCCAGGATGAGAAACAATGCCCATATTTTTTTAGAAACAGTCACATTTCATTCCTCACGTTTCTTTATCGGGAAAGGTCCGCATTCCCCACTTTGGGGATACAGGAATGGATATATTCTAGCGAAAAGTTGTTTTTTTGTCAAATAGTTGTCATAATACTTGGGTTTTCCGCAAAAAACACCACCGCCGTCCGAGCAAAGGACAGCAGTGGTGCTTCTTATGCTTCAAAAAGATCAGATCAGCAGCGCATGGCGAACGTGCAGCCCGGGATTCTCTCCGGAATTGCTCCATACCCGCATGGTATCCAGGAAGGACTTCTCAGGCAGGGGGCGGGAGAAATAGAAGCCCTGAATCACATCGCAGCCCACTTCCCGCAGGAACTGAACCTGCTCCGCCGTTTCAACGCCTTCTGCCAGCACATCCATTCCCAATCCATGGGCCAGGGAGATAATGTGCCGCAAAACCTGGTCTCCCCGGGAATTGCCGATGTAATCCACCAGACTCTTGTCCAGCTTCAACACATGGAAGGGCAGAGAATTCAGATTGCTGATGGAAGAGTAGCCGGAGCCAAAGTCATCCATGTGCAGCGGGAAGCCGAAGGAAACCATCTTTTGGGCCAGCTCCTTAATCTGGTTCATATTCATACCGGAGGACTCTGTGAGCTCAATGGGAACAAGCTCCGCATCCAGCTCATACTCCCGGACGATCCGGGCATACCGTTCAATCATGCCGGGATAGTGGAGACTATTCCGGGAAAGGTTTACGGAGATAGGCAGCGTGTGACCATACTCCATGGTCAAAAACTGCTGCATCTGGCACACCTTGCGGAACACATACTCATCCAACCGAACAATCAGGCCATCCCGCTCGAACAGAGGGATGAATTCCCCAGGAGATACAACGGAATCATCCGCCTTTTTCCACCGGACGAGCGCCTCCGCTCCCACCAGACGCTCTGTTTTTACATCATACTTCGGCTGATACCAGACCACAAATTCCTGGTTCTGGATGGCATCCTCAAAGTTGGTTTCCATATCCCGTTCCCGACAGAACTGCTGATTGATGGGATCGTCAAAGGTGGCAACCAGTCGGTTGACATCGTCCAGAATGCTGTTCAGGGCCAGGGATGCCCGGGTGCATATCACCGATACCGGCAGCGCCAGGTCATCACACTGGCAGATACCGCACTTGAACTGGATCTTGCGGACGGGAGAACGCTTGGAAATATCCCGAAGCGCCTCCTCCAGTTTTTCGGGCGTGCGGTCGATGGGTTCCAAAAAGGCAAAGCTATCGCCGTCATAATGGCAAACCAGCCCGTCAGAAACCAGGCGCTTCAGCTCCCGCGCCAGGAAGCAAATCACATCATCGCCGGTATTCTCTCCGTAAATACTGTTGACCTGCTTGAAATTGTGAATATCCACTACCACAATCTGGTAGGTATTCTCCGGATGGGTATTGAGGAGCAGACTTGCGTGATGGAAGAAGGCCTCGCGGGTATAGAGTCCGGTCTGCCCGTCAAACTCAATTTCCGTAAGCATGGCAGTGGACTCCCGCATTTTGATCAGGTTGCGGATTCTGCCCTGGACACCCCGGAGGTTGTACGGCTTTGTAATAAAGTCCATAGCCCCCAACTCCAAGCACCTTGCTTCGTCTTCCGGGCGATTGCTCCCGGTTGCAACGATCACGGGCACCGCTGCCAGAAGGGGATCCTGCCGGGTCTTTGCCAGGAACTGGAAGCCATCGCACACCGGCATATACACATCCAAAATCACCAGAGACAAATATCTGTAGTTTTCGGAAAGAACCTGAATGCCCTCTTCTCCGTTTTCGGCGCAGAGCACCTCATACTCCGGGGAGAGCATTTGCACCAGCATTTCCCGATTGATGAAATTATCCTCCACCACCAGAATTTTTCTGCGCAAAGGACGCGGGGCATAATACTCCCGCTGAATATCAATGGCGTTTTTACGTTCCTCGTCCTCACAAGTCAGGGCAACTACCGCATCGGTGAAGGTATCCGCATCGCCAACCCGGGCAAACCGAACACAGTAAAAATGGATGCGCTTGTTAATCACCACACGGTAATGCAGTGTAAAGCTGGAACGGCTCCGGAGTTCCTCCCGGATTGCCTCCGGCTCCACCACCATAAGAAGCTTGCTGCGGTCTTCCGGGAGAATGACATTTTGAATCAGGCCCTTCATAACATCCCGGTAGCAGAACACATTTTTGAATTTTTCCGTAATTTCTTTGGGAACCGTATTATCTACCCGATAGGGCTTTGCCATACCGGTATTGCAATTGAGGTTAAAAATAAAGCTATAGCTGTCACCCAAAACCTGGATGACCCCCAGCCAGCGGAGTTCCTCTTCACTGGTAGGCAATTCCTTTGACAGCCGCTCCCCTTCCCCAATCGCGCTAATCACCATCGCGTGGCCCAGCGTTCCATCCGGAAGCGGAACCTCCACCGCGTCCACCGTTTCAAAGATATGGCGGACGGGATTCATATAGCTCTTTGGCCCTGCAACGCCCGTTGTAACCGGGCAGCCCTCGCAGGGCTGCTCCCGCCCCATAAGGCACTGATAGCAAAGCTCTCCTTTTTTCAGGCCGGGGAATGTACGCGCAGCAGCGTCATTGATGCCGATGACACGGTAGGACGCATCGATCAAATATGTAGCTGAAGATTCCATGCTTCCGTCACCACTTGCCCTTTCAGAAGTATTTTGCGATACTTATCCCATTAACATTCACATTATAGCACGGGTCAACAAAAATTACAATAGGTTTTCTCCCGATTTTAGGCAGATTGGTGAATATGTCTACTATTTTCTCAGATGTTGAAGTTTTTTGAAAATATGATATACTATTCTTAAATAGTCGCTTATCATCTTCCCTGGGAGGTAAATCATGATTACTGTTGCTGTTATCAGCCCCTACCGCTTCCTGGAAACCATCAACAAAGTCATCACCGATCACGATTTTGACTGTGCGTTTCGTTCTTACAGCTACGACAGTCTTTCGGATATCGACGATATCTATGCACAATGCATGGGCTCGTGTGACATCATTCTTTTCTCCGGTGAGCTTGGCTACCACTATATGCACCGGCACTATCCCAATTGCCCAATTCCCTGTGCCTTTACGGTATACGGCACGGCAGATGTGCTGAGCATTTTGCTGGATTTTCACCTCCGCCATCCCGGCACCCCCCTGAACCGGCTGTACCTGGACTTTTTAACGCCCCAGAACAACTATCTGAATATCCAGGATTATCTGACGCCGGATCAGATCCCCTTCTTTTTTGAAGAGGAGGTCTATGACTACGTCAACATCACCCAGAGGGCCAACGAGCTATGGCAGGCGGGAAAAATTGACTATGTGCTCAGCCGAAGCATCAACAATCTCAAGCAGTGGGAAAAGCTGGGCATCCCCTACGAGCCCATCAACCCCACCGAAAAAATGGTCATCGGCAGCATCGAAGAAGCCCTCAACCGGGAGCGGCTCAAAACCCTGCAGGACAGCAGCGTAATCACCTTTATCATCCACCTGCCCGGCGATCAAGGTATATCGGAAGAGGAACGGGAATACCGGACGGCAACCCTATATAAGTTCCTGGTGGATTTTCGGAAGGAGAAAAATCTCTCTTTCAGCATTGACCACAGCTTTGACCGTTTTGTGGCCCGGGCCACCCTTTCCAACGACTACTTTAAGGGCATCCACTATCAAAAAATTTTGAGCGTGCTGCGGAAAAACCTTCCCTTTCCCTTCTCCGTGGGCATTGGTATCCACCCCAGCGAGCAGACCAGCCAGTACCACGCCGAACGGGCACTGCTGGAAAGCACACGCTACGGACTTTACGAGGGTTTTTTGGTCAGCGGAGAGCCGGAGGTGCTTACCGGGCCCCTGAGCCAGGCCCAATCCCTGCGCTATAGCTACCAAGACGGGAGCTCCGTGCAGTTTGCCCACCGACTGGGCATTGACAACACAAACCTCCTGCGGCTGGTGGCGCTATACCGGAATGATCCCAAAACGATTCTGACGGCGGCAGACCTGGGCCCCATCCTGGGCATCACGCAAAGAAGCACCCGCAGGATTTTGCAGCGGCTGTATGAGCTGGGTCTGATTCGGATTCTCTCGGAAGCCGGTACCGCCGGAAGAGGCCGCCCGGTTCATAAGTACGTTTTTATCCCGGAAGCCATGGAGCACTCTCTGGCAGGAATCGTATAGCATACACAAAGCCGCCGCAAGCATCTGCGTTGAATGCCTGCGGCGGCTTTATTGGATTATCCCTGTACTTCCAGCATGGGCACAACTTCCCGGCGGCGCTCCTCAATGGCTTTGAGATACACCGCTTCTACCCGCTGGGCGAATTGCTGTGTGCTGTAGGGCCGGGTAGCCGCCACAGCATTTTTCCGAATGCGGCTGCCCAAAGGACTGAATGCCAGAATCAGGCTGCTCAGCAGCTCCTCATCCGTGTCTCCGGAAAGGACGGCGCTGACGCCGTCTTCAAACACCCCAAGCAAGCATGGGTCGTTCACCGCGCATACACACAGGCCGGAGGCCGCAGCCTCAATATAGGTCAGGCCCTGGGTTTCCGAATGGGAGGCGCTGACAAACACATCCCCCACTGCATAGAACCTGTCGATCTGCTCCCAGGGCTTGCCTCCCACAATGGAAACATTTTCCGTCACACCAAGCTCCTGGGCCTGTTCTTCCAGATGGGATTTCAGCGGGCCCTCTCCGATAATGACCAGGTGAACATCCGGGCATCTTTCGTGCAGCGCCGGAAACACCCGCAGAATCTGCTCTACATTCTTTTCTTTGGCAAGTCTTCCGATGTTCAGCAGTACCCGCTTCCCTTCCGGAATGCAGCACTCCTGGCGGGTCTGGGCGATTTCCTCCGGGGTATGGTTCTCCGGATAAAACCTGTGCAGCTCCATACCGCTGGGGATTACTTCAATGGGAGCCTCCACCCCATACTGACGCAGGAGGTTCTCCGTCTTGGCAGTGGGCGCAATCACCTGGTCAAAGCGGTCACACCACCATTCGGAATAGCGCTTGGCAATATTCCTGGCGGCATTGTCTCCAATGCCATGGGTTACGTAATAGGTATAGTCCTCCCAGGCAGTATGGTAGGTATGTACCCGGGCACAGCCGGTATGCCGGGCGACGTAGCGGCCCAGAAAGCCCAAGACAAACTCGCTGTTGGTATGCACCACATCGAAATGGATATCCAGCGCCTGGCGAATTGTTCCCACCCCCGGCAGCGCCACATTCCGGTCCCGCAAAAAAATAAACTGCGCCGATTCCAGATAATGCAGGTGGTCATTCTGGAATTCTTCCCATCCTTTGCACTTGGGTGCGTACACATGGACGGTATGCCCTCTGCGCTCCAGCTCCTTGTAAAGGTTCAGGCAGGAAGTGGCAACGCCGTTGATTTCCGGATAAAACGTATCGGTAAAAATTCCTATCTTCATGAAAAGGGATTTCCTTTCAAATTGACGTCGTTAGCATGGGGGATTATACCATATTTTCCATGGCAATGCAATGGAAATGGTGCATTATTAAGGAAATCTTCTCTTTTCAAGGCCTTGAAAAGAAAGTAAATCAACTGTATAATTACTTTTGTAAGCATTTGCTTCCCCGGGAAGGAGGGCCTATGAATTCCAAAGACATTGCCGATAACGGACTTAATTTGCTAAAAAAAGGAAAGCAGGGTATTGTTCACGCCCTATTCGGAAGAGTCGGGCTGCTGATACTGTCCATGCTCATCCAGGCAGTGCTGCTGTTTGGCATTTTTTTCTGGTTTGAAGACAGCTTTCCCCTTTATCTGGGCGGAAGCGTGGTTTTCACCGTGTGCATTCTGCTGTACCTGGTAAACAGCTCTATGGATCCCTCCGCCAAAATCACGTGGCTGATTATTATTATGGTTCTCCCGGTTTTTGGGTGCATATTCTATCTGTGGACCCAGAGCGAATGGGGGCACCGGACGCTCAAAGCCCTGGTCAGCCGCAGCGATAAGCTCAGTGAAAAGCTGCTCCGCCAAAACCAAGAAGTGCTGGAGGCTCTGGATGCCGAGGATCCCGGCGCCGCCGGCCTTGCCCGGTATATCGCCCAATGCGGCTGCCACCCCATCTACAACAAAACGGATGTGACCTATTTCCCCTCCGGAGAAGAAAAGTGGGCGCAGATGCTTCTGGAACTGGAACAGGCCACAAGCTACATCTACCTGGAATACTTTATTGTAAATGAAGGACTCATGTGGGGCAAAGTTCTGGAAATTCTGGCACGGAAGGCCAAAGAAGGGCTGGATGTGCGGATGATGTATGACGGGACCTGCGAGCTCACAACACTGCCCTATGACTATCCCAAGCGGCTGGAGGCTCTGGGCATCCGATGCAAAATGTTCTCCCCCATTGCACCTGTGATATCCACCCACTACAACTATCGGGATCACCGGAAGATTCTGGTGATTGACGGAAACACCGCCTTTACAGGTGGCGTCAACCTGGCGGATGAGTACATTAACCACACCGTGCGGTTTGGTCACTGGAAGGATACCGCCATCATGCTCAAGGGCGATGCAGTGGCAAGCTTTACCCTGATGTTCCTGCAAATGTGGAACGTAGATGAAAAAGAGCCGGTGTTCCCGGAATGCATTCCGGAACCCAAAATTCCCGACAGCTATTCCGGCTTTGTAATTCCTTACGGTGACTGTCCGCTGGATGACAACAAGCTGGGAGAAATGGTATACATTGACCTGCTGAACCGGGCCACCCGCTATGTGCACATTATGACGCCCTATCTGATTCTGGACGGGGAAATGGAAACCGCCCTAAAATTTGCCGCCCAGCGGGGTGTGGATGTAAAAATCATCCTCCCCGGAATTCCGGACAAAAAAATCCCTTACGCTCTGGCAAAGACCCACTACAAGAGTCTGCTCCGTGCAGGCGTAAAAATTTACGAATACACCCCAGGATTTGTCCATGCAAAGGTGTTTATCCGGGATGACCTGGAAGCCGTGGTGGGAACCATCAATTTGGACTACCGAAGCCTATACCACCACTTTGAGTGCGCTGCCTACCTGCGGGAGGTGCGGTGCCTTCCCGACATCGAAACCGATTTTCTGCGAACGCTGAATGCCTGCACTCCTGTCACGGATGACACCGTTCGTCAGGAAAAACTCACGGTAAAGCTTGCCGGTTATATTGCAAAAGTAATTGCCCCATTGTTGTAATAGTGAAAGGAAACGTATCATGAAAGTTTTGATGATTAACGGAAGCCCCCGGGTTGGGGGCAATACCTCCATTGCGCTGCGGGAAATGGAAACGATTTTCCGGGATGCCGGCGTGGAAGTTGTATCCATGCAGGTTGGGAACAAAGGTATCCGGGGATGCATTGCCTGCGGAAAATGCGGTCAGCTGGGAAAATGCGTATTTGACGATGCCGTCAACCAGGCAGCCGCCCTTCTGCCGGAGGTGGACGGTCTGGTGGTGGCAAGCCCCGTGTACTACGCTTCCGCCAACGGAAATCTGATTTCCTTCCTGGATCGGCTGTTCTATAGCTGCCACTGCGATATGACCATGAAGGTGGGTGCCAGCGTAGTGTGCGCCCGCCGGGGCGGCTGCTCCGCAACCTTTGACGAACTGAATAAATACTTTACCATTTCCGGTATGCCCGTTGCCTCCAGCCAGTATTGGAACAGCATCCACGGCAGACTTCCCGGTGAAGCTGAACAGGATGAAGAGGGCAAGCAGACCATGCGCGCCTTGGCAAGAAATATGGTATTCCTGATGAAGAGCATCCAGCTTGGCAAGGAAGCCTTCGGCCTTCCCCAGAAAGAGCAGCGGGTTGCCACCCATTTTATCCGGTGAAATCTGCCTCAAGAGAAAAGCCCCGTTATCAAACCCACCCAGGGCTTGATAACGGGGCTTTTCGGTTATCCGGCAGTTAATTGCCTTCTTTTTTCTTTTTCAGGAGCCCGCGGATGCTCTTTTTGGGCTTCTTTTTCAGGTGCTTCCCCTGGGGCTCTGTAAGAATATACACCAGCACAAGGATCCCCAAAACGGCAAGAACCGCCAGGATAACCCAAAGCGCTTTGGGCGTTTCCTTTTCTTTTGCTTCCTGCACCGGGATCAGGACAGGTTCCGTGGCCTTCGTTTCCTCCGGAGTTGTGGTTTCCGGCTCTGCCTGTTTCGGAAGAACCGGATCCTCCCGCTTGACCTTTGCGCCGCATTTGTCGCATACGCCTTCGCTGATTCCCGTTTGCGTAGTTGTCGCCGGTTCCTTCACCGTCCACTGGGTAACCGTATGGCTGTGAAGGGTATAGTGATCCCGATAGGCATAGCCGCAGCCCTTACAGGTATACTGGGTATAGCCAAAGGTATCGCAGGAAGCGGGAACCACCGTTTCCTCATACTCCGGCGTTTCGCAGGTTTCGGGCCGTAGTTCTTGGTCGAACTCCTTGATTTCCTCGCTTTCAAAGGAATCGGTAATGTTATCCGTCAGGCCATAATTGTAATTCATGGCCTTCATAAGCTCCCCAATCAGGGGTTTACAATAGGCTCTGCGAATCGGGCTATCTTCAAAAAAGCGAATTTTCCCGGAAACGGTATTGTTGCGAAAGTAGGCTTCCCTGCCCATGCCAATGGGGTATTGCAGAAGCATACCGCCAATGCCCCCGGAATGGACAAAGCCGTGCTCGGAAATATAGGCGTCCAGATTCACCTGGCTATCCTGAACCCCCACAAAACCCGTGCCGAAAACGCCGCCAAGGAACTGCTCATCACCGGTTTGGGCATCCGTATCCACGCAAATCAGGGTAACATCCACCTGGCAGTTTTTTACGGAGGCAACGCCGTAGCCAATCATTCCGGCAACGCCAAACATCCCCTCATGGGCCCGCAGCTCCAGGCGACCGGTGACCGTACAATTAATAATGGCGCTGTCCATGCTGTAGCCTGCAATGCCGCCTGCCATACAGGGCGCATCGCTCTGCACCAGAAGATTCAGATTCACCAGATTCAAATCCCGAACCTGGGCATTGGTCATGCTGCCAAAGAGCCCGGCAAAGGATGCCGTGTATTCCTTTTGGTTGCCATCCAGCACCGTTGCCTGGCTCTGCCCCGGGGATGCAATCGTCAGATTCAGCAGACTGTGTCCGTTTCCGTCGAACTTGCCGGAAAAGGACGGACAGGGCCACTCCGCCCCGGTTAGATCCAGATCCTCCATCAGGACATAGTTTCCCTCCGGGGCATCCGCAATTGCCAGCAGGTCTTCCGCACTTCGGATCTCCGTGTATGCAGGCTCATCCGGCAGGGTTGCGATTTCCTCTGCCCAGGCAGGAATCCCCACCAGCGTCAGAGCTAGAAGCAGCAATAAAATTCGTTTCATAATGCCTCCTTTTTTTGTAATCATAACACATTTCATAAAAAATGCAAATCCATGTTTACCAAAGTTTACAAATATGTTATACTATTCCTGCAATCAAACAATTGCAGGATTAAATGAAAGGATGATTTTTTATGGATAATGCATTGGAATTCCTGAAAGCCAGACGCAGCACCCGGCGTTTTCAGCAAAAAGCCGTGCCGAAAAAAAGCCTGGAAGCCGTTTTGGAAGCCGGACGCTATGCCCCCAGCGGCATGAATATGCAGGCAACCCACTTTTTGGTAATCCAGAATAAGGATGTGCTGGAAAAGCTTGCGCAGCTGGTACGGGAGGGATTCCGCCGCAGCGGAGATAACCGCCCCGATGGCTACACCTTCCACTATCATCCTGATGTTCTGATCGTCACCTGCAACCGAATGGATAACCCCAACAACCAGGCCGACTGCGCCTGCGCTCTGGAAAACATGATGCTTATGGCAAGCGCACTGGAGCTGGGCAGCTGCTGGATTAATCAGCTGAAGGGACTCAATCAGGATGCAGAAATCAACGATTATTTGGTTTCCCTTGGCATGGATCCCCAAGAACGGGTATACGGCGCTCTGGCTTTGGGCTACGCCGATACGGCAGACGGCCTGCCTGATCACGCCCCTGCCGACCGGAAGGGCAACCCGGTTACATACATCCGCTGATCTGACTGCAAAAAAGCACACCTTCGGGATTTTTCCCAAGGGTGTGCTTTTCATTTATTCCGTTTTCTCCGGCTCCTCGTAGCCATCGGTAAGAGCTGTTGCGGAAGCCTCGGAGAGCTCTCTGCCCTCCATAAGGTCTGCAAACTGTGCACCGGTCATGGTTTCGTTGGTCAAAAGATAATCTGCGATTTGCTTGAGTTTCTCCCCATCCTTGGTCAAAATGGTCTTGCAGTCCTCATAGGCCCGGTCAATGAGGAGCTTTACCTCCTCATCAATGGTTCCTGCTACCTTTTCGGAGTAACTCTTGGTATTCTGGTAGTCCCGCCCGATGAAGACCTCGCCGTCATCCAGGTAGGAAACCGTGCCCAGCTTTTCGCACATACCGTAACGGGCCACCATATCCTTGGCAAGCTTGGTCGCGCGGTCTATATCGTTGGACGCACCCACGGAGATATCGCCAACAAAGAGCGCCTCTGCAACACGTCCGCCCAGCAGACCCACGATCTGCTCATACATCTCGTTCCGGGTGAGATTGGAGGAATCCTCCTTGGGCAGATACCAGGTTGCACCCAGGCTTCTGCCTCTGGGAACAATGGAGATCTGCCGCACAGGATCATGGGACGGCAGCCGGTACATGGCAACGGCATGACCGGCCTCGTGAATGGCTGTGGTCTTCAAATCCCGGCGGGACTGAACATGGCTGTGCTTTGCAGGGCCGGCGACGATTTTCATCAGCGACTCGTTGATATCCTCCATGTTGATCACAGGGCGGTTATCCCGAGCCGCCATAATGGCAGCTTCATTCAGAAGATTGCTCAGATCTGCGCCGGTAAAACCGGAGGTCGCTCTGGCAATGGTACGCAGATTCACGGAATCATCCAGCTTTTTATCCTTGGCATGAACCCGGAGAACTTCCTCCCGGCCCTTCACATCGGGACGGTTCACCTGAATCTGCCGGTCAAAACGACCGGGACGCAGCAGGGCCGGATCCAGAATATCCGGGCGGTTCGTTGCCGCCAGGACAATAATGCCCTCGGTATGCCCGAAGCCATCCATTTCCACCAGGAGCTGGTTCAGCGTCTGCTCCTTTTCATCGTGACCGCCTCCGAGGCCGGTGCCGCGCTTCCGGCCTACGGCATCAATCTCATCAATGAATACAATAGCGGGAGCCAGCTTCTTGGCCTGCTCAAACAGATCCCGGACACGGCTGGCACCGACGCCCACATACATTTCCACAAAATCCGAACCGGAAATAGACAGGAACTGCACCCCGGCTTCCCCTGCCACCGCCCGGGCAAGGAGCGTTTTGCCCGTGCCGGGAGGGCCAATCAGCAGAATACCGTGGGGAATGCGTGCTCCGATCTGCGTAAACTTTGCAGGGTTGCGGAGGAAATCCACAATTTCCGCCAGCTCTTCCTTCTCTTCGTCCGCACCGGCTACATCGTCAAAGGTAACCTTTTTGCCGTCAGGCACACCCAAAACGGTTCTTGCCTTGCCGAAATTGGTCAAGGGATTGCCGCCGTTCATTCTGCCCATAATAAACATCCACAGCAGCATCAGCACCGCACCGGCAATGACAATGGGAAGCACAATATCGTATGCAGAGAAGCTCTTTTCCGGGATAAAATCGTAGCGCTTTAAAACACCGGAATCCCGCTGCTGACGGAAGGTTTCCTCCATCTCCTGGCGGAAGCTCTCCGGCTGGGCAAGATTCGCCCGGATTTGGCTTTTTCCATTGTAGGGTGTATTCAGCGTCAGCACAATGGTGTTGCCCTTGACGGTAAACTCCTGAACCTGCTCCTTTTCAAACAGGCCCACAAGTTCCGAATAGGCAAGGTCACTATTGACGGTGGAGGTCATGCCGGTAACCCAGGAAAACACCAGAATCAGTACGGCGAGGTAGACCAGCAGCGGTATCAATTTTCGATTATTCAATCCAGTTTAACTCCTTATTGTTTATCCATTATATGCTTCCGGTTTCAGAACACCGATGTAGGGCAGGTTGCGATAGTGCTCGTTAAAGTCCAAGCCATAGCCCACCACAAATTCATTGGGAACGGTATAACCGATATAGTCCGGCTTCAAGGTGATGCCAGGCTTTCTCCGTTCCGGCTTATCCAGGAAGGTACAGATTTTCAGGGAGGCAGGCTCCTTGCTCAGCAGATGCCGGTAGGTAAAATCCAGAGAATTTCCGGTATCGTAGATGTCCTCCAAAATCAGCACATGGCGGCCCTTGATATCCGTAGAGATATCCCGCCTGACCTCCATTTTTCCGGTGGACGTCGTTCCTGCATAGGAGGAAATCCACATAAAATCCATCTGGCAGTGGGTTCCAATTTTGCGGATCATATCGGCGTAGAACACTACAACGCCTTTCAGGACACCGACAATAACAGGGTCTTTCCCCTGGTAGTCTCTGGTGATTACCTCCCCAAGCTCCTCAATTCTCCGCTGAATTTCCTCCTCCGTGATGAGAATTTTCAGAATATCATTCTCCATATTCTCCATGTTCTTTTCCTCCCTTATCTTTTCTATCGTCAAAGCGGATGGTGACCGCAGGCAATTGCAATGCCTGACGTCTCTGATCCGCGCCGATTCCGAAAACACCAATTACTCCCCCGTCATCCACCACTACCGGAATACGGCATCTGGATGGGGCAGGAATCTTCCGGTCGATAAACAGCTTTTTCAGGCTCTTTGTGCCGCCGGGTAAACGAATTTCATCCCCAGGCTGCCTTGCCCGCAGGATAAGCTGCCCCTGAGGGTGCACCGTAAACGCAGCACCGGACTGCTCCAGAGAATCTGCTTTCTCCACCGTGACCCACAGGCCCAGTTCCTTCAGGTAGGTTTCTTCCCCCATAACATAGCAGCCCAAGGGCTCCTGAGAATCCAGGCGTACCAGACGGTCATACTCTCTGGCGATCATAACCCCTCCCGGGAAATTCATAGATGCCGAGGGATTCCAGTGGAATACCAGATCTTCTGCCTGTAAAATATGGCTCTCCTCCGGCTCCCGAACGCCGTTCTCTTTTAAAAAATTTTCTAAATATCTGCGCCGCAATGCCGGATGCATCTGCCGCAAACCGGATACTCCGGGCATAGGCCCAGAGACGCATTGAGACAAATATGCCTCGTCCTGTCTGAGATTCAGGGCCATGGCAGAGAGATTCTCCCCAATTCTGGGGTTCTCTTCATACAGCAGTGGCATTACCCCATGGCGAATTCGGTTGCGAAGGAAGGCATCCTCCCCATTGGAGCTATCCTCAATGTGGTCAAGAGCAAATTCCTGTAAAAATCCCTCCACCTCACGCCGGGTGACGATAAGCATGGGACGAATCACGTTTCCGCTGACAGGGGCGATGGCTCCCAGGCCCTTGAGCCCGGTGCCACGGAGGAGCCGCAGGAGCACCGTTTCTGCATTGTCATCTGCCGTGTGGGCAGTGGCAACCTTTCCGGGAAGGGAGCGTAAAAAGCGGTAGCGGGCTTCTCTTGCTGCCGCCTCCAGCCCCTTTTCTCCGGCAATTACCTTTTCCTCCCCCAAGTGCAGGGGAATTCCATAGCGGGCACAGAAGTCCGCCACAAACCGGGCATCCCGGTTGGATTCCTCCCCCCGGAGATGGTGATTAAAGTGGGCAGCCTCTAATGTGATGTCCCACTCCTCCCGGAGAAGGTAGAGGGCAAACAGCAGTGCAATGGAATCCGCACCACCGGATACCGCCGCAATCACCCGGTCTCCCGGCTGAACGAGGCTATACTCCCGGACAAAGGCGCGCAGTTTACTCAGCATGCTTCCACTCCCGGTCTGCAAAAACCTGATACTGCCCGATCCATTGCAGCTTTACCGCGCCGGTCTCTCCGTGACGGTTTTTTGCCACAATGCATTCGGCAACGCCCTTATCCTCTGTGTTTTCATTATAGTATTCGTCCCGGTACAGGAACATAACCGAGTCCGCGTCCTGCTCGATGGCGCCGGATTCCCGAAGGTCAGACAAGATGGGACGCTTGTCGGTACGGCTCTCCACTGCACGGGAAAGCTGGCTCAGGCAGACCACAGGAACATTCAGTTCCTTTGCCATGATTTTCAGGGAGCGGGAAATTTCACCCACCACAACCACACGGTTTTCGTTGTTTTTACCGTAACCGGAACCCTGCATCAGCTGCAGGTAATCGATGATGATCAGCCCCAGGTTATCCAGGCGGCGGCACTTGGCGCTGATATCCGCCACGGTAACGGAAGGGTTATCGTCAATTCGGATGTCCGTCTGGCTCAGAGTAGAACCAGCCATACAGATTTTTGTCCATTCTTCATCCGTCAGCTTGCCGGTGGTCAGCTTTTGGAGCTCTACAAAGCTTTCGTTTGCCAGCAGACGCATGGCAAGCTGCTCCCGGGACATTTCCAAATTGAAAATCGCCACGGTCTTTTTGTATTTTTTGGCAACGTTCACCCCAATATTCAGGGCAAAGGCAGATTTACCCATGGCGGGACGGGCTGCAATCAGCAGCAGGTCAGACTTATTCAGACCGTTGATTTTGGTATCCAAATCCCGCAGGCCTGTAGATAGACCCGGAATCAAAGAATCGGACATTGCCAGTTCATTCAGCCGGTCGAAAACCCGGTGCATGGTAGTTCCGATATGCTCCAGGCTGTCTCCCCGTTCCCCCTTACGGATGGCATAGATTTTCTTTTCCGCAGACTCCAGGATATCCCCGGCGGTTCCCATCTGGTCGAACACCATATCGGAGATTTCCCCCGCAGCCTGACCCAGGCCCCGGAGCATGGATTTCTCCTGAACGATATTGGCATAGCGCACCACATTGGCAGCCGTTGGCGTGATCTCCATAAGCTGCATGATATAGTCTCTGGAATTATCGTGATAATAGCCCAGCTCTTTCAGTTTATCCAGCACCGTTACCGGGTCGATGGTCTGGGAGAAATTGAACATGGTATACACCGCTTCGTAAATCTCCCGATTCTGCTGCAGATAAAAGTCCTCCGGCTTCAGAATCCCGATGACATCGGACACGCACTGACTATCGATGAGGATAGAGCCCAATACGGCCTGCTCTGCCTCCAGTGACTGGGGCTGCTGGCGGGCAATCAACTCTTCATCCATGGAGACGCTCCTTCTGGCTTTTCTTAGCCTTCCTCAATTTTTACGGTCAGGGGTGCGGTAATCTCGTAGCCCAGCTTACAGGTAACGGTGTAAGTACCCACATTCTTAATGGGGTCGGAAATGGCAATTTTCCGCTTATCCAGCGTGATTCCGGTTTTTGCCTTCAGCGCATCGGCAATCTCCTGGTTGGTAATGGAGCCGAACAGCCGCCCGTTTCCGCCGCCCTTGGCAGTGACAGTAACGGTCAGCTCCCGCAGAGCCTTGGCGGTTTCCATTGCCTCGGCCTTTTCCTTGGCAATCCGCTCCTGGGTGGCCTTATCGTTCATGCGCATGGTGTTCACTGCATCGGCAGTGGCCTCAATGGCAATTTTTCTGGGCAGCATATAGTTCCGGGCATAGCCGTCGGAAACCTCCAGCATCTGGCCCTTCTTGCCTTTTCCCTTAACATCCTGCAACAAAATAACTTTCATTTTATTCTTCTCCTTATTCTTCATAGAAAGCGTCGATAGACGCGATCAGTTTATCCAGTGCTTCCTTTACATCCACATTCTTCATTTGTGCACCTGCCGTAGCTGCATTGCCGCCGCCGCCCAGGGGCTCCAAAATCACCTGCACATTGGCGCTGCCAATACTTCTGGCAGAGATGATGGTCTGCCCTTCGTCCGGATAGAGGACAAAGGATGCCGTAATGCCGGAAATATTCAGCAGCTCGTCTGCCGCCTGGGCAGCGAGAATCCGATTGGTGGGCCGATCCAGGGCAGCAATTGCCAACTCATCCCGATATAGCTTTGCGGATTTGATGATCTGGTATTTTTCCAGGGTATCGTGGAAATCATTTTGGAGCAGCAGCTTCACCTCTGTGGTATCGGCTCCCATCCGCCGCAGCACCGCTGCCGCCTCAAAGGTGCGCTCCCCCGTGCGGACATTAAAGAACTTGGTATCCAGGCAAATACCCGCAAGCAGGCTCTTTGCCTCAATGGGCAGAACATCCCGGCTCTCGGTTGCGTAGGTAACCAGTTCCGTAACCAGCTCGGAAGCGGAGGAAGCATACGTTTCGTGGAGGTTCACCACCACGGGATTGATATAGTCCGCTGCCCTGCGGTGGTGATCCACCACACAGACCTTGGAGATGGATTCCAGCAGCGGCTTAAATTCCACCTGATCCGGACGGTTGGTATCCACCACAATCAGGATGCTGCGGTTATCGCACATCAAAAGGGCGTCCTGACCGGAAATGAACACATCCCGGTATTCCGGCACCTGCTGCAGTTCATCCAGCAGCCGCCCTGCGGCGTTGTTCTCCAAATCAATGATAATGCTGGCCTTTTTCCCCTTCTTGCGGCACAGGCAATTAATGCCCACGGCAGCGCCTAGGGAATCCAGGTCTGCATTCTTGTGGCCCATAATAAACACATGGTCACTCTGGGCAATGAGCTCCATCAGGGAATTGGCTGTCACACGGGAACGGACCTTGCTGCGGTAATCCGTCTCCTTGCTGCGCCCGCCGTAAAAATCGAAGTTAAAGCGGTCTTTGATGACTGCCTGGTCACCACCCCGGCTCAGGGCCATTTCAATGCCCAGGGCTGCAAAATTATAACCCTCTTCAAAATCCGTACCGTCTACGCCCAGACCGATGGAAATAGAAGCTGCCAGGCCGGAAGGGCTGACAACCTTGTGGATATCCTCCAGCAAGGAAAACTTATCAGCCTTGGCTTTTTCCAAATCCCGCCGTTCAAAAATGAACAGGAAGCGATTCCGTTCCAGCCGGCGGAGCAGACCATGGTAGTCTTCCGTCCACTGGGCGATGGCATCATTGAGCTTGGCATGAAGATTGGAAATGGCGCCCTCCGTCAGATTTTGGGTCATTTCCTCATAGTTGTCAATCAGGATAATGGCAATCACAGGACGGGAGCGAATGTATTCATCCCGCACCTGATAGAGCTCCGTCAGGTCGCTGAAATACAGCACCCCCAGCCGGTCGCCTGGACTGCGGAGAAGCGTGCCGTAAAGGCGATAGCGGCGTCCCCCCAAAAGGACATCCTGGGGTGCCTCATTTTTTCCGGCAGCCAAAAACTCCAGATTTGCTCCTGGCATTATATCCGTGATTTTCTCATCCACCACATTTTTCAGAGAACTGCTCAACTCCGCAAAGCGATAGTTCTCCCAAACGATGCTGCCGTCCTCCATCCGAACCATCACCGCAGGAAGCGGGCCATCTCCTTTGGACGAGCTCTCCAATGTATCGGGCTCCGACTGAATGTACTGCCGCAAAAGACGGCGGCGGTGCTGCCGGTCGATCAAATAATAGCCAAAGGTTAAAAGGGCAACCAGCGTCTCCCCCGCCCCCAGCCAATAGTGCCCGGCAAGGAATGCCAATGCGCAGAAGCTGAACAGGATCAGGAAAAAGATACCTTTCCCGGGTCTGACCAATCGATCCAGTTTTTTGTCCATATTGGCCCTCCTCACTTTTTCGCAAAGTATAAACAATCTATCTTATTATAGCAAAGGAATCCGCTTCCTGCAACTATTTTCTTCCGTACACCGCCCGTACACCGGCTTTGACGCTTTGTCAGAATACACAGTTTCTCCCCTCCAAGGGAAGCGCTTTCCTGCACAGTGCCGAAAATGCACGCAGCGGAGATTTTCTATTGACAAATCCGGTATTGTTCGCTATAATTTTATCGATAGGAAAATATCAATTAAGTTTATCCAGGAGGTTGCTAACTATGAAAGTTGCTTTTTTCGATACCAAGCCTTATGACGTCCCCGGCTTTGACCACTATGCCGCGGAATCCGGCCTGGTAATCAAATATTTTGAAACCAGACTCAACGAGGACACCGCTTCCCTGGCTGCCGGTTTTGATGCCGTATGTGTCTTTGTAAATGATACCGTCTCCGCACCTGTGGTGGAAACGCTGTGCCGCCTGGGGGTCAAGGTTTTGGTTCTGCGGTGCGCAGGCTTTAATAACGTGGATATCAAGGCATGCCAGGGCAAGCTCCCCGTCTTCCGGGTTCCGGCTTACTCCCCCTACGCCGTGGCAGAGCACGCAATGGCGCTGCTGCTGACCATCAACCGTCGGACACATAAGGCCTATATCCGCACCCGGGACTTTAACTTCAGTCTTCAGGGACTGGCGGGCTTTGATCTTCACGGAAAGACTGTGGGTATCATCGGCACGGGCAAAATCGGTCGTGTATTTGCCGATATCTGCAAGGGCTTCGGCATGAACATTCTGGCCTACGACAAGTATCCCAATCCCAATAGCGGCCTAAACTATGTGGAACTGCCTGAACTTTTTGAACAATCCGATATTATTTCTCTCCACTGCCCCCTGACAGAGGATACCCGCCATATCATCAACACCGCTTCCATCGCCAAAATGAAAAAAGGCGTAACCATCCTCAATACCAGCCGGGGCGGCCTCATCGATACGGAAGCGTTGATTAACGGGATTAAGGACAAGCAGATCGGCGCTGCCTGCCTGGACGTATACGAAGAAGAAGGCGACTTCTTCTATGAAGACTTCTCCGGTCACATCGTTCAGGATGACAAGCTGGTGCGGCTGATTGCCATGCCCAATGTAATCGTCACCTCTCACCAGGCCTTCCTGACCCAGGAGGCTCTGGACAGCATCGCCTCCACCACGGTGGACAATCTGGTAAAATTCTTTGCCGGTACGCCCAACGAAACCACTGAGGTACGTTACACCGCCCAGTAAGAAGCAAAAGCAATATTTTCTCTTTCGACAGGATCCCCTTGCAAGTTTTCCCTATTTTTCAGTATTCTGTTTTTTGGCAGATTATTTCCCCAGGCACTGCGACTTTTCTGCCAAAACGCCGTCCCGGCTCTCCCCCGGGACGGCGTTTTCTTTTTTGAAAATTCCCTCTTGACAAATACTGACCCATGCGCTATGATATGTGCAGTTAGCATGTGCTAACCAATAATGCTCAGGAGGTTGCGGAAATGCATAACATCCCCCTTACCCTTTCAATATTGACCATCTTCCTGATTCTGTTTGCAGCGATCCAGCTCCGTCATCTTCTGAGAGCACACATCTTCCGCAGGAGGGCGCCCCATGTCTGAGGAGCTGATCGTCCGCCACTGTGCCCCTACCCTGGCGGGCCTGAAAACCGGCAGTCTCTTTCTTTGCCCCATAGAAAACAGGTCGGTTTTTCTGGAAGAAATCCGGGACTTAAACCGATTTCTCGTCCCCAAAGGACTCCGGGCGCTCCCCCTGCGGATCCATGAAGAAAAAGCCTTGATTTATCTCTATCGTCCATCGAAGCTGGAAAATGACCTGAGCCAGCCCTCTGCCGCGGAGATCCTCCGCTCCATGGGCTATCCGGAAAACGGACAGCTGTCCAGTCTTGTTCGGAAGTTTCGCACAGAGGAAGAATTCCCGCACGAGATCGGCCTTTTTCTGGGCTATCCCCCGGAGGACGTACAGGGCTTTCTGGACAACCGTCCCTGCAAATGCGTGGGCTGTTGGAAGGTGTACGGCGATGTAGACTCTGCAAGGAAGAAATTCTCGCTGTATAAAAAATGCGCCCGTGTCTACTGTGACCGGCTCGCAAAAGGAACCGATATGAACCGGCTGATTGTCGCCGGTTGATATACCAAACCAAGGAAAGGAATATCACTATGTCTAAGATTGCGATTGTTTATTGGAGCGGTACCGGCAATACCGAATCCATGGCCTATGCCGTATCCGAGGGTGCCAAGGGTGCCGGAGCGGATACCGCCCTGTTTACCGCCGCCGAGTTTTCCGGCAGCCAGGTAAATGAATATGATGCCATTGCCTTCGGCTGCCCCGCCATGGGCGCAGAAGAGCTGGAAGAAACTGAATTTGCTCCCCTGTTTCAGGACTGTAAGTCCTCCCTCTCCGACAAGCGCGTAGCCCTCTTCGGCTCCTACGGCTGGGGTGACGGCGAGTGGATGCGCACCTGGGAAGACGAATGCCGGGATTGCGGCGCGGTAATTGCCGCTGAGAGCGTTATCTGCCAGGAAGCGCCAGATGAGGATGCCCTGCAAAATTGCCGTGCTTTGGGCGCCGCTCTGGTATAAAGAAGTCTCAACGGGAAGAGGCCCGAAATGAACTCCTCCTAATTTTTCACGCTCTTTTTCACGCACGCATTCCTTACAATTTGCCTCTTCCCTTTGAATAAAAAATCAGGTCGACTGCAGCGCTTGTTTGCAGCCGACCCTTTGTTATTCTGTGTCTTTTCCGATTGACCGGTCTTAAGATTGCCACACCAGTGACGTCGGTCACTGGTTCGCAATGACAAAGGGGGGGTGACGTCGGTCACTGGTTCGCAATGACAAAAAGGGGGTGACGTCGGTCACTGGTTCGCAATGACGAAACGGTGGACATCACAGCCGCCAATAGCGCAGGCCGGACTGCTTCAGCTCCTCCACGGAGTACAGGCCCTTCACGTCAATCAGCACCTGCTCCGACCGCGGACACCGGCGGTAGAGCTTCTCCACGCCGCCAAGGCCCAAATCCCGGAACTGCCGGTGGGCCACCGCCACGATGACGCAATCGGCGTCCTGCACCTCTTCCAGGGCCGTGAGGGTCACGCCGTACTCCCGCTCTGCCTCCCGGCTGTTGGCCCAGGGGTCAACCACCGTGGGGTGGATGCCGTACTCGTTCAGCCGCCGGATGACATCGCTCACCTTGCTGTTGCGGGTGTCCGGGCAGTTCTCCTTGAAGGTCAGGCCCAGGATCACGACCCTGCTCTTCTTCGGTGCCTGGCCCGCCTCGATCATTTTGCGCACGGCGGCATCAGCGACATAAGCGCCCATGCTGTCGTTGACGATGCGCCCATTCAGGATGATCTGGCTGTGGTAGCCCAGCTTTTCCGCCTGGTAGGTGAAATAGTAGGGGTCAACGCCGATGCAGTGCCCGCCCACCAGGCCGGGGCGGAAGCCCAGGGCATTCCACTTGGTGTTCATGCCGTCCACCACCTCGTTGGTGTCGATGTCCATGCGGTCGAAGACCATGGCGAGCTCATTCATAAAGGCGATGTTCACATCCCGCTGGCTGTTTTCCACCACCTTCACCGCCTCGGCGGTGCGGAGGTTGGAGACGGGATAGGTTCCCACCTCAATCACCAGGTTGTAGACGTTTTGAATTTCCTTCAGGCTTTCTGCATCGATTCCGGATACAATTTTGCAGATATTCTCCAATCGGTGCACCTTGTCCCCGGGGTTGATGCGCTCCGGGCTGTAGCCCACTTTAAAATCCACGCCGCATTTTAGGCCGGATTTCCGCTCCAGAATGGGCACGCAGATATCCTCCGTACAGCCGGGATACACCGTAGATTCGTAAACCACAATGCTGCCCTTGGTCAGATTGCGCCCCACAATCTCCGATGCCCCGATAACGGGGGACAAATCCGGAGTGTGGTCGGTGTTCACAGGGGTAGGAACCGCCACGATGATGAATTTTGCCTGCCGGAGCATAGCCTCCTCCGCCGTAAAAACAACGGAGGACTGCCGGATGGCCTCATCGCCCACCTCCTTGGTGGGATCCACCCCGGACCGGTACAGGGCAATCTTCTCCCGGTTCAGGTCAAACCCAATCACATCCAGCCCCTTCCTCGCAAAGGCCACCGCAATGGGCATCCCCACGTACCCCAGCCCCACCAGAGCCAGCTTTTCCTTCTTCTGCACTAGCTTTTCGTACAATGACATAACAGTACCTCCTATGTGATTGGGAAATGATGGGTATATTATAAATCACCCCGTGAGAATTCGCAAGGGATTCTCACGGGGAATTATTGACGAAGTAATTAGTTGCGTGCTTTTCCTGTCCCTATATATTCCTTTTTATGTTCTTTTTAATAAAATACGCACTCTCTTCTTCAGCAAGTAATACAACGGCTGCTTCGTCAATCGAAGCTCTTTCCACACCTTTTCCTTGGGAGGAATGCTAAACGTTTTGCTGATTCTCCGGTATAGTTTAAGCATGCCTACTTCTTTCTCATCCGGAACGTGCAAAATTAGTACCGGGTTATACTTATAACATGTAGAAACCAGCCTGAAATCTGTTCCAGTCCAGAAACGATAAACATACGCCCCCGCATTTTTTATCTTTGTTCGCATTCTATCAGCTACTAGCGACAGGACAAACTCGTCCCCCTTAGTAGTTATAGTTTTTCTTTCAGCCATTTCATTATAAACTCGCAGACATTCCCTGGCAAATTCTTTTGCATTTGGAGTCGATGCCGCAAAAAATTCGCCGCCATAATGGGTTATATATTTTCTCTCCCCAGTAAACTGTTCTATCTCCTCAATCAGTATCTGATAGTCACGAGTTCTTAATCCATGATTAATGTCGTATAGCATAATATTATTCTTACATTCTTCCCATATCGGATCTAAGCATCCCTGGACAAACACATCCGTATCCATGTAGCATATAGCATCGTAGTCAGTTTCAGCCAGATAGCTCATAACACACAGCTTATAGAAAGCCAAAGACCACAGATAATTTTGGGGGAAAACAAAAAGATCATACGCAATATTCAATACAATAATCTCGTATTGACGTAACATTTTTTTAAATAAATCTGGCAAATCAAATTCGCTTAAATTTGTGGCAAAAGCGACGTCACAATTGGGGTTATTCTTTTTTGCAGAAAGGAGCGCAACAAGCGCATTCTTCAAATATACACTATCGCCTCCGCTGAGATTTACACCTGAATTATATTCTCGTTTGTATGCAAACGGGATGCAAATTAAGCACTTCATTTTGTACTCTCCCTTACGAAATTATTTAAATAGCATTTCATCTTGTTGAACTCCCTTTATTTTCATAACGCAAACCTCTCTAAATAATTAGTTTCATTCCCTTGCCGAAAACGATTATTTGATATATAGTACATAAGTTCGGCATATCACAAAGATCCTATCAAATAATAAAGGAGGACCCACTATGTTTCCAACTGTGTCTACATCTTTTTTGGTGCAACTCCAAACCGTAAGCATCTTCTTTGAGGTTCTCCTTATATTACTTTCCCTACATGATGAATTGAACAACTGATCTTTATTGCAGAGCGGCTCTCTTTAGGGTTGCTTTGCTTTTTTGGAATACCGCAGCCAACTAAAAAACATCTTTCAACAGGACCGCGTCAATCATCAGCTTGACATTCGGTCTAAGTTCTTTGAATATCAATGGGAAGACACAAACCGAAGATATCTGAGTGAATAAAGAAGCCAATGCCGCACCTGACGGGCCCCATAACGGAATAAAGAAGCAATTCAGTATTACATTTGTCAACGCCGATAGAAAATATAGATATTTCAAATATTTTTGGTGGTTATAGCACATGATCCATGCATCTCGCGCAGCACCTAAGTAAGAAAAGCAAACATACCAGACAGTTATCCTCAACGGTGCAATTGATGAGGAATAGCTTTCCCCATAGAAAACGCGAATAAAGAATGGCGCAATCAAGAATAATATCGTTGACGCAATAAAAGAAACATAGCATACAATCGCATACAGTCTTTTATTCTGTCGCAAAAATTTTTCTCTATCTGTATTAAAGTATTCCATAATTGACGGGTTCATAGATTCAATAATTGCAGACAGTATAAAGCCCCACATTGTGCTGCATGTCACAGCTAAGGAATAAAAACCGACGGCAGATTCTCCCATCAGTTGTTTTAGCATTAGTTTATCAGTAGATGCGTAAATGGAAACCATAAGTCCAGAAAGGATGTAGCTTTTACTACTTGATAACAACTCTTTTCCTTTCTTCACGGAAAAAGACAACTTCGCGCCATCGCATTTACAGTAAAAACTAAACAGACTAATCGCAAGCACGAAATAATCAATAGCAGGTACTACAGCAAACCAATAAATATCTTTATGACCAGCTAAGATGTAAACTTTGAAAGCTGATGAACTTATAAAAGCAATCAACGATGCAATTGCATCATATTTTGACATCAATTTTGATTGAAACCATTGACGGAAAGTATCAAATGACTGAAATACAATGCTTGCCGAATATAGCACTACAACCACTATTGTCACAAAATCATTTCTATCAACTATTGATGTAATCAGGGCAATTAGGCTTAACGACATCAGCGATGAAACCAATCTGAACACAATTGCGCTTCCAATCGTTTCGCCTGTCTCTCTTGGGTGATCAATAATACTTTTCAGAACAGGCCCTGGAAATCCAAGTGTACATAGTGCGTAAAATATCGTTACATAGGCTGAAGCATATCCAATGATCCCGTAATTAGATGGTCCAAGGTATCTAGCAGTAATTAAACCAACCACAAAAGAAAGGGCCATGTGAATTATTTTGCTACAAATTATCCACCCAGCGTTTTTCCCAATTTTCCCTGTCAAAATCTCTTTCAAATTCATATGCATACCTTAAATGCCCCTATATCAAGTGGCTGATTAATTGTTTTATTTGGATTTCTTTTTTGTATAGTGGATATAAACCGTGCACAATAATCGAAAATATCCTATCGTCACTTTTTTTACCTGAAATATAATACTTTTTGCAAGCCTGGATAGTCTCTATAAGTTTTTGCTCAATGTCCAGATATTCTCCATTAGTCCTGCTTGCAAGAATGGCAAGCAAATTTAAATTTGCTTTTATTATCATATTCTTTGCCAAATCAAGCAAATGAGGAAACTGTTCTTGGACAATTGCATATTTCTTTTCGGCAACTCTTAAAATGTCAAAATACTTTTCAGAAAAAGTCGATCTTGACGCACTTCCGGGCACCTGAGTATATTTGTAGATTTCCTTATCAGTACAGACACATACTGGTTTTTTACACATAATTTGAAAGACAAAAAAACTGTCCTCATTAATTTTTATATGTGTATTAAATTGGGTTTCTCCTATCATTTCATGGCGATATAGTTTTCCCCAGGCTGCATATGTGTACGGATTATCCATTAAAGAGTTTTGGAGCCCTTCCTCATCTTTCCATATTTCAGTCCCCGATTGAGTTCCCCATTTCTCTCCACAGGTTGTTCCCATTGCAACATCAGCTTTATTCTTAATGAGGCTACAGACTAGTGTTTCGAGACTATAGGAAGGTAGTATATCATCCGCATCAAGGAATGTAATATACTCCCCACTTGCTGCCTCGATTCCTCTATTTCGCGCCGCCGAAACTCCTGCATTCGCTTGATGAAATACTTTAATTCTTGAATTTCTATTAGAAAACTTGTCACAGATTTCTTTGGATTTATCAAGACTGCCATCATCAATAAGAATAAGCTCCCAATGAGAATATGTCTGATTCAGCACCGAATTAATACTTTTTTCCAAGTATTTCTCTGCATTATAAACGGGAACAATAACACTTATCAGTCCGTAATCGTCCACTCAATATAGTCCTCTCATTTCAAGGTTTGTTTTAATACCAATTGTCCTTTAGTATTTTCGCCCTACTGCATGGTCCAGACTCAAACAAATCCGGATACTTTTCACCGGAAAGCAGATGCTCTGCGAGCTGAACCAATCGCTCCGCAGCTATCTCCGCATTCCACTCACCTACAATCGTTTCATAGGCCGCTTGCCCCATACGCTTCTGCTCTGCTGGGTGATCCAGCAGATATTTCACGTGTTCATATAGCTCATCCATATTCCCGGAGTGATAAATCATTCCGTTTTCCCGGTGCTTTATCAGAAACGGTACCGACCCAATAGCATGGCTGGCAACCACTGCGCACCCGCTATTCATAGATTCATTTAGCACAGCACCCCAGCCTTCACCGAAATCGCTGGTAAACAAAAAAATATCCGCTTTTTCCATGTGCCCGCGCACCTTTTCCGGCGGCATTGCTCCAAGCATCTCAACGTACTCAGAAAGATGCTTTTCCAGTATATTCGCTTTCAGCTCGTCTTCCAAGCTTCCATTGCCAATGATACTCAGTTTGAAGGTATACCCCTTCCGCCTCAGAGCATCCGCAAGATTAACCGCCGTCTCCGGATGCTTCCAAGCGATTAGTCTTCCTGCCCACAGAATCGAAACACAACCATCCTTCGAGCTCTGTTTCTGAGACATCAAATCATCAAGGTCATAGTGCTTCGTTTCAGGAAAGTATCCCCATTTAAATGTTTTTCCAAAATAGGCACCATGGATACCGTAATCCAGTGCGGTATACGCACTGGCACAGAGCATATATACCGGTCTATTTCTGTAAAATGTATGATTTACAAACATAGCCAAGCGCTCTTTTGGCAAAAATGCCCTCCACATTCCTGTTTTGTAAAGGCGCTCTGAATAGCGAAACATCAACTTATTTTCTTTTAGCCGAATGGACGCATATTTCTTTGGTGCAGCACCGATGATCATTACATCGCTCGCTGCCGCCAGGTTCTCTGCTTTTCTCTCTGCCTCCTTAGAATCATAGGTACACAGAACAAAAGGATAGGCTTTGCTCAAGTCTGGATATCCCATTTTGAGTCGTTCCTCTGCAATTCTCTCCGTTTGTACAAAGGTGAAATCAACTCCCGGATGATTGCAGAGAGCACAGCATAGGGGAAGTTGGTGGTGGTTTATGAAGTTGGAAAACAACGTAATCTTCACTTGTTATCGTCTCTCCACGGTTTGATTAAACAAATCTACGTACTCTCTATTTTTTTCTTTGCCATCATATATTGATGCTCTGAGTAAACACGCTTCTCTACTATACGGATGACACATGCGAATCCGCTCAATTTCACAGATCATTGTCTTAATATCATTGCAAGCAACCACGCTGGCACAGGTTTCATCCAAACTTTCCGGGCTTCCCCCCGTCAGAAATGTAAGTACCGGCGTTCCGCAAGCAATGGCCTCTATATTTGTGGTCGGAAAATTATCTTCCCTTGTCGGATTCACAAACAAATCTGCTGCTGTATAAATCTCAGCCAGTTCCATTTGATTATGCGTCCGATGAACGGAAATGATATTGGATGGCAGCTGCTTATCCACGCTCTCATCGGTTCCAACCAAAACAATTTGGTACTTAGCAGAGTCAAGCTTTTGGGATAGTTCTACAAAGCAATCCAAGCCCTTTCTAACACCCCATCCAAAAGCAACACCCAAAATGAGAAATTTATTCTGCGCAATACCGTACTTTTCCCGGAAATTGCTTGGTGTAGGATGAAACACAGACAAATCTATCCCATTGTGAATTACCTGGACGGGATAGCTGCTCAAATATGACTGCTTTACAATATCCGACAGCCACTGGGAAGGGGTTACAATGGTCATATCTTTAATGTCAGAAAACCACACTCTTTTATGTTTCCACATAAAGGCAGAGCAGTCAACCGGAAACTTTGCAGTCAGCTGTGGGCAATGCTTGCAGCCGTTTTTCCACTTCTCGCACTTCGCCATAGTAAAGTGATAGCACTGCCCAGTCATAGGCCAGCAATCATGAAGTGTCCAAACAACCTTTACATTGCTCTTTTTGAGATAACGAAACAAAACCGGGATACAAATGCAGCTATCATGCAAATTATGCAAATGAACCACATCCGGCCCAAACTCATTTAATTTCCGGACAAGCTGCTTCGTTCCAAAATAAGAAAACAGGCCTTGAAAACCAATCAGACGGTACAGAAGGACATGAAGACCATTTTCCAAAGTCGTTCCAAAATAAAAATGATCTTTATTGGGCGCAGTCTGCTTCTTCCACTTCTTAGAAAAGGTTCGCACTTCACAGCTATTTTCTCTTGCACACTGGGCAATTTGCAGCATAATCTTCCCGGTGCTGCCATAATCGACCATATTAATTTCTGCAAGCTTCATTACAGTCTCCTATTAAAATTTGAAGTTTTCTTCTATCAGAAACAAAGTGATGAGTCATAAAGCCGACCGCGCTCCAAGCAATAAAAACATTAACAAGAGCCACAGAACATTCCCGCTGGAAACCAATGGATATGCTGAAATGGTCATAAAAATTAATTGTGAAACAACTAAGTAGCAGGAAATGTATATTGGCTGCATAGAATTATAAGCCTTTTTATAAACTGTCCCGCAAAATGTACCGAACACAAACATTCCAAAAATTACTCCCAGCCATCTAAAATCAGCATATAGATGATAAAACGGAGTAATAAATGCGTTTGTGTGCAATTCAGTCCCAATTTGCCGAAAAGTCTGGGTATCCAAAACGATTTCTATTGTTTTCAGGTATCGCTCCGGATAATACAAACCAAGCTTATTAAAAACCGGCAAAATTATATTCCACAGCCCGTACAACGCTGCATAACCGTAGGACTCGAAGCCACTTTTATCCAGCTCCTGCACATGAAGATCAAAAAACTTGATATCACCGCAAAAATACCGATAGTATTTCACAAGCAATTGGGATTTATCTGCTCCTCGAATCAAGGTAAGGGCAACAAAAAAAACAGCCATCAAGACAAGAACTCTTCTAATCCACCTTTTAACCTTTGCCGGTAATTGAAATGCAACGCTATTTCCAAAATGCCGGTAAAAGAAAAAGCAAACCACCAATTCAACGCAGAAATTTGCCAGCGCAAATCGCCCACCGAATGTAAAGGCGATTAAAGCCTCAACTGCCAACACTGCAGCAAGCTTTACAGCGCCTTTTCGAGCATCTCGAATGAATTCTTCAATCGCATACGCAACAATCGTAATTTCCAATGTCCCCCGGATTAACCCCAACAGCTCATTTGCAGCCCCGCCATTATAATTATAGCCAGTCAATTCTATGATGCCAAAGGATGCTTCCCGAATCTGTCCCAAGGAAACCCCCTGCTTCATCAGGGTATAGGACTGACGAAAGTCAGAAACACAGGACAGAATAATCAACAAGATAAAGAGCCAAAAAATTCTTGAAGTAATCAGTGCAACTCTTTTGTATGTAGTAACCAATCCTAACGTATTTCCTATCTTAACATGGGACGCAAACGAGCAGCCAATACAAAAAGCAAATGTCCCCACTAATATAATAAACCATGTTTTTGTGGATGTTTGATACATGGTAAATAATTGCATTGCTGCCAAAAGAGAAATTACACTCCATCCATAGCAAAAAATGGTATCTGGGGCAACCCAAGTTTTACGAATGCAATGCTGGAAAATAGCGTATATAAAAAGGATGGACGCAACAATATAGCCCAATATAATTCACAGCCCTTCAATTAAGCTAGTAGTGTATTCCGGAGTGGATGTTCGGAATATCTTCGCAACCGTCTGGAAGTCCACAACCTTGGGAGAGGCAACAAAAGCTTGCAGTTGGCTTATGTCAAACTTATCATCTTCTTTAATAATCAAAGCATTCTCATATTTTCTCAAAGGCTCCAGGCACGGATCCTTCTCATAAGTATAGGTATGAACGATCGGCTTTCCCGTAGCCATATACTCAAAAATTTTAGAGGGAGCCATAGGGCTTTCCGCATTTCCTATGCTGAGCAGAACGTCCGCCGAATCGATGTATTCTAGTGCCGCTTCATGTGGCTGCATGCCCAAAAACTTTATCGCATTCCGGGAATCGATCTCTGCCTTTTCCAGGATATCTTCACAGTCCCCGCTGCCGAGGAAAAGGGCCTCAATATCCAATTCTTTGCTCAATAACGTCAACAGAGAGAGCATAAACGAAGGGTTCCGCAGCTTTCTATACAGTGTACCTGCGTATATCAGTCTCGTTTTCCCACTATATTCTTTTGTCTTGCATTCGTCCTGTGTTGTTTTCACCAGCAGCGGGAAATTAACCACGCGCATCTTCTCACAAAAGGATTTGAAGGCATCCGAAAAATAGTGTTCCTTATGACACTCCATAATCAGGATTTGATCATACACGGAAAATAGTTTTTTTTCCCAACGGATTCCGCACTCTTGGCGGTAGGAAGCCGGAAGAATACCATCCTCCCCCTGTTCATTGGATAGGGTATCCGTTGAATAATAGACAGCTTTCACAGCGTCACCATATCTCTTCTTAACCTGAGCCGCCGCAATAACCGCCTCTAAAGGAGTATAGGAAGCAATTATTTTAACATTGTCTCTATTCTTCATCAGAGCTTCCACAGCCTCTTCATACCTGTGCACAAGGGCTCGACTTCTCAGGGGATAAGCAGTAATATGGAGCAGCTTGCTTGCCAAGGATTCCATGTGCTGCAGCTTTGCAGCAATAGGAGAAGTATTCCGTTTCTCTTGTAGGTAAACCGGTGGACTCACTCTGACGATTTTAACGCCATCAGAGCAGCCCATAGGTTCATTTCCTTCAAGGCAAACAGTGAATACATCATTGCCCTCTGATACCAAATGCTTTGCCAGCTGATGAACGCATACACCCGTTGCCCCAGGCTTTGGCAGATATTGATTTGTTAAGAAAATATATGTATTCATGCCTTTGCCCTTCCAGTTCTATTGTTCCTGCTGCCACCCTATTTATGCGTTTTTAAAAACGTTGATTCTTCAAGGCCATAAATGTTCTTATCTAAGGCCAGTGCTTCATCATTCGATCACCTGACAATGTTTCGCATTCTGCTGCAAAGCTGGACTGGGAAAACTATGTCCCTCTTCAGAAATGGGACAAACAACTTAGCTTTCCAGCTCATACTCGAAAGATCAGTCGAGACAGACTGATCAATTCTTTCTTTATATCGCCATATTGTTTTTTGTATGTGCTCTTGCCTCTCTTTTCCCGAATACATTTGCTCTATTCGGTCAAGCGAAATGACCAAGGATGTATAAAAAAAAGCATTAATTGTATTCGCATACTTGCTGTATATTCCATTATTTTGAGTATATTCCTTTAGATTTTGCGCAACCGGGCCCCATGGATCATCTAAAATTGACTTGGACTGGCTTCCTTCATGATTAACGTAGAAGTACACCGGTTTTGCATCAATAAAGCCAATGTCCTGCGCGGCGGACAGTGTTCGAAAGCTATAGAGCGCTTCTTCACCAATCACGTGGTTGGTATAATGAATATTATTATCTTGAATCAGCGCACGACTGACCGCCTTGCGCACGCCACCCCACGGGATCTTCCCTGTCATCTGGCATCTTAACAGCTTGTCTTTATTCCATCCCATATATCTGGACATTTTCTCTTCTGCCAGAATTTTCCCAGTGGGAGTAACTTGGATAACATCTATAAACACAAGATCGTGTTTTTTCGCTTCAATCGCAAGAAGCGAAAGGTATTCATTGTCTATATAATCATCCGAATCAAGGAACACGAAATACTCTCCAGATGCCTCATTCATTCCTCTATTTCTTGCAATTCCCGGTCCAGAGTTTTCCTGGTGAATCGCTCTAATTCTGCAATCCCTTTCAGCATAACAGTCCACCATATCGGCACTTTTATCCTTGGAACCATCGTCCACCAGAATCAATTCCCACTCTGTATAGGTCTGGGCTATAACGCTGTCAACACATTTTTCCAGGCACTTCTCAGCATTATAGACGGGAATAATAACCGATATCTTCATGCTCATTTTCTCCTGTACTTACTTCCGCAAAAACTTAGTATAAACAAACTTTTGAAAGCTCTCCGGCAAAAGATATACTGCAGTCTGCGCACAGGCTACAAAAATAAAATCTCCAAAGGAGCAATACCCGCTCCTCCATGCCTTTCTGCGAATTTCAATCAGCAGCTTTGTATTCACCCAGCTTTTTCTTTTTTTATATGTTCCTTCATCAAAGCGAAACATCAGTAAATATTCCGGATGATTTTCCGCCTTGCAGCCATTGGATAGCAGTTTAATCCACAAATCCGTATCTTGATTTTTTCTATAATTACCATACGGGCCATACTTCATGACCTTGCTTTTGCGATACATCACCGTTGGATGGTTGAATGGATCTCTCCTGCGATTATACTTATGTATCGATTCGTTGTCTAAAGGGACATCCCGCTTCCCCACTATGTTCTCCGGCGTTCCCATAAATTCTTTTACAGGACAACCAACAATATCCAATTCCGGGTCAGTTTCAAACATTGCCAGCTGCTTTTCGCATCGATCCGGAAGTGAAATATCATCCGAGTCCATACGGGCAATCAGCTCATTCTGACAGACCTTAAGCCCCTCGTTAAGTGCCAAACCCAACCCCATGTTCTTTTCCAACTGAAGTGGGTGAATAGCCGGACACTTTTCTGACAGTTCGCGAATAACTGATTCAATTGTCTCAGGTACAGGGCCATCCTTAACAACCACAATATCATTGGAAGGAACCGTCTGCTTGGTCATGCTTTCCAGAGAAAGTCTGAAATACTCAGGGTTATCCGACTTATATACGGTCAGAAGGACGCTATACTCCATCTTTTTCATCTTCCGCTATCTCTTTCCCCATCACCGCTCCCACGGTTCGGAACAATGTTGCTATTTCGCCCCGCAGGGAGAACTTTAGAATGCTATCCAGGTTGTACTTCATTTTTCCCGGCAGCACATCTTCTACATACACCCGATCCACATCGTCGGCAGCATTTAACAGTCTGGACTCATCCTTATAGCGGATGCTGGCTTCGCTGGTAATTCCCGCAGGGAGCAGAAGCGTTGCATAATACTCCGGCTTATACTGCTGCACGTACTCCGTGGCTTCCGGGCGCGTTCCCACAAAGCTCATATCGCCTTTCAAAACATCCAGCAGCTGAGGGAGCTCATCCAGGCGGCATCCCCGAAGCTTTGCCCCAATTTTGGTAATCCGGCTGTCGCCGCCCACGGTCACCGCAGAGCCAATTTTGTCTGCATGATTGACCATGGTGCGGAATTTGTGAATGCGGAATTTCTTCCCGTAAGTTGTCACCCGTTCCTGGCGATAGAAAACAGGGCCGGGGGAATCCAGCTTCACCAGAATCGAAACAATGCCCATAGGGATTGCCAATAGCACCAGCAGAATTCCCGCAGCAGCAATGTCAAACAAGCGTTTCAGCACAAGCGCTGCCTGCTTATGCACCAGGGCATCATAATAGGGTCTGACCTCTTCGCTGCGCATAAATTCCGGCAGAGCTTCCCATTTTCTCAGCATTCATCTTCTCTCCCCATTCGCCGGCACGGTTATATGCGCCGTTTCCTCATTTTACATAGTCCTTCACGACATGCTTAAAGCACTTAATCACATAGTCCACATCCTCGTCCTTCAGGCAGGTGTGCAAAGGCAGCGTAATGAGGTTATGATAATAATCGTATGCGTTGGGGAAGTCCTTGATATCCCAGCCGTATGCCTTGTAAGCCGTCATCATAGGCAGAGGCTTGTAATGGACATTGGTCGATACGCCCATTTCCGCCAGCTTGACAATAATCTCCTGGCGCTGCTCCGTGGTAATGCCCGGAATCCGGGTCAGGTAGAGGTGCCCGGAGCTGCAGAAATCTTTCCCCTCGTGAATCAGGTGCTTTACACCCAGTTCATCACACATAGCGTCATACTTTCTGATGATCTCATGGCGTCTTGCCAGGAGTCCGGGATAACGCTCAAACTGCTTTAGGCCAATGGCTGCCATAATATCCGTCATGTTGCACTTGTACCACGGGCCGACAATATCATATTCCCATGCGCCCAGCTTGGTTTTTGCCAGGGCATCCTTGCTCTGACCGTGTAGGCTGTACAGCTGGTACTGATGGTACATTTCCTCGTTATCAATTCCGGGAATATCCCGCCAGGTTGCTGCGCCGCCCTCGGCAGTGGTAAAGTTTTTAACTGCATGGAAGGAGAAATCCGTAAAGTCCGCAATCTGGCCCGCCATCATGCCGTGCCACTGCGCGCCCAGAGCGTGGGCGCAGTCTGCAAACACCAGCACTCTTCCAACGGACTGCTGAATTCGGGCGCCGAGACACTTGCCCTGCTTGGGCCGGAACAATGCCCGCTTGCTCTCTACTGCCGCGTAGAGCTTATCGTAGTCCGCAACGATGCCGCCTAAGTCCACCGCCACAACCGCCTTGGTCTTCTCCGTAATGGCAGCGGCAACCTTGTCATAGTCCATTTCGCAGTTGTCCTTTTGGCTGTCTACGAAAATAACTTTTGCGCCGCAATGGATGGCAGCGGAAGCAGAAGCCGTATACGTATAGGCAGGAACGATCACCTCGTCCCCCTCGCCGATTCCGCAGATGCGGAAATTCAGCTCCTCAGCGGCGGTTGCGGAATTCAGGCATACCACTTTAGAGGTGTGGCAGTAGTCCGCCAGCTTCTTTTCCAGCTCCTTTGTTCTGGGCCCGGTGGTGATCCAGCCGGATTTCAGGGCCCGGCGAACTTCGTTGATTTCCAAATCCGTAATATCCGGAGGGCTGAAAGGAATCACCCGGGCGCCCTCTGCGTTGTTTTTCAGCGCAACGGGGGACTCTACATCGTTATTGTTCTGAAGGTACTCGATAAAGTCCTGAACCTCAATGTTCCGCTCTTCACAGAGGGTCTTTATCCTTTTGTTGGTTTCTTCCGGCAGTTTTTCATTGGCAATTACCACATAGCCAATCTTCTTCTTTTCCAGAACTGCGCCCAGATTGTCGTATCCTGCAATGATGGGAACTCCGTTCATATACTGGTTCGGTGCCTCTGTAGGCTCGCCAACCACGCAAACAACCTTACGTACGCCCTCCTGCTCCAGCTGTCTTCTGGCGAACTGTCCGATTCTGCCAATGCCCACAACCATCGCATTTGTGGTTGCATTGCGCTGGCTTTCCACGCGGCTGCGTTCCAGCCGGAACAGCCGATAGGCAAACCGGCTGACAACAATCATGATCAGCTGAATTGCAGCACCGATTCCATAGTAGGAAATAGGCATCCGCAGGACAAACGCCACAGAACCAACCACCTGCACCACGCAGGTTAAGGCATTTGCCATAAGAATCCGGTTCATGTCGCTAAGGCCTGCGTATTCCCAGCGGCTATTGTAGAGGTTAAATGCCGAAAAAATCAGCAGGCAGCAAACCGTATAGTACGGTGCAAATTTATGGAACGCCGGGATATAACAGGTTGCCATCTCGGTAAACTTGAATCCCACATAGAAGCGCATCAGCAGTGCCAGAAAGTAGGAAACATTGACGGCAAAAATATCATACAGCGTAAAGCCCAGCCGCAGAAGAAGCTGTTTAGAACTAGGGCAGCTCTTCTTCTCTTTCGATTCTTTTCCCATTACTTCTCCTCCTCATTTATTGCGTGTAATCAGGAAACGCAGGACATTGCCATTTCTTTGCAGGCCTGATTTGTCTGCTTCTCTACCCTCCCATTGACCTCTTCAGGGGAATGGAAGGTGGGCACGACCTGCTTCAGCACGGCGCGGACGTGGTCGTCATCGCCGGTTTCGCAGGCGCGCTGCAAGAGCTCCAGGCGGCGGTCTACTTCCTCCCGTGTCAAGGGGGTATCCCGCTCCACAAAAATCAGGCTGTTGTCCGTTTTGTCCAGCTCTTCGCTCTTTACCAGGAGCTCCTCGTATAGCTTCTCTCCGGGGCGAAGGCCGGTTTCTACAATCTCGATGCCCTCTGCGCCAGACAGGCGGATCATATTCTCCGCCAACTCCAAAATCTTAACGGGCTTGCCCATATCCAGGACGAACAGCTCCCCGTTTTTTGCCATAGGGCCGGATTCCAGAACCAGCTGGGATGCCTCCGGGATGGTCATAAAATAGCGGATGATCCGCTTGTCCGTCAGGGTGATGGGGCCGCCGCTGGCAATCTGCCGCTTAAACAAGGGGATCACCGATCCCGCAGAGCCCAACACATTGCCAAATCGGGTGGCACTATAGACGGTGCTGCCCCAGGTGCTGGCGCTCTGGACGATCATTTCGCACATCCGCTTGGTGGCGCCCATAACATTTGTGGGATTTACCGCCTTGTCGGTGGACACCATCATAAACCGCTCCACCTGGAATTCCTCACACAGCTGCACCAGGTTTCGGGTTCCGAACACATTGTTCGTTACCGCCTCCACGCAGTTCTTCTCCATCAATGGGACGTGCTTGTGGGCCGCGGCATTGATAACCACCTGAGGCCTGTGCCGCCGAAACACCCGGCGCAAGGCCTGAAGATTGGTTATGGAGCAGATTTCAATCTGCAAATCCAGCGCCGCGCCGTAGGCGATTTTCAGCTCCTGCTGCACATCATAGGCCCCGTTTTCGTAGATATCCAGAATCACGATCCGGCTGGGGGCCATTTTCGCCAGCTGACGGCAAAGCTCCGAACCGATGGAGCCGCCGCCGCCGGTGATGAGGATCGCCTTGTCCCGATAGTAAACGCTGGTTTTTTCGTCGGAGATAATCACCGGCTTGCGGAACAGCAGCTCTTCAATGTCAAATTCCCGCAAATAGCGCTTCTTTCCGGCAGTTTGAATCACCGGGAAGTCGTAAACCTTGACCTTATAGCCCGCATGGGTATAGCGCTCGTAGAGCTCCCGCTTCTTTTCGTCGCTGAGGTTGGGGATGGACAGCACCACTTCCTGCACCTCGTGCCGACGCAGCTGCTCCAGAGTCGTATCGTCCTCCATCAGCACCGGAATGCCGTGGATTTCCCGTCCGGCCTTCTCTAAGCTGGTATCCACAAAGCACCGGGGGGTATAGGCTGATTTTGCGTTGCCCAGCAGCTCTTCTGCCAGGTTGACCCCCACCCGACCGGCTCCAATGATGGCGATTTTGATTTTCTGCCCGCCGTCACTGTTTTCATGAACCATCTCTTCCCCGGCAAACAGCCGCAGCAGCCGCCGCAGGAACTTTCCTTCCAGGGTATCCTCCGTGCCGCATTTGAAAGCGTACCGGTAAAACATCCGAATCGCCAGAGCCGCCAGCAAATTGGTGCAGGAGATGGACAGCAGCCGGGAAAAGGTGATCTGCTCAATCCGCACGAACTTGGGAATGGTCATTTCCAAAGCAACGATTGCCAGGAATGCAATTCCATCCACCACCAGCAGCCGGATATAGCACTGAATGCCGCCATAGCGCCAAATCTGCTTATAGATGCTGCCCAATATTCGGGCGGTAAACACACAGACAAAGCCGATGGTCATGTGCAGAATAACCGCAAAGGAGGACAAATCCTCATTGCTTCGGTAAAATCCCAGCAGCAGCAAATCCACAACCAGCAAAATCACTGCATCGTAAATTGCCAGCTGCCACCGGGCATTGGTTCTCTTCATTCCGTAACTTCCTTATTTCTGTTCTTTCGGCGGGGAAGCGTCTACTTTATCCAGAAGGTCACATCCACCCCATTATTTATCGTTCATTATACTCTTATTTTATCCGTACGTCAACCAATGCGACAATTTTTCCTATATATTCTGGTTTATGCATTTATTTTCCTTTAATTTTTGGCACTTCCGTCTCCAAGCAGCAAAAAACGGGGCTGCTGAAAACGCCCCGCTTAGAAACCGGCGAGTCCCCGGTTTCCATTTGACGTTCTTAGCAGCCCCGTTCGGGCATTTACTCAGCTTTCTCGATGGCTTCCACCACGCGGGTCAAAAGATCCGTATCCACGGTTTCCATCTGACCGTTGTCATAAGCCTGGGCGACCTTGGGATCAATGGGCAGCCGTGCCAGCACCGGCAGGCCCAGGTTGGCAGCAACCTCGTCCAGGTGGCTCTCGCCGAATACGTTGATCTTCTTGCCGCAGTCCGGGCATTCCAGATAGGAATAGTTTTCCACAAAGCCCAGCACGGGGATGTGCATCATTTCCGCCATCCGGGCGGCCTTGGTCACGATCATGGACACCAGATCCTGAGGGCTGGTGACAATCACAATACCATCCACCGGCAGGCTCTGGAAAACGGTCAGGGGCACATCGCCCGTTCCGGGAGGCATATCCACAAACAGATAATCCACATCCTCCCAAATGACATCCGTCCAGAACTGCTTGACTGCACCGGCAATCACCGGGCCCCGCCACACAACGGGGTCGCCGGGATTATCCAGCAGCAGGTTGATGGACATCACCTGAATGCCGGTACGGGTCAGGGCGGGATACAGGCCATCTTCATTCGCCCCCTGGCACTCCTCTACTCCAAAGGCAGTGGGTGCGGAAGGGCCGGTGATATCGGCATCCAGCACACCTACCCGCTTGCCCTTCCGGGCCATGGCAACAGCCAGCATAGAGGTAACAGTGGATTTGCCCACACCACCCTTGCCGGACACAACGGCAATCACCTTCTTAACGCTGGACTTGGGATTCAGCTGTGCAAGAAGGCTCTCTGCCTTGCGATCGCTGCAATCGGAGCTGCAGCTGGAACAATTTCCGTTACAGGAACTCATTTGATTCTCTCCTTATATGTGCGCATACACGCATATTTTCACGCCTAAGCTATTATAGTATTCCAAATATGGACTGTCAAGCCAATTTGATGCATCAGCTCTGGGCCTGCTCCCACTGCTCCATCAAATCCATCAGCACTTCCTCCGCATACTCCTTCTCCCCCAGAAGCCGGGTCAGCTCCTGATAGTCCGAAGCGGCAGCCTCCATCTTGCTTTCCAGTTCTGCAACCACGGCCTCCTGCTTTTCGATTTCCCGTTCCAGGCGGCGAACCAGCTTTTCGGCATCCTTACTCCCGGAGCGGGGACGCTCCTTCTTCACCTTGGGCTCTGCCGTGGGAAGCGTGCGGGCCTGGGCTTCATGCTCCAGGATAGAACGGTACTTTTTGTAGCCGCAGCGGAAATCCCGGATGGTTTCGTTTTCCAGCAGCCAAATCCGCTCGGCAAACTTTTCAATAAAATACCGGTCGTGGGAGACAAACAGCAATACGCCTTCAAACTCTTCAATGGCGGCCTCCACCCACTCCCGGGAAGCAATATCCAGGTGGTTGGTTGGCTCGTCCAAAATCAGCAGATTGATCTTTTCATCCATGAGCATACACAGCCGCAGGCGGGATTGCTCCCCGCCGGAAAGTGTACCCACGGTTTTGAATACATCCTCCCCCTGGAACAGGAATGCGCCCAGGCGATCCCGTGCCATCTGGGGCGTGAGATTCTTTTCATAGAGCATGGTATCGTACAGGCTCCGCTCCGGATGGTCAAAATGGATGATCTGGGGCAGATACCCCCACTTGACGGTGGGGCCAAACTGAATCTTCCCTGCGCAGTCCTCTTCCCCCAGCAGGCACTTGATAAAGGTGGATTTGCCCGTACCGTTGTCCCCCAGGAGGGCGATCCGCTCCCCTCCCTCTACATTGAGGTTTACATCAGAAAACAGCACCCGGTCTCCAAAGGACTTGGAGACATTTTTCATCTTGAACACCACATCCCCGGAAAAATCCTTTTCTCCGAAAGAGGCTTTCATGGTCTTCTCCTGCTTGGGCCGTTCCGTTTTCTGAATGCGCTCCATCCGGTGCTGGATGGACATAGCCCGGCGGTATAGGGTTCGGTTATTGATGCCCCAGCCTTTCATCCGCTCCACGGTATAGCCCAGCTGCTTCAGCTTTGCCTGTTCCTGCTCGTACTGCTTCAGCTGCAAATCAAACCGGGCCTGCTTTTCCTCCATATAATAGGAATAGTTGCCGGAATAAAACTCCGCATGACCGTCGGCAATCTCAATGACCCGGTCCGCCACCTGGTCAATGAAATACCGGTCGTGGGAAATGGTCAGCACTGTCCCCTTAAAGCTCTTGATATAGCTCTCCAGCCACTCCACGCTGTTTAAATCCAGATGGTTGGTGGGCTCGTCCAGAAGCAGGATGTCCGTCTTTTCCAGCAGCAGACGGGCAAGGTTAATGCGGGTCTTTTCTCCGCCGGACAGGCTGTCAAATTCCTGAGGCCGCTGCTGGGCGGGAATGCCCAAACCATTGCAGATTTTGTCCACATCCACATCCATCTCGTAGCCGCCGCCGGACTGGAACCGGTTTACCAGGGCATCATATTCCCGCAGCTGCTCCGCCGTCGCCCCCTGGGCCATCTCCGTTTCCAGAACCTCCATTTTGCGTTTCGCGCTCATCAGCTGGGAAAAGGCGGAGCGAAGCACATCCTCCACCGTATAGCCCTCCGGGAAATGGGGGATCTGGGAGATAAGCCCCAGCTTTTTATTGGGATTGACGTATACTTCGCCTCCGTCATAATCCATTTCCCCGGTGAGGATCTTGAAAAGGGTGGTCTTTCCGCAGCCGTTGCGGCCCAGAATCGCCACACACTCCCCTTCCTGGATGTCAAAGGACAAATCTTGTAATAGATTTTCCCCAATGACAAAGAATTTATTTAAGTTTTTTACGGATATATCAACCATTGTGTTTCTCCATTGGTAGTGAATTCTTGCGTTACTGCGATTAAAAAATGGGATCTCTTTTAGGGCTCGACAGGCTCTGCATCCACCTCTTCCAGGATGGAGGCAAGCTCCTCCTTGCTGCACAGCAGATTCACCGCTTGCAGCAGGGCATTGCTGCTGATATGCTCCGGCAGATCCAGGCGTTTTATCAGCGCCTGGCGCTTCCGGCTGCTGTCCTTTCCTCCGGACAATCCCAGCTCCATAAAATCCTGCTTGGTAACGGAAGCCCGCTCCGCTGCCTCCTCTCCGTCTATCGTCGCCCCGGAGGCCCGGAGGGCGGACAGGATCACTTCCTTTGTCATCCCCTCTACACCCAGCTTGCCTTCCTTGCCGGGGGCGGATTTCCGCTTCTCTTTCCCCGGAATATCGGGAATATAGGCGTGCTTCAGGTATTTCCCGGGAATGGCACTTTTGATATGATTCCGGATGACAAAACCTGCGCCATCGGAATCCGTGAAGACAATCAGCCCCCGCTTTTCCGCCACACGGCGCAGCAAATCCATCTGCTTTTTATCCTTGAAAATTCCGAATCCGGAGGTTTCCAGAATGGGGGCATCCACAATCTGCCGCAGGGTATTGCTGTCGTAGCGCCCCTCCACCAGGATGGCCTCTTTGATTTTAACCATTTCCAGCCTCCCGCGCCAAATCCAGAATCAGCAGTTCCAGCAGCCGCTGGGGGTCACCGTAGGAGGTTTTCATCTTGTAGTCCGTTTCCAGAATCAGGCAGGATGCCTTTTTGCAAAAAGGCGCAGAAAACCGCCGGGCTGCTTCCATGGTTTTTCGGGCAGGATAGTCCGGAAGTCCACAAAGCTTTTGCAGGCTAACGCTGGTCTGACCGTTGTCCAGCAGGGTCCGAGCCGTACCCAGGCGGCGAAAATGCGCACCAATGGCACCCAGGATCTGGATGGGCTCCTGCTGCATTTTCAGAAGTTCCTGGAGCTTTTGCAGGGCCTGCTCATAGCGGCCTGCACTCATAAGGTCTGTCATCTGGAATACCACCGCATCCAGCACCGGCTCGGTAACGGCATCGATATCCGCCTTGCAAATGGTTTCCGTACCGGAATAGGCAGATATTTTCTCGATTTCTCCCATCAAAGAAGTCATGGTTCCGTCGGTGATATCAATGAGATACGCGCACAAGTCTGTGGAGATCTTCTTCTCCTGCGCAGCAAAATGCCGGGTAATCCAGGCAATCAGATTGTGTTGGTCCTGCTTCGCAAATTCCACAGGCAGACCGTTTTGATCTATGGCCTCCCAGAGCTTTTTCATTCGCTTATCCGGCTTCCAGGGACAGGTCGTATATACAAACACCACGGTGCAGTACTCCGGGATATCGCTCAGGGCAGCAGTAATTCGATCCCGATCCCCTTCGGGAAGTTTAAAAAGATCGATATCCTCCACCTGGATGAGGGTGTGCTCTGCCATCATCGGCAGGCTCTCCACCGCAGAGGCAAAGGCCACAGGATCGAAGGTTTCCCCATTGAAGCGGTGATAATTAAAAGACTCCGTCAAAGGATCCAGCAGGAGTTTTTTTACCTGACCCAGGTAATGCTCCAGGAGGAACATCTCCTCCCCATAAAACACATACAGCCGTCCCAGGTCTTTATTCTTTAAATCCTGCTTGAATCTGAAAAGACTTTCCTCTTTCGGCGCGGTTTTCGCCACAGTGCTACCTCCTGAAAACTAGGGTTCCCTGCTGATCCGTCCGATAAATCCGGCAGCCTGCCTGTTCCAGCCGCTCCAGCACCTGCTCGGTGGGATGCCCATAGCGGTTATTTCCCCCAACGGAAATTGCCGCGATTCTGGGTGCAACCCCATCCAGAAGTTCCTGGCTGGTGGAAGTTTTGGAGCCATGATGGCCCACTACCAAAATATCCACTTTGGGAAGATCAACAGCATGCAGCAGAGCCCTTTCCCCTGCCGCATCCAAATCGCCGGTAATCAGTATACCACAGTTTTCCGTTTCAAACAAGACGGTCATACTGTTTTCATGGTCGGAAGAGCCCCCATAGTAAGGGTAAAAATGCACCGTACCTGCCCCCAGCGGCATAGAGAAGGGCTCCAAAATCGCTTTTCTAGGCTGAGAAAGCTCCGGAAACGCCAGCTCCCCCTCATTGCCGGGAAGAATCAATGCATTGGCTTTCACTCTGGTCAAAAGATTTTCCACCCCGCCGCAGTGGTCTTCATCGTAATGGGTCAGGGACAGCGCCTTAAGGGTATGGATATTCTGGCTCAGCAGCATTTCCGCTGCTGCGGATGCTGAGGATTCCTCCGACCAGCCTCCGCAGTCCACCACCATGGATTCTCCCTTGCTCTGCAACAGCAGGCTTTGTCCCTGGCCCACATCCAACACCGTCAAGCGGCATTCATCCATCTGCGGGCCCAAGGATGGGAGCACCACGCAGGCTGCGAAGGAAGCTATCAAAGCAGCGGCAGAAAGCAGCTTTCCTTTTTCCCGGCAAACAAACAGAAGAATCACCAGAATATACGCAACCACCAGAAACGGTACGGTATACGGGCTGGCAGTATACAGCGCCGCCAAGGGAAACCGGCTGAAGCACGCCGCAATCGCCAAAATCCAACGCATTGGGAACGCAACCGCCGCTCCCAACAGTTTACCCAGAGGCAGGTAGATTGCTCCCAAGGCGCTGACCCCGGCGATGCCGTAAAAGCAGACCGATACCAGGCCCAGGCACACCAGATTGGTCAGCGGAGAAACAATGCTCACCAGCCCAAAATAGTACACTGCCACAGGGGTAGACAGGCTCATAGCGCTAAGGGTCACACTGAGAGAATCTAGGCTATAACGAATGATACCAGATACGAATCCCTTTTTCGGACGTCTTGTCAGATTTTCACGGAATCGCTCCGATAGCCCGGGCTGAAACAGCAGAATTCCCAGGACGCTGAGTACGGAAAGCTGAAATCCCGCCGCCTGGATTTCAAACGGATTGATCAGCGCCAGCACAAGAACCGAGAAGGCCAATTCTGTCAGTCCGTCATATTCCCGGACAAATACGGTGGAAAGCATCATCATGCCAGCCATCAGGCAGGCCCGGCATACCGAGGGTGTAAAGCCCACCATGGCTGCAAAAAGCACTAAAACAGGGATACCCACCACTGCCGTCAGATATCGCCGCCTGGCGGTGATAAACCAGATTGCCCCACACAAAACGCCAATATGTAACCCGGATACAGCAACAATATGCCGAATGCCGCTGACGGAGAGGCTGGTTTTGGTCTTATAATCCAGCCCGGAGCTATCCCCCAGCAGAATGGACTGGGCGAATGGGGAAACGTCCTCCGGAAGGCACGCCTGCAATATTTCCTTAACCCGGTTTGCCAGGCGCTGGGGAAGAAAGCGAACGGATCCCGCCCGCCCCGGAAGAACGCGGTATTCCCCTTTTGGGCTTGCCAGGGCAAGTATCCTATTTCCCGGATGAATCTGAGACGCTTTGCTTCCCTCCGGAAGCGTCAACTGAATGCGGAAGGAACCGTCCAAAATCATTCCGGGCTCCAGGGAGTCCTCCGAAACATATACCCGCAGAGGGTATTGATGCCCCAGCCAGTTGAAACTGCCGGAAGCCTGAAAGCCATAGTTGGTCGCTTCCGGATAGGAGGTTAGCATTATTTCTCCGGAAACGGTACGGGTATCCAGCTGATACAGGGGGAAATAGTAGGTTTTTTGCAGGAGCAGCAGCCAGCAGCTGCCAAGGAGCGCCCCCAGAAACACCAGCGCCGGGAACGCCGCTCCACGAAAGCGCAGGCTGGCCAAACCGGTAAGCACTGCCAGCACGGCAAACGCTGCCGCGATGATCGGTGCTTTCCCCCACAGCCACCCGGTAATGCCAAAAATCGCCCCGGAAAAGCCAAGACAAATCCACGCAAGCTTCCGCACCAATATCCCTCCTCCGTTTGCTTCTGAGAGTATGATACCATTTCCTGCCGGATAGTTCTATAGGAATCGAAAGAAAATTGTCGAATTTTGTCGGAATGTCAATTCTTTTTTCTCATTTCTTTTGAGTCCCGGACAAACATTTGATGCTTCTCCGAAAAAAGAATTGCATTTGGTTTCCTGTTCTGGTAAAATAGGAACATCTATGACGTAACGGAGGAAACACCATGACGCAAAAAAAGAAAAAATGGGGAGATCGTCCGGATGCAGTCTGGCTGAAGGATATCCCCTCCATGAACCGGATTATGCCCGGCATTATGCCCAATCGTGCCGATAACGAGGCCTATGTCAGTGTGGATGTGGATTACGCCCCGCTGAAAGCTTATGTGGAGAAAAAGAACGAGGGCTGCGATCCTGCGGATAAATACACCTTTTTCCATGTGATTTGTGCAGCCGTTGGCAAGGCCTTTGTGCTGCGTCCCCGGATGAACCGGTTTATCTGCAACCGGAAGCTCTATCAGCGGGACAAGATCACCATTGGCTTTACCGTAAAGAAGAAGTTCGATGACAAGGCCGAAGAAGCTCTGGCTCTTTTCACCTACGATGAAAAGGAGACCATGGATTCCTTCCACGAAAAAATCGTCAAGGTTATCCACTCCACCAAAAGCGACACCGAGGTAGACACCTCCACGGGCACCATGGATTTTCTATCCAAGCTGCCCCAGTGGCTGATGAATCTGCTGGTGGATATTGTGCTGTGGCTGGATAAGCGCGGCTGGGTTCCCCAGTCCATTGTAGGCTCTGACCCCAACCACGCCTCTATCTTCCTGTCCAATCTGGGCTCTATTGGCCTGGAAATCGGCTACCATCACCTGGTGAACTGGGGAACCAACTCCTGCTTCATCGTTCTTGGCAAGAAGCACCTGAAGATGATTCATCACCCGGACGGAACCGAAGAGCTCAAGGAAGTTATTCCTCTGGGCATTACCTTGGACGAGCGAATCGCCGATGGCTACTATTATTCCGGCACAGTTGCCCTGGTGAAAACGCTGCTGGAAAATCCCGAACTGCTGGAAGCCCCTGCCGATACCCCGGTGGAATTCAGCATTCGTCGGTAATATCAATCACTAGGAGTGAATCAAATGCTTGTCCCTGTTTTATTGTTCGCGGTCGGTCTTGTTCTGCTGATCAAAGGCGGCGACTGGTTTGTTGACGGTGCCACCGGCATCGCGCAGCGCTTCCACGTGCCGGATCTGATTATCGGCGCTACCGTGGTTTCCATCGGCACCACGCTGCCGGAAGTGATGGTTTCTGCCACCTCTGCCCTCACCGGGCACGGAGAAATCGCCTACGGAAATGCTATTGGCTCCATTATCTGCAATACCGCCCTGATTGCCGCCATTACTCTGGCAGTCCGGCCCGGCCCGGTGGATACCAAGTCTCTGAAAACCCCCGTGCTGTTTTTCTTTGTATCCGCTGGCATCTATTGCCTGAATGCCTACCTCACCGGCTATTTCAGCCGGGTGCTGGGCGTCGTTATGCTGGCGCTGTTTGTGCTCTACCTGTTCGTAACCATCCGCCAGGGCTTCTGCAGCCCCGCCCCCGCCGATGCCGAAGAAACCGAGGAACTGGAAAAGAGCAAGGGAAACTCCATGGGGAAGGATATTTTCCTGCTTGTGATTGGTGCGGCCCTGGTGGCTGTGGGTGCTGACCTGCTGGTGGATAACGGCACACTGATCGCCCAAGCTATGGGTGTTCCGGAATCCGTTATCGCCCTGACCTTCGTGGCCCTGGGCACCAGCCTGCCTGAACTGGTCACTGCCATCACCTCCCTGGCAAAGGGCCACGGTGCGCTGTCCCTGGGCAATGTGATCGGCGCCAACATCTTCAATCTGGTGCTGGTTTCCGGTGTCTCCATGACCCTGTCCCCCTTCTATATTCCCCAGTCCAGCACCATCGCCGGAATGAATGCATCCCTGGTTTTGGACATTCCCCTGATGCTGTTTGTAATGGCCTTTCTGACTTTGCCTGCTTTGGCAACCAAAAAGCTGACCCGTTTTCAGGGAATTGTACTGCTGATTGTTTACGCCGCTTTCTGTGCCATCCAGTTTACCATGTAATTGGATTATCTTAATGCCCTATAAAAGAGCGCCATTGCGGTATGCTGCACAGCACCGGAATGGCGCTCTTAAATTTCCGTTTTTCCATTTGTAAATTCCATTCTTGACTTTCTATTTATTGAGAGGTATAATACTCAGGCAAATGAAATTTCCCATGGGCCCGTAGCGCAGCTGGGAGCGCATTACATTCGCATTGTAGGGGTCGGGAGTTCGAATCTCCTCGGGTCCACCAGAAGTCCACCGTAATTTTGATAGAATTACGGTGGACTTTTTCTATGCCCAAAAACCGCATGAAATCAAGGCTTTTGCGGTTTCAGGCACATAAAGTTAGGGTTATTTGCCACGAAAAGCCTGTTAGCGTTGCTAACAGGCTTTTTCAGTAGATTCTCACGGAGCGAAGGAAATGCCGCAAAGGCACAGTCCGTTCTTCCGTTTCAGGTTCAATCAAAAATCTTTTGACGTCTTTTATATTTTTACTTATAGTCCTGACACAGGAACATGGGCTTGATGGCAACGACCTCGTCATATTCCTCCTGATCTACCTGGACAGAGGAATCCAGTTTTTTCAGGTCTTCCTTAACAACCGCCAATGCTTCCTTCACGGACTGGGCGCGCCCCTCCCGGATAACCCGAACCATGCGGTCCAGCACTACGGGGTGCGCATACCGGGCAGGCACGGGGAAATTCTCCGGAATCAGGCTTTCCATGGTCTTTATAGAGTCCTCCCACTGGGCATTTACTGCCTTTTTATTGTTCTTTGAAGTGGGTATGACCTGAGTGCCGGAAAACAGGAAAGCAGCGCCGAAGCCCAGAAGGGCAAAATACAGGCCCGTTTTGTCTCCCTTCACCAGGACATAAATGCCATAGCTCAGGGCAATTACACCCGCCAGAATAATCGTCAGAGCGACCCAGCGGTAGGCGGGGTTGGTACGCTCATTCACCCGCTTTGCTTTGGCAGCGGTGGACAGCTGCGTTGTCTCCTCCGGGAAGGAATCCAGGAACCGGCGGGCCGTCTCCAAAGTTTCCCGGCTCTCCTGAGCCTTGACAGAGAGTTCCTTCAAATATCGGGCCTCTTCCCGCGCCTTCTTTTCCTTCAGACGGCGCTCGGCCTCCACACTGTGGGTAGGCAAATCAGGCAGAAGCTTGGAAATATGGGCAATCATCATGTCCACGTCATTTTCCCACTTGAAATTGCACTGCTTCACCGTTCCATCGTCCAACTCCACCACCAAATAGGGAATGGAACCGAATACACCCTTTCCGGTAAAACCGCCCTTACTCATGGCAACCCGCTTGAACACCCGCTTTACACATGACAAAGCCACATAGTAGTACCTGTCAATGTAAAAGCTATTCAGGTACAAAGCCTCGTCACCTACGGCGCAGGGGCCAAAATGCTCACTGAACTTCTTATCTACTGAGAGGGTGGGCCGATCCAGGGTTTTGGAGCCCAGCTTTTTTGGCGTAAAAATCATGGAATACCTCGAAAAAACCGGTGGGGAAGTTGCCTCCCCCACCTTTTGTTGATATGGAATTATTTGCCCAGCGTCTCGTACTGAGGCTTTACATCCCGCTTCTTGATGCTGTACAGGAAGATGCCCAGGAACAGGGCAGCAAACAGAACACCCACAGGATAAGCCAAAGCAGTATTGTACACGCCGTCCTTATTCAGGAACTGGCCCAGACACTCGTTGCCCAGCATGAAGTAGGTGATGGAAACGGCGGTCATGAAGGTTGCGGGAACAGCGGTGATCCAGTAGTTCTTCTTCTCATAGAACAGGAACATGGAAGCACACCACAGAACGATCATAGCCAGAGTCTGGTTGGTCCAGCTGAAGTAACGCCAGATGATGTTGTAGTCGATCTTGCCCAGAGCGTTGCCGATGCCCAGGATGGCACCAACACCCAGAACGGGGATGCAGAGGATCAGACGGTTCTTCCAGGACTTCTGCTCCAGGTGGAACCAGTCAGCCAGCACCAGACGGGCGGACCGGAAAGCGGTGTCGCCGGAGGTGATGGGGCAAGCGATAACGCCCAGCATGGCCAGAGCGATGCCAATGCCGCCCATGGTCTTGGAGCAAATGTCGTAAACAGCGGTGGGGCCGCCGGCACCCAGGTCCAGCAGTTCCTGACCGGTGTAGATGGCGCAGCCGGCAGCAGCCCAGACCAAGGCGATGATGCCTTCGGAAACCATGGCGCCGTAGAACACGAAGTGGCCCTGCTTCTCACTCTTCAGGCAGCGAGCCATCAGGGGGCTCTGGGTGGCATGGAAGCCGGAGATGGCGCCGCAAGCCACGGTGATGAACATGAAACTCCAGATGGGGGTAGCCTTGGGGTGCATGTTGTAGAAGTGGCTCCAGATTTCGGGGATCTCATAGCCCTTGGTGAAGATACCCAGAGCCACGCCAAAGGCCATGATGATCAGGCAGATACCGAATACGGGGTAGATCTTGCCGATGAGCTTGTCGATGGACAGGAAAGTGGCGATGAAGTAGTAGATCAGGATCAGGATCAGCCAGAACAGCTTGCTGGACAGCAGACCAGCAGCACCGTTCTTGGTGCAAAGCAGCTGAATCAGGCCAGCGGGGCCAACTGCGAAGACGGTACCGACCATAACCAGCAGAACCACGGAGAACACACGCATTACGTTCTTCATGGTCTTGCCCAGGTAGATGCCGGAGATCTCGGAGATGGAGACGCCATCGTTACGGGCAGAAAGCATACCGGAGAAATAGTCGTGGACGCCGCCGGCAAAGATCGTACCGAAGGTGATCCACAGGAACACGATGGGCCCCCACAGGGCACCACTCAGGGCACCGAAGATGGGGCCAAGGCCTGCGATATTGAGCAGCTGGATCATGAACAGCTTCCACTCAGGCAGAACCACGTAGTCCACACCATCATTGATACGGACGGCGGGGGTTTCGCGGTCATCAGGTCCGAAGGTATTCTCTACGACCTTGCCGTAGAAGAAATAACCCAGGATCAGGATTGCCAGGCAGAGCAAAAAGCTAAACATTTGTACTCCTCCTTAAAACAGATAAAGTTTTTGCACAGCGGCAAGCCGCTTTTGCACTGTGTCATTATCTATCAATTTGGTGCAAAAATCAACAGGCACAATTCACAAATTCGTCACAATAAAATAGGCATTATTCACAAATAGGTCATTATTTGTACACATTTTCCGTGTTTCTTGAGAAAAGACCCTGTTTTTCTGATGCACAAATCCAACAAAACAGGAAATAGAAATGAATCCTGGATTTTTGCCACAAAGAATGGTATAATGGTTTTATATTCCCTTTGGAGGTTATTTATGCCTATTCGGATACCCAATGACCTGCCCGCAGCCAATGTATTACAGCAGGAAAATATTTTCGTTATGAATCAGAATCGGGCCGGATCCCAGCATATTCGGCCCTTGGAAATTGTTCTTTTGAATCTGATGCCCACAAAAATCGTCACGGAAACGCAGTTGAGCAGACTCCTTGGCAATACCCCTTTGCAGGTGAATCTGACGCTGATGCACACCACCTCCCATCAGTCCAAAAACACCCCCCAGGATCATCTTTTGTCCTTCTATAAAACCTTTGATGAGCTAAAGGATCGGAAATTTGACGGAATGGTCATCACCGGCGCGCCGGTGGAGCAGCTGCCTTTTGAAGAGGTGGACTACTGGCCCGAGCTATGCCGGATTATGGAATGGAGTACGCACAGCGTCCACTCTACCCTGCACATCTGCTGGGGCGCCCAGGCAGGGCTCTACTACCACTACGGTATTCCCAAGCATCCCCTGCCCCAAAAGCTCTTCGGTGTTTTCCCCCACCAGCTGGACTACAAGCGCTCCATCCTTCTGCGGGGCTTTGACGATACCTTCTATGCTCCCCATTCCCGCCACACAACGGTTTACCGGGAGGATATCGTGCTTCACCCGGAACTGCGAGTTCTGGCCTCATCCCCGGAGGCAGGGGTTTACGCCCTGATGACCAGGCACGGGAAACAGATTTTTATCATGGGCCACGGGGAATATGATCCCGATACCCTGGAAAAGGAATATCTGCGGGACAAGAACCAAGGGCTTCCCATCTCCGTCCCTGCCCACTATTACCCGAATGACGATGATACCAAAGCACCCATGGTTACCTGGCGCAGTCATGCAAATCTGCTGTTTTCCAACTGGCTGAACTACTTCGTTTACCAGACAACGCCCTACGACATTATGACCGTCGGCAGCGCCGCCACTTACGAAAAAGGAGAATAACAATGAACATTTTGGTTGTCATGCCCGCAAACGATACCCACCGGGAAAAACTGCAAAAGGCCGCCCCGGGTGCTGCGTTTACTTACGCCTCTGCCAAGGAGCTTAGCCGGGAGCAGGTGCAAAATGCGGACATCATCATTGGCAACGCACCGGCTGCGCTGATTTCCGGAAGCGAAAGGCTAAAGCTATTGCAGCTAAACTCCGCCGGTACCGATGGCTACACCGTCCCCGGCGTACTGCCCAAGGGCTGCATCCTGTGCAACGCCACAGGGGCATACGGCCTGGCAATTTCCGAGCATTCTCTGGGCGCACTGCTGTGCCTGATGAAGAAACTGGACCGGTATCGCCTGAATCAGCAGCAGCACCTGTGGCAGGATGAGGGCGGCGTTACTTCCATCTACGGCTCCAAAACCTTGGTTGTGGGCTACGGCAACCTGGGCAGCGAATTCGCCAAGCGGATGAAGGCCCTGGGCAGCACCGTCACCGGCATTCGCCGCTGCAAGACGGAGAAGCCGGAGGAGCTGGAAGCCCTGTATCAGATGGATGCCCTGGAGGAATGCCTGAAGGAGGCGGATATCGTTGCCTCCTGCCTGCCGGGGACTCCCGAAACCTATCACCTATTTAATGAGAAAACCTTTGCCCTTATGAAGCCCGGTGCATATTTTCTGAATGTAGGGCGAGGCAGTGCCGTAGATTCCATGGCTCTGGCAGATGCCCTGAACAGTGGTCACCTGGCAGGAGCCAGCGTAGATGTCACCGAACCGGAGCCGCTTCCCCCGGATCATCCTCTGTGGGATGCAAAAAATATCCTCATCACGCCCCATATTTCCGGTCAATACCACCTCAAGCAGACCCACGAGCGGATCATCGATATCGCCTGTGAGAATATTTCGGCTTTCCTTTCCGGCAATCCCATGAAGAATATTGTAGACTTTCAAACCGGCTACCGGAAATTGTAACACAAAAGGAAATCTGGGACTGTTGCAAAAAGAGCCTATCTCGTACAAAACGTCCAAAAGAAAAATGTCATTGCAAACCACTGCCGCAGCACTGGTTTGCAATGACACTTCTTTTTTATGCACGTTTTCTTTTTGCAACAGTCACAATTTCGCTTATTTATTAACCACCGAATCCACGGTTTTTGCCAGGATACCGCCGAGAATTCCACAGGCGGCAGCTTCTGCCAACCCCTGAACGCCTACCAGCAGCACTACAAACATAAGGGGATTTGCAGCCCCCAGCTTGGTTACCAAGTTCTGTACAAAGTCACAGCGGTAGAATACCAGCACAATATAACCCATAAAGAACAGAGTATTGAGCAGCGGTGCACTGACGGCTCCCACAAAATAGCTCCAGGTTCCCTTATGGTCAGCCTTTCTGCACAGGCGGTACACATAGCCGCAGCAAAGGCCCATCAGCAGCCGCATTCCCACACACAGAATTACCGTGTGCACCGGGCTAATGGCAAAGAACGCCCCCGTCATAGCCGAGCGACCGGAAATGGCATCCGTCAAGCTGAGAATGCCAAAGATTGCGCCCATGACCATGCCCTCCAAGGGGCCGCAGAGAATCGCGCCCATGGCAATGGGCAGCGTCAAAAAGCTCATGTTCAGCGGCCCTACCGGAACCGCACCCAGGCCAATTGCCCGCATGACCAGCTCAATGGCAATGAGCAGCGCCAGCTTTGTCAGCCGTTTCACGCTTGTAGAAGTGGTTTTCATATTCAATTCCTCCTGCTGCCGTTCCGTTTTCGGATACAGCGCATTTTTATTTATGTCCACTCCCCCTTTGGAGCCGATCCACTGCTATTCCAAAACCGGATACAGCGCGGTGGCTTTCCAAAAGGAAAGAAAAACATCTTTTACCCTGGGCCATTATACACGGATTCATAGAAAATGCAAGCCTTATTTATTCAGCACATATAAATAGGCCAGGCCCTTTAAAATCATATCCGGGTCATAAAAATGAGGATGGCGCACCAGGTTGTCCACATAAGCAGCACCGCCGCCGGTGATAACCAGGTTCACGTTTTCTCCCAGCTCTTCCTCAATGCTGGAGACGATTCCATCCAGCAGCGCTGCCGTCCCGTATACCGCACCGGAGAGCATGGCACTCTGCGTATTGTTGCCCACCACCTGCTTCGGGGTATGGAGCTCCAGTCTGGGAAGCTGGGCGGTATGCCGGGACAAAGCCTTCAGTCCCGTTTCCATGCCTGCGCAGATCACGCCGCCGCAGAAAACGCCGCCCTCTTTTATTACATTAAAGGTAGTTGCCGTACCCAAGTCTGCAGTGACCAGCGGAAGCGGATAGTGGGCTGCTGCCCAGGCGCAATCTACCAGGCGATCCCTGCCTACCTTTTCAGGATTTGGCACGTCCACCTGAATGCCAAGCCTGCTATCCTGGGTGATTACCAGCGGCTCCATACCGAAAATGGAATAGGCCGCCTCCCAAATCACATCCAGTACCCGGGGCACAACGCTGGAAATCACCACGCCGGAAAAATCTTCCAGTTCCCGGCCCAAATCTTTCAGCCGTTTCAGCAGATGCACCGTGTAGTCCGCTGCATCCCAGGTGCAATCCGTGTCCAGCTTGGTGCGAAACCGCACCTCATAGCCCTTTTCCGCCTCTACGCCGCCGAAGGACACAGTGGTATTGCCGATATCAACTACCAGAATCATAAATAATTCCTCTGTTCGGAAGGCTCACCCCGATAAAACGTGGGTGGCTGAGGCTATTATAACGGTCAGAGCGCCGCTTGGCAATGGTTTTGTTGAGATGCAGAAGAATTATTTGCACATTCGGCAGCTTTCTCCCCGCCTCTTTCGGTGGGACACTCCGGCATAATAGCACTTTAGACAAATAAAGTTTGTTCCGATGCAAATATTTTGGTTCTCGACTTGGATTATTTTTTGCAAAACAGCTTTACAGATTTAGCGAAGTAAAGTATAATAAATACATCTATTGTGTGCGGAAGAATTGAATTTACATTTGTCCGCAGCCCTTCTAGGGCTGCACCCAGTATAAGGAGGTAACCACTATGGAGCGGCAGGAAAAGATTGATGCACTGTACCAAACCATCGTTTCCCTGGAATCGGCGGAGGCCTGTCGGGATTTATTTGAGGATTTGTGCACGCAGAAAGAGCTGGAAAAAATGGCTGAGCGAATCTATGCAGCCAAGCTTTTGTTGGAGGGTAAAACCTACAACCAGGTAATTGCTGAGGCTGACATTTCCTCCGCAACCCTCAGCCGGGTTTCCCGCTGTGTACAGTATGGCAAGGGATACTCCAGGCTATTAAAAGTTGACACAGAATAAGGTTTCTTTAAACAAAACAAACCGGTGGATACGCCGGTGCGACGTTCCCCCCCTTCTGGAAAGCGGAGGAATTATCACACCGGTTATTCACCGGATTTTTGCGTTTTTGCCCCTAGCATACTTTCTTAGGTGACAGACAAGCTGCAATGACCATGGGGAGCACGCAGGCCACACTGTATGCATAGCGGAATTCCGCGTACACAGGGGTTGCCGCCAGCAGCGTGCCCACAATCATAATCGGCAATACCGTGGTAAACAGGGCATTCTTATCCCGTTTCAGCCAGGCCGCATAGGCTCCAAGCAGCAGCGCCCAGATATACAGGCCCAAGCTGGAAAGGGGCTGCAAAACGGGGGTTGTAAACAGCGATGCATAGCTTAGGTAAGCCTGACGTGCTGACGCGCTGAAAACGGTATTCTCCAGCCCCAGTTCATTGGGGGCTCCGAAATAGGCGGCGATCTCTTCATCGTACCAGCGCCAGTAGCGGTAGCCGCCATTCCAGTAGCCCTTTGTTTCGTCAACCCAGGCATGAACATAGGCACTGGGATTTTTAGTCCCAGTGTAATATAGAGCTTCAAGTACTCCAGCTTATGGCTTTGCAAATATGCCTGATTGTTCCGCTCCCGCACCAGCATTTTCATAGGGTCGGAAATTCTTCCGGTGTAAGTTTCGGGAATTCGTTCCACGTCCACCACCTGGTTCAAAAGCTGTTCTTCCTCCGACGTTAAGGGCTTTCCCTCCAAAACCGCCCGGCTGATTTGCTGCAATGGGATAGATAACGATTCGATCGTATCCGGCTGAGCAACATTCATTGCCTTCAGCACAGGGTGCTTCAGGACAAAGCACCCGCAAATCACCGCCGCCAAAATCAGCAGCAGCTTTTTTTCCTTTTTATGGAACAGCAATCCAAATACCACCGTGCTGGCTGCAAAGGCCAGCAGGCCATTGCTTCTAAGCAGGCACACTCCGATTGCAGAAAGCACCCAAACTACCAGGCTCGACCGGTGCCGTTCACGGCTTTCCAGCATACGGAAACCGCTGGTAATAAAAAATGTTACTGCCGCCGCAAAGGGCACATCCTTCCAAACCGAAAAGCTGTAAGTGATGTGGAAGGGCATCATCAGAAACCAGACAAAAGCGGCAATCGTTCCTCCCCTGCTCCCCGTAGTGCTATAAACCGTACACAGCACATAGGCAAAGCAGCAGGACATCATCAGAACGGAGAAGACACTGTATGCGGCTACCCCTGCGTTCAGATTTCCAAAGAGCTTATCGCCCAGTGTTAAAAACAGGCGAATCAGTTGACTGTTATAAAAGGGATGATGGTTGGTGTACCTCCCAGTTTGAATCTGAGTCATCTGGTCAATGCTGTCTGACGTAAATAGTCCCGGATAGAAAGAGAGGAACATTGCCGCCAAGTAAACCAGTGCCAGAATGAGCCATCCCAGCAAAAAAACTCTTTTTTCAGATTCCCGGCTGGCCTTCGGATTTGCATGGCTGGCAACCCGCATCTTCCAATAAAGCCACCGGAACAGCTGGCGAAATAAAATATAGCCGCTGCACAGCAGCAGGCAAAGATTCATAATCCGCCGGAATATGCCCAGCATTCCGTTATAATCCAAGGGAAGCAGGCCAAAATTCGCCAGTGCCACCGCACCGGACAGCATGGCAGCGCCGATGCCTGCCGCAATGCGGCTGTCTTTGGGCTCATCCCAGGCTCCAAGCCGAAGCAGAAACAGGGAGGCCGCCACAGAAAGAAGGGCTGTCAGAGTGTAGGATGCAAGAAGCGCATCCGACTTTCGGAGAAAGATACACCAGAATAGAGCCGCCGCTACGACAATCAGCTCATGTAGAATGCCCTGTATGCCTTTGTTCATTTTCTCACTTCCTTAAAAATCAATGATTCCCAGAAGATTTAAGCCCATTTTCACAAACAGCAGCGCCAGCACCAGGAACATGACAATTCGGATTTTCCCCCCGCCGCCGCGGATGGCAAAGCGGGCTCCCAGATAATTTCCCAGCATGGAAGAGAGCATGGCTGGAATGCCGATGGAAAACAGGATATCCCCATGGAGGAAATATATCACCATAGAGGCCACATTGGATGCCAGATTCGCAATTTTGGCGCAGCCGGAGGATTTTACCAGCGTATACCCCAGCCCCAGGGAGAAGCCGATTGCCAGGAAAGTTCCCGTTCCCGGGCCCACCAGGCCATCGTACAGGCCCACCAGCAGGCCGATGCCGAGGGAAATCAGAATTGTAAGCGTTTTCCCCTTATCTGGCTTTTCCTCCACGCCGAAGTTTCTGGACAGCACCAGAATAACCGCCACAACCGGCAGCGTACCCACCACAATCATTTGCAGCACATTCTCCCGCAGGTACACCGCAAGAGAGGTTCCCACGCTGGAGCCTGCCAAAGAGCCCACCGCCGCCGGGATGGCACACAGCCAATTCACGTTTCCGGAGCGGGCATAGCGCCAAGAGGCCAACGCCGTACCGAATCCATTGGCAAACTTATTGGTTCCCGCCGCAATTTTCATTGGGATGCCTGCCAGCAGGTAGGCCGGAATGGAAATCACTCCGCCGCCCCCCGCCACAGAATCCACAAAGCCCGCCAGAAACACCAGTGGGCAGATAATCAAAAATGTCCAAGCCGTAATATGCATCGTCTTTCTCTCTTTTCTTCTCTAAGCGAATATGGTCATTTATTTCTTTCGTCGTTTGGGATACATGATACACGAAATAGCATCAGCAGAACCGGCACAGTAACGATCAAGGGAAACGCATAGCGCTGTGATCCGTTCAAATGTGCAAAAAGGAACCCGATCGTCAATGAAAGGACACTTAGCAGCCATACTTCTTTCCTTTTATCCTTTTGCCAAACCGATGCTGCGTATAGAATCAGGCTGAGCCATGTATAGATCCCCGGGCCCACAAGCTCCCTCCAAATTGGCTGAAACGACGCTCGGTAGAGCCATTCTTCCATTTTCTGTCTTTGTTCTTCCGGATAAAAACGGTAAAAATTACTTCTTTCCGTTGGGCATACGTCCTGGAACGAGCATAGTTCCGTAGAGATGCGTTCTCCTTCCGAAGACCAGGGTGTGTAGTACCAATTGCGGGAATGCACAACGGCATCCAAGACAGTAAGCGGGTGCTTCATCAAAAACGTCCCATGGAGTTTTATGTAGTTCCATACCTGTGCATTGGAAGCAGCGTGATATGTCGATTTGATTATATCAACCCGTTCGGGAGAATAATTATAGTGTACCGCGCCATAATCCAGTACATCTGCTATAATCTGTTTTTCCTCCTGACTAAGCTCCTCATCATAGCGGGCACAGTAGTAGGCAGAAATAAAGTAAAAGAGGCTATAATTCTCTCGTTCCATTGGTTTTTCAACACCAATAGCGGGAAATAACCATTCATTCAGGCAAAAATGTCCTGCAAAAATGAGGCAGCAAGCCACTGCAATCAATCTGCGAATATCTGTTTTTAGAAATAGCAAGCCGCACAGGCAGACCAATACCAGGTAAACCGCACCTTTTCTCGTTGCCGCGCAAAGGATTGCCAGCCCCAAAAGTATCCATACGTCCTTGCCTTTTGTTCCACGAGTACATCTTCGCAGGTATAGAGCAAACAGAAGAAACACAGCTGCATGGACAGTGTCTTTTAGAACTGCCCCAGCGAAAGATGCAAATACCGGCATGATTCCAAAGAAAAGGCATAGTCCCCATCCAGCAAAAATACTTCTGCGCTCCACTGCAACTTCTCTGCAAGCGAAGGAAAATGCTGCCAGCAATATGCAAACCTGGAACAAAACGCAAACAGCAATACCGATATTGTCTCCTCCCAGCCATTTTCCAAGGCTGAACAGGCATCCATACACCACCGTAAGCAGCACCGGATTGGAGGCTTCCCAGGGAATTGCCCCGCGGAACTGCAATATTTGCGTAACACTGTCACGATAAATAGAGCCAGGTGCCCGGAGTATCAAAATGGGTAGCCAGCAAAGAAGCATTGTTCCAGCCCACAGTAAACATTTCCTTGCACCAACCGCAGGCACGTGCCTATCCTTCATAGGGCGGTTTAGCAGCTGAAGTGCAAGCAGTATCAGTGCATACCAGCTTCCGGTCTGTGCCACCCAGCATAGTACCGTTTCGGTCAGGGACGCACCGGGAAATCCAACCAAGTTGACAAGTTCTCCGGTTTTGGAGCGATACAGCAATGTGTTACCTGCGAAAAAAAGAGCCAGCAGAACAGCCGGAAGATAATACTTATGCGAGGATTTCAGCAATACATGAACTTCCACATAAGCCAACACAAAGCATAGTGCACAGAAAAAGGCAAAGCGAGCTGTATTGTGAAATAGATTATAATACAAGCTGTACCGCAAATGCCCTGCTAAGGCTCCAGCCTCCGCAGACATCCCGATTGCCTGAATGACCAGTTCCGAAAGCAGCGTAATGCCCCACCAGCCAATCACAAATATCCACTTTTTCCAGGTCAATCTCTCATTCATTGCCGTTTCCCCTCACTTCATTTTCTCTCCGCTTATTTTTGCCACCATTATACCGCTAAAGTCCTTTAGATTCCATTGTGAAAACTACCGAAAGCACAAAGGATGGCGCATTTTTCCCATTGCGATTTTCCCAAGGAACGGATATAATGGGGAAAATCCCCCAGGAGGTTCATCCTATGCAATATCGCAATGACCGTTACGGCAACCCTATCTCGATCTTGGGCTATGGATGTATGCGCTTTACTCAAACAGCCGGAAAGATCGACCTGAATAAAGCAGAGCAGGAAATACTGGAAGCCTTTCGCGCCGGTGTGAACTACTACGATACCGCCTATGTTTATCCCGGCAGTGAAGCGGCTCTGGGCGAAATCCTTGCCCGGAACCACATTCGGGATCAGGTAAATATTGCGACAAAATTACCACACTATTTGATTAAAAAGCCGGACAGCATGGAAACCTACTTTGCAGAAGAGCTCCGCCGACTGCAAACCGACCATGTGGACTATTACCTGATGCACATGCTCACCGATACCAAAACCTGGGAACGCCTGGTTGCCCTTGGCATTCTCACCTGGCTGGAAGAGAAAAAGAAAAGCGGCGCCATCCGCCAGGTAGGCTTTTCCTACCACGGAAACTCCGATATGTTTTGCAAGCTTCTGGATGTTTATGACTGGGATTTTTGTCAAATTCAGTACAATTATCTGGATGAAAACTCCCAGGCCGGTGTTACCGGACTGCATCGGGCCGCAGAAAAGGGACTGCCCGTCATTATCATGGAGCCCCTGCGGGGCGGTCGGCTGACAAACGGATTGCCCGCGTCTGCCCGGCACGTTATGGAGCACGCCCATATCGACCGCACCCCTGCACAGTGGGCCTTCTCCTGGCTATGGGATCAGAAGGAAGTAACCTGTGTTTTGTCCGGCATGAACTCTCTGGAGATGGTCCGGGAAAACGTTCGTACCGCCGATTCCGCAAAGGCGGGCGCTCTTACAGAGGAAGACCGTGCCATTCTGCGCAAGGTTGTGGCTGCCATCAACGAAAACATGAAGGTCGGCTGTACCGGCTGCCGGTACTGCATGCCCTGCCCCAGAGGAGTGGATATTCCGGGAACCTTTGCCGCCTATAACCGGCTTGCTTCCGACGGCTACTGGAAGGCTTTGACGGAGTACTTTATGATCACCGGTATACGCAAGGACTATACGGGCCCCGGCAACTGTATCGGCTGCGGGAAATGTGAGCAGCACTGCCCACAGCACCTACCCATTCGGGAAGAACTGAAAAAGGCGAAAAAGGACATGGAGGGTCTTCCCTATAAGCTGGGCAAGCTTGCGCTGCCCCACATCATGCACTACTAAGGAGCACTATGGGAAAGAAAACAGGAGAACTTATCCGTCAGGCCCGCGCTGCCGCAAAAATGACCCAGCAGCAGCTGGCAAAAAGTGTGGACTTAACCCCAGCGCAAATTGGGAAGGCTGAGCGCGGTGAACTGGAACTGACACAGGCCACTTTGAAGGCCATTGCCAAAGCAACCGGTGTAACCCAAGCTTCCCTTCTGAATGCGGAAAAAGGGGCGAAGAAGCCTGCCGCGTTTTCCTCCGGAGCTTTGAAGCTAAGCGCCGCGGAGCAAAAGCTGGTAAAGCTCTATCGCTCTGCCACCGAAGAGCAGCGAAGCGATGCGCTCCGCATTTTAAACGGAGAGAAAACGGAAGTTGAGCAGCTTGTGGATGCAATGCTCGGGGAAAAATGGAAGAAAAAGTTTAAGAAATAAATAGGAAAAGGGACTGTTAAAAACGCGTCATTATCGTTCAGCCCGTGCCAAGGAGCCGGCTGAATTCTTTTGACATAACGTTTTTACAGTCCCTTTTTTGTGGCAGATACCCGTTAATTCCAGAAATAAACTCTGGTTTCGTAGGGGTTCAATTGATCTTTCTCTGGTTCCGGATAATTGCACAAAATCAGCTTTCCCTGATCCAAATGGAATTCCTTGGGTGCCCGATACTTGTGCGTCTGGTTACTGAAGGAGCAAACCACCAGAATTTTCTGACGGTCATCCTGCATGGAATACTGATACAGCCAAGAGCTGTGTTTTCCGTATTCCTGGTAGGTTCCCCAGCGCACACAACTGAGTTTTTTCCGCAGGCCAATGGCAAGGCGGTAGAAATTGAGGATCGAATTCCGATCCGGCTCCTGCTGGGCCACATTCACCGTTTTATAGTTCTCGTTCACTGCAAACCAGGGATTTCCAGAGGTGAATCCGGCGTTTTCGCTGTCATCCCACTGCATCAGCGTCCGGGAAGAGTCTCTGGAACAGCGCCACAGCTTGTGCAGCCGCTGGCGAGGTGTCATCTTTCTGGCGTGATGGGTATAGTAGTAGCGGGTTGCTACATCCTCATATTCCTCCCAGGAGGAGGGGCGCCAATTGGTCATACCGATTTCCTGACCCTGGTAGAGGAAAGGCGTTCCCTTTTGGAAGAGGTAGGCCGCTGCCAGCATTTTTCCGCTGGCTTCCCGGAATTCTTCACTGCCATAGCGGGAAATGATTCGGGGATGATCATGGTTTTCCAGGAACAACATATTCCAGCCCTTGCCATCCAGCTTGGACTGCCAGGTGCGGAATGCCTTTTTCAGCTTGCGCAGATGAAATTTGGTGGGGAAATAATCCTGAAAGAAGCAGTCGGCACACATGGTCTCATTTTGGATCATCATATCAATCTGCTTATCCGGCCCCTCTTCGATGTATTGCAGCGCAATCTTCGGCGTAACCATAGGCGCTTCTGCCAGAGTCATGCAGTCATACTGGGAAAGAACATCATCTCGAAATTCCGTCAGGTATTCGTGGATATGCGGGCCGTGATTATACAGAAAAATTCCCTTATACACCGGCAGCAGCTTATCATCCGGCAGACCTTCCTTTTTGGAAATAAAGGTGATCACATCCTCCCGGAAGCCGTCCACCCCTTTGTCCAGCCAAAAGCGCATAATCTTCTTAACCTCCTGGCGAACCAAGGGGTTATCCATATTGAGGTCCGGCTGCTTCACCGCAAACAGGTGCATATAGTATTCCTTGCGGACAGGATCAAAGGTCCAGGCCTTGCCTTCAAAATGGGAATCCCAATTGTTGGGCAGCTTGCCGTCTGCCTGCAAAGGACGCCAGATATAGTAGTCCGTATAGGGGTCAATCCGGCGGCGGCTTTTCTGGAACCACTCATGCTCATCGCTGGTGTGGTTTACCACCAGATCCATAATCACCTTCATGCCCCGGCTGTGGGCTTCCCGCAGGCAGGCATCAAAGGCCTCCATACCGCCAAACTGCTGGTCAATATCCATATAATCGGAAATATCGTAACCGCAGTCTGCTCCGGGAGAGGGATACAGCGGCGAAAACCAGATTCCGTCACAGCCCAGGCTCTTGATATAGTCCAGTTTTTCAATCACGCCATAGAGGTCACCCATGCCGTCGCCGTTGCCGTCCCGGAAGCTCCGGGGCCAGATCTGATAGAACACGGTGTTCTTATACCAATCTGTATGCACCATTTTTTCTCCCCCTTATTTTTTTATCAGCTTGCGCCGGATTTTCTTCTTCGTCTCCTGCCAAAAAAGCCCAACGATTGCCTTTTTATAAGGATAGCTAATGCCGCGGATGTAATACTGGGCATCCCGCATTTGGCTTTCCCGGTTCTCCGGCAGCTTCCTGGCGTTCGCACCAAGGCGATATAAATGAATGGCATCCCCCGGAACCTCTGCCAGGACGTTCCATTCCTGGGGGCGCATCTGCCTGCCGAAGGATTGCAGGAGCTCTGCTCCCTCTACACGGGAAGAGGTAAGCAGATAGGGTTTCCCTTCAAAGCCGGTTTTTGAACCGTAAAGATCGATGCAGATATCCTTACCCAGGAATTTGGCAAGGTATTGGTTCTCCATCCACTGGTCGTAAACCGCCCGGGATTCCTCTAAGCGGGACAGCTGCAAAAGCTTTTCCCGCCCCCCAAGCATCAAAGGGACCTGGAAGGTATCCTCCTGCTCCGAGAAATTCACCCCGGCATCGGAAAAGCAGGTGGTTCTTGCCACCCGTGGGTAAAGGAAAAAGCGGTCTGTTTCAATGCAGAAGGCAATGTGATACTTGAGCCAGGAGTGCTTCCCCCAATCCTTGATGTGCTCCGGTATTTTGAAAGAACCGGAAAAATCATAGTCTTCATTCCGTCTGAGCCAGTCCCGGAATAATGCCCACTGTTCCTTTGTCCAAAGCTGGCCCCAGGAACAGGCATAGCGGAAATACCAATTATCGAAACCATCCTCCACAGGCTCAAACACCTTTTCCGTCAACTGACTCAGCCTGTGATTATACAGCGCCACTCCGGCAATTTTGTCCTGGCTTTTGACAAACGCAAAGCATTCCTGACTGTAACGGTAGAAGTCCGGCGAAACCACCAGATCGTCTTCCAGCAGGATAATCCCGTCATATTCCCGGGTCAAATCGCCGCAGGTGAGAATGTGCTTTTTCAGGCCCAGATTTTGGGAACGGTAAATGACCCTTTTTTCTCCGTAGGGCCAGAGGAAAGCATCGGCGTAATCCAAAACATCCCGGTTATCCCCCCGGTCGATGCTGATAACCAGCTCCACCGGCTCTTGGGGATAGTCCCCCCGGGACAGAGACGCCAGAATCCGTTTTAGAGAGTCCAAACGATTATAAGCAACCACCACAATTGGGATATTCGCCATGACTTTTCCTCCCTTCCGCAATTCTCAGCGCCTGAAAATACCCTTCCGCTGCCCGCTGAAAGCTGAATTTCTCTCCCAGCGTCTCCCGCAGACCTTCTGCCGGGAGCGGTTTTTCCAGGAGAGCATCCAGGCAGGAAGAAAACGCAGCCGGGTCTTCCGGGTCTGCCAGGAGTCCGTTTACCCCCGGCGTAATGACATCATAAGCCCCATCGGCGTAGCATGACGCAGCAATGGGAACACCGGCGCAGCCGCCCTCCACCAGAATAAGGCCAAAGCAATCCGATCTGGAGGGCACAGCAAGCACGCTTGCCTTGCTGTATTCTTCCAGCAGTGCCGCTCCCTCCTTGTAGCCCAGGAACTGAACCCGCCCTGTAAGCCCCAGCGCGTCTATTTTGGACTGAACAAGCTGCTTTTCGCCCCCCACGTCGTTTCCTACCACCCGCAAAGCCCAGGGGGCATGGGTTTGGGCCAAGGCATCTACCAGCAAATCCAGGCCTTTTTCATGGGAAATACGGCCCACATAAAGGATTCTCCCCATTTCCGGCTCTCTTTGCAGCTGCAAAAAGGGAGCTGCCGGAACGGTTAAGTAGCTGATGGCGATTTTTTCCTCCGCCGCTCCCCAGTGGAGCAGCTTTTCCCTCGCCTTTGTAGAGCTGGCAAGAAATGCATCCGCCCGGGAGATAATCAGCTTTCTGGTAAACTTCTGGACCGCGCCAATATAAGTTTCCGAACGGAGCGTACCATCCGTCAAATTGATAAAGGGAACGCCGTGCCGCTTCGCCCAAAGGAGGGCCTGCACCGCAGAGAGATTGTATTCCGAACCGATAATCACATCCGGAGAAAGGCTGCCAAGCATTTTTCCCAGGCCCTGGGGAATGTGGATAAACCGGGTAGCCGTCCCACCGATTTTGCCGCCCTTTACGGAAAGCACTTTGGAAGACTGAAAATAGGTATCCTTTAAGCCATCGCTATCCTGCGTCCAGGCCCGGTCACTTTCAATACGGCTGGTATAGAGAACCTGGAATCGCACGTCCTTCTGATGCTCCTGCAAATAAGCATACAGTGCCGTCCGATAGGGAGAGGGAATATTGCTGATGATCAGCACCTTTTTCATAGACCTTTCCCCTTTCGTGCCATGGCATAGTCATAGATTTCCATCAGGCGGCTGTAGTTGTTCTCCGGCGTCATAGAGTTTGCGTACTCCCGGCTGGCATTCTCGCACCAGGGGGTATCCTTGTCCGCCAGAAAGGCCCTGACCGTATCGGCTATGGATTGGGGAGATTTCTGGTTAAATTTCATGCCGGTAATTCCTTGCTTCACCAAGCTGCCGCCATTGCCCAAGTCCGAAACCAGTACCGGAGTTCCCACACTATAGCTTTCCGCAATGCACATAGGGAAGCCCTCGTAGCACTGGGTTGGCAAAATCAGTGCTTTACTGGTTGCCAAAAGCCTGCGAACATTCTCATTGGGGAGCCTGCCCGCCAATGAAACCGTACGCATTTTATTCTCCTGGATAAACTGCAAACACCAGCTTTCCAAAGGCCCGCTGCCGCAAATCACCAGCCGCGGTGCATCCGGCCCCAGCAGCCGCCAGCTCTCCAGCAGCACCCGAAGGCCCTTCAGCTCCTCCAATCGAGAAGCAAAGATGATCCGGTTTGCCCGCTGCTCCAAGGGAACCAATGCCTCTGTCTGATGCACAAAATTCGGCTTTACCAGCACATTCTCCGGAGAAATGCCCTTTAATGTCAGCAGTTTTCTCCGGTTGAATTCCGTCAGGCAGATATAGGTTGGGGTTTTGTAGATACCGGTCATCCGGTGAAAACGGGTAGACACAACGCAGCCCAAAGTTTGCAGGCGGCTGCCCCGGTAGCATCGGTGCTTTACCGCACAGCCCAGGCCATCGGTCAGGCATTCCTCGCACACTGCACCGTCCCGAAAAAACACCGCCCCGGGGCACAGCATTCGGAAATTATGAATGGTCTGCACCACGGGGACGCCACGGCTTTTTGCAGCATAGTACACCGCCGGGGAAACCAGCATAAGGGTATTGTGCACATGCACCAGGTCAATCTTTTCTTTTTTAATCAGTTTTCGGACTTCCCGATAGGTTCGGGGGTTAAAAATCAGCGTTGCAGGCAGCAATAGCTTTCCGGCCTTGCTCTGCTCTTTTAATTCTGAATTGTTCCGGCTATAGAGAATGACCTTATGTCCATGACTTTCCAGCAGGCTCTTTTCTCCGGCAACAACGGCATCCTCTCCTCCGGGGAGCTGGTAGTAATTGTGTACAATCAGAATATTCATACTATTTTCCCCGCAGTTCTGCCTGAATAAGGAACACGGTATTGGTTTCAAAATAACGCTTAAACAGCCGCTTGGGATCCTGAATCAGCCGATACAGCCACTCCAAATTATGCTTTTGCATCCATGCAGGCGCGCGTTTTATGTTCCCTGCCTCATAGTCAAAGGCGGCACCCACGCCAACCATCAGGCCGTGTACCTTTCCCTGGTGGGAGTGCATCCAGTTTTCCTGTTTGGGTGCACCCAGGCCAACCCAGACAAAGTCAGCCTGTGCCCCATTGATGCGGTCAACTGCCTGACGGTCTTCCTCCTCCGTCATAGGGTGGAAAGGCGGACTGTACATTCCTGCAATTTGGATACCGGGGTAACGCTCGGGCAGCTCCCGGGCCAGAATATCCAGGGTTTCCTGGGTGCTTCCATAAAAATAGTGCTTCCAGCCCTGTTTGAGCCCCAGAGTAATCGCGCTGCTCATATAGTCCGGCCCGGTAACCCGTGCCATCTGCGCATAGCCCCGCCGACGCCCGGTGGAAGACAAAGGGCCGCCATCAGGAAGTGCCAGAATGCCCCCGTTCTGCACAGCCAGATACTTGGGATCCTGATAGGCCATAACCGTTGTATGGACATTGGATACACAGATATAATCCCCGGAAAGCTCCTGCAGGTGTTTCTCCGTAAAGTCCAGGAGCCAGGGCATATCAATGGCTGCCAATTCCACACCAAGAATTGGGCAGACCGGTATGCTGCTTTTATCGATTTTGTGGACAAAGCCACTCTCCTGTTGCTCCATGTGTTTCCTCCGTCTTTGGGCGCTGCCTGTAATATCGCCGCGTTTTTTCCCGGATCTCCCCGGAAGAACGCGCATATAGAATCTGTATGCCAGATATTCTCCGGTCATTATATCATCTTCCTGCACAAAAATCTACCATCAGTTTCCCGATTGTTTTGACCTTTTCCGCAACACGACTTCCGCAAGCAAAAAAGCGGGCCGGGATAACCGGCCCGCATTTTTTAAAAGGTATCCGAACAACCGGCATCTCAGCCGTCGTTCTTCTCAAGATTTTCCTTGGCAGCCGAAAGCATCAGCTTAATGCGGTTCAGCTGGTTCACTTCGCTGGCACCGGGGTCATAGTCCACGGCGGAGATATTCGCCTGGGGATAGGCCTTTTTCAGCACCTTAATCACGCCCTTGCCAACCACGTGGTTGGGCAGGCAGGCAAAGGGCTGAATGCAAATCACATTAGGGGTGCCGGAGGTGATGAGCTCCACCATTTCTCCTGCCAGAAACCAGCCTTCGCCGTACTGGTTGCCCAGAGACAGGAAGGGCTTGGTATTTTCTGCAATTTCCTCAATGGGCACAGGAGGCGTAAAGCGCTTGCTCTTTTTCAGTGCATCGATGGCAGGCTGGCGCAGAGCCCGGACAGACTTGATGCCTACCTTTGCCAAAACCTCGGAGTCCAATCCTGCGCCCAGGAATTCATGACGGTATTCTCCGCCCAAGAGGCAATAATTGAAGAAATCCAGCATATCGGGAACCACTGCCTCCGCCCCCTCAGCTTCCAACACCTGTACCAGATGGTTGTTTGCCAAGGGCATATACTTTACCAGGATCTCTCCCACAATTCCCACCCTGGGCTTGCGCATTTTTTCGTCAATGGGGAAGGCATCAAAGGCCTCTACAATCCCGTGGCACACCTGGGAATAGCTGAGACTGCACTGGGGATTCACCAGAGAATCAATACAGATTTTCTTCCATTTTTCATGGAGGGCATCGGCAGAGCCCTTTGTCAGCTCATAAGGCCGCACCCGATACAGGCAGCGCATAAAGAGATCCCCGTAGACAATGGCATGGACGGCATCCAAAATCAGGCCCGGCGTAAAATGGAAGCCTTCGTTCTTCTCCATCCCGTTTGCATTGACGGAGATCACCGGGATATGGCTGTAGCCCGCCTTTTGCAGAGCCCGGCGGATGAATGCCACATAGTTGCTGGCCCGGCAGCAGCCGCCGGTTTGAGTCATCATAATTGCCAGGTGATCCGTATCATATTTCCCGGAAAGCACCGCCTCCATAATCTGCCCCACCACCGTTATGGAGGGGAAGCAGGCATCATTGTTTACATATTTCAGGCCCACATCAATGGCACTGCGGTCATCATTATCCAGCACCACCACATGATAGCCATGTTTTTCAAGAACCGGCTGAAGAATCTCAAAGTGGATGGGGCTCATTTGGGGCGCAAGGATCGTGTACCCTTCCAGCTGCATCTGGGAGGTATACTCCTGCCGCTGGAACGCTACAGGCTGCGGCTGAGCATGGATTTTCTCCTCCTTGCGCATCTTCATGGCAGCCATCAGGCTGCGAATCCGAATCCGTACCGCCCCAAGGTTGTTTACCTCATCGATTTTTAAGAGGGTATATAGCTTGTTGCTGCCCTCCAATATTTCATTGACCTGATCGGTGGTAACAGCATCCAGCCCGCAGCCGAAGGAATTCAGCTGCAAAAGCTCCAAATCATCCCGATTCCGCACAAATCTGGCGGCGGAATACAGCCGGGAATGATACACCCACTGGTCTACAATGCGCAGCTGCTGTTCCTCCTGGGGGTTAGGCAGGCTATCCTCCGTCAGCACCGTCAGGCCGTAGGAGGCGATAAGCTCCGGGATCCCGTGATTGATTTCCGGGTCAATATGGTAGGGTCTGCCTGCCAGCACAATACCGCTGCCGCCGGAAGCCTCCATCTCTCTCAGGACGCGGGTTCCCTCAGCCACAATATCCGCCTTGGTCTTTCTCTGCTCCTCCCAGGCAGCCTTCACCGCCTTGCGGGTAACGGAGGCAGGAATGTTCCATTCCTCTTTGCAGACCTTTACCAACCGGTCTGCGGCAGTCTTTTCACTGGTGAAGGCCACAAAGGGACGGATATACCGCACCTTTCCTTCCGTAACCGCCTCCACATTGTTTTTCAGATTCTCGGGATAAGAGGCAACGATGGGGCAGCTATAGTGGTTCTGTGCGTCCTTGTGCTCCTGATATTCATAGAATACACAGGGGTGGAAAATTGTGGTAATGCCCTGATCGATCAGCCATTGAACATGACCATGGGCCAGCTTTGCCGGATAGCACTCCGATTCGGAGGGAATGGAGTCCATACCCTTTTCATAGATTTTCCGGTCAGAGAAGGGGGACAAAACCGCACGAATTCCCAGATTGCGGAAAAAGGTTGCCCAGAACGGGTAGTTTTCGTACATATTCAGCACTCTGGGCAGGCCAACGGTTCCGTGCACCGCCTCCGATTCCGGCAAGGGCTCATAGTCAAACATCCGCTTCTGCTTATAGGCCACCATGTTGGGGGCTTTCTGCCTTTTGCTGCCGCCACCGGCTCCCTTTTCGCACCGGTTTCCGGTGATGTGCCGCCGACCGCCGGGGAACACATTGACCGTCAGCATACAGTTGTTGGCACAGCCGCCGCAGCGGCGGGTTTTCGTGGTGTAGGTCAGGTTTACAATGTCCTCCAGCGGCATCATAGTGGTGCCCTTGCCCCGGTCATGGTTCCGGGCAATCAATGCCGCACCAAAAGCGCCCATCAGTCCGGCAATATCCGGGCAGACCACCTGAGCCCCGGCAATGCTCTCGAAGGCCCGCAAAACCGCCTGATTGTGGAAGGTTCCCCCCTGAACCACGATATGGCTGCCCAGCTCCTTGGCAGAGCTCAGCTTAATTACCTTAAACAGCGCATTTTTGATAACGGAATAGGCAAGGCCCGCAGAGATATCGGAGACCTTTGCCCCCTCCTTCTGGGCCTGCTTCACGTTGGAATTCATAAACACCGTGCAGCGCGTTCCCAGATCCACCGGATGCTCCGCAAAGAGCGCCTCCTTGGCAAACTTCTCCGCCGTAAATCCCAGAGAATTGGCAAAATTCTCAATGAAAGAGCCGCAGCCAGAGGAACAGGCCTCGTTGAGCATGATGGTATCCACCGCGCCGTTTTTCAGGCGGATGCACTTCATATCCTGTCCACCGATATCCAGCACGCAATCCACCTTGGGATCAAAAAAGGATGCTGCCGTGCAGTGGGCAATTGTTTCCACTTCTCCCTCATCCAGGCAGAAGGCGGATTTCAGCAGTGCCTCCCCGTAACCGGTAGAGCAGGTGCGGGCAATCCGGGCAGAGCCGGGCAGCATGGTTTTCAGCTTCCAGATAGCCGTCTTTGCCGTCTCGATGGGGTTGCCTTTATTATTGGCATAGTAGGAAAACAGCAGCTGCCCCTCCTGACCGATCAGGACCATTTTGGTGGTGGTAGAACCGGCATCGATTCCAAGATAGCAATCGCCGCAGTAGGTTTCCAGGTTGGCCTTCCTCACCACCGCCTGGCTGTGACGCCGGCAAAATTCATCGTAGTCCGCCTGATCCCGGAATAGCGCCGGAAGCCGGGGCATCTCAAAGGACACCTGAACGCCCTTTTCCAGTCTGGCAATCAGCTCCTCCAGAGGGGTTTCCGGTGCACCCCCACTTTCCAGAGCAGAGCCCATGGCAGCAAACAGGTGGGAGTTATCCGGGTCTACCACATTCTCCGGGGTCAGCTTCAGGGTGCGGATAAATGCTTTTTTCAGTTCCGGCAAAAAGTGCAGCGGGCCGCCCAAAAAGGCGACACAGCCCCGGATGGGCTTTCCGCAGGCCAGGCCGGATATGGTCTGGTTTACCACCGCCTGGAAAATGGATGCCGCCAAATCTGCCTTGGTAGCACCCTCGTTGATAAGCGGCTGAATATCCGTCTTTGCAAATACGCCGCAGCGGGCCGCAATGGGATAAATCTGTTGATAATTTTCTGCCTCTTTATTCAGTCCACCGGCATCAATTTGCAGCAGCGCTGCCATCTGGTCAATAAAAGAGCCGGTTCCTCCGGCGCACACGCCGTTCATCCGCTCTTCCAGTCCGCCGGTAAAATAGATGATTTTTGCATCCTCGCCGCCCAGCTCAATGGCAACATCCGTCTGAGGATAGAATTCCTTCAATGCGGAAGCAACTGCAACAACCTCTTGTACGAATCCAATCTCCATGGCTTTTGCCAGGGTAATTGCACCGGAGCCGGTGATCTGTACCTGAAACAGGCACGGCCCCAGCTTCTCCCGGGCATTCTTTAGAAGGTCTGCCAGCGCCCCCAGGGTATTGGCCTGATGGCGGCAATAGTTTCCGTAAATAAGATGGTTATTTTCGTCCAGAACCGCCAGTTTTACGGTGGTGGAGCCAATATCAATTCCTGCACGATATGTATTCATTTTGTCTGTGCTCTCCATGGTCTATACAGTAATACGATTCTCCCATATTTGGTTACGCAAAATTATAGTTGGTTTTTCTCAACCGAATCTAAACAAAAAGGACTGTTAAAAAACCATTGTCATAGGAAATCAGCGAATCTTTCCGGTGCGGTATTCTTCGCCCTTCCGGGAAGAAGATTGCCGCACCAGTGTACGCGCTAGTTCGCTCTGACACGTTTTTTAACAGTCCCCTAGATTATTCTGCCTTCAGCCGGTGGAGCATCTCCAAAACATAAGGCTCCCCGTCAACTTCCATATACTTGGCAATGATCTCATAGTATGCGCCATCCCGCTGCACCGTCAGGGATTCCTCCCCCTTGGATTTCAGCACCCGCAGGGCAAGGCACTGGTTCACCCTTTCCGGGTCACCATTCAGTTCACACCCGGAGCAGCCGGGTTCATCCTTAATATGCTCCAAAGCCTTGTGATCCAGCAAATGCACCACATCAAAAATCATTTGGTATCCCCGGAGCATATCCTGCATTTCCCGGCGGGTAAGGCGTTTGTCAGGAACCACCGTCTCGGCCTTGCGGTATACGCCAATCATTCCCCGTCCGGAATCACCGGACTGGCCTAGCTTGCCCTCCCTGCGGCACTTTTCCACATAGTCCAGGAACTCTGCCTCCGGCAACGGCTTGGAGAAATAGTAACCCTGGATGTAATCGCAGTCGTTGTCCCGCAGGAATCTCACCTGCTCCGGTGTCTCTGCGCCCTCGGCAATCACCTTAATTCCCAGATGATGCACCATCTCCATAATGCCGCCAATGATGGTGCGCACCTTGGGGCTGGTTTCAATCTGACGGGTAAAGGTCATGTCCAGCTTTAGGATATCAAAATCATACTGTTTCAGCATTCCGAAGGAGGAGTAGCCGCTGCCAAAATCATCCAGCAGGATCTTTGCTCCGGCGCTGCGCAGCTGCTGCAAAATTCCCGCGCGGTCACTCTCCAATGCGGCATACGAGGTTTCGGTAATTTCCAGACGCATATCCCCCTGACGGAGGGTATTCCCCTGGAAAATGTCCACCAGACGATCCATCAGGCCGTCATCATAGAAGTCCATCCAGGAAAGGTTCACAGAAACCGGCACCATGGGTGTGCTGTCTTTATAGCACTGCAAAATGGTTTTGTGCACATGATCCGCCACAAACCAGTCCAGCTTAGAAATCTGCCCGCTGCTTTCCAGCGCAGGAATAAAGGCAGCCGGGGAAACCATTCCCCTTTGGGGATGCACCCAGCGAACCAACGCCTCCGCAGAAACCAGATTGCCGGTGGACGCTTCCACCACAGGCTGGTAATAAACCTTAAATTCCCCGTTGGCAATTGCTGCCTCATACTCCCCCATGAGCTCTACCTGATCCATATAAATCCGGCGCATGGAATCATCAAACACTGCAAAGGGCTGCACATGGTCGCTGAGAATGCTCTCCTCTGCCAATTTTGCCCGATCGATCATGCTGGTGACATCGGTATCGTTTTCATTCAGGCAGTAGATTCCGCAGTAGCCGTAGAGCTTCATGCTTCGGTTTTTCAGCTGCGCCGTGATTTTCAGCTTGGATGCCATGGTTTCCAGATTGATGTGATCCTGGCGCACCAGGCAAACCAGGTGATCAGCATCCAGCCGCCCGGAGATTTCGGGCTCCCAATTGGCATTGATGCGGGCGTAGAAATCTTTCAGGATTGTATCCCCGCCCTCTGTGCCGAAGAGCTCATTGGTGGCTTTAAAATTCTTGATATCCAGGAACATCAGAGCATAGTCCGTCCGTCTGGCGGCATTATGCAGAATGTTCTCAGCCATGCGGATGAAACCGTTTCGGTTGTAGCCGCCGGTCAGGCTGTCTTTATAGTCATGCTCGTACAGGGACAGGATGTTGTGCACCCGGTTCAAAACGATTTCCGGACTGAATGGCTTGGAAAAATAGTCCACCGCCCCCAGTTTATAAGCATGCAGAACCGCCTCGTTTGAGGAATCGCCGGAAATCACAATTACCGGCAGCTCCTTCAATAGGTTATGGGAATTCATATATTCCAGGACGCCATAGCCGTCCATAACAGGCATCTGAATATCCAGCAGCACCAGACGATAAATCCGTTCCTGAGACTCAATCATCTCCACCGCCTGTGCGCCGTTCTCCGCCTGAAAAACCTGATAGCGATCCTGGAGAATGTATTCCAGGAGCTCCCGGTTAATTTTCGCATCGTCAACAATAAGAACATTTGATTTATGCATGACGTCTCTCCTCTACTTGCAGCAAGCTGCAAAACAATCCATGGCAGCTGCCAAACATTCCGCTGCCCCTGCGGTTTTCGGAGAATCACCGCAAACCCGCCGCCTTTTCGGCGCGGCGTTTCTGCATATTATTTCTGCGCTCCGTATACGTGAATGGCATCCACCACAATGCCGTAAGCCTTTTCCACATTTGCCATCAAAGCGGCATCCGCAGTGCCATGCTGGGGACGCAGCTGCTCCGTCAGCTGGGAAGCAGCCTGCTGCAGCTGGGTAAACGCCAGATTGGCAGCCACGCCCTTCAGGGTATGGGCCTCCCGGAAGGACACAGCAATGTCCCCCTCTGCCACGGCCTTGCGAAGGTTTGCCATGGTCTGATCATCCAAAAACTTAAAAATAAAGCGCTCGATCATAGAGTCCGTCATCAGACGGCCCTTGGCCTCTTCGTAGCTGCCATTCATCTGATCGTAGCATTCTTTCAAGGTCATAAAGAACCCCTCCACAATATAGGTATGCGACGCAAAAAATCACCGCCGCCGGGATCAGCAGATAAGCATATCCGACAAATATTACTTCTTGTTTATTATACACATCTGTTTTTAAAATAGCAAGAAAAATCCGACAGAATACGACAAAATAATCCTCTGTGCCCATTTTCTCCCATGTTTCGTTGCGTTAAAAAAACTCGAAAGAAAAGTTTTTTCACAATCACTAAAAAGATGTTGATTTTTGCAAAAATTTCTATATAATATTATCGTGCCAACGTTAAGTTGGAGCAGACGATAATCCCTGAGAGGAGGCTGGGACATCGTGGGTAAGATAAAAAATACCGTAGCACAGACGGTTCCCAAGGTTCTCTCCGTTTTGCTTACATTTTTGATCTTTCTATCGATGATGGATGTGCGGCTGCTTCAAGGCACCGCAAAAGTAATCAACTCCACAGGAAGCGTCCGCGGAATGAGCCAGCAGCTTGTGAAACAGGAAATCTTAGGGCTGCCCAACGATCAGGCAATCGCCGACCTGACCCAGCTTTTGCTGGAGCTGAAAGAGGGCGGCGATGTATACGGCATTACCCCTATGCGCTATGTGGAATACCAGAGCCGCCTCGCTACTGAAACCAAATATTGGGATACCCTACAGGCAGAAATTTATACGCTTCGTTCCAAAGGTCTGGAAAACAGCAACATTTTGGAGGTCAGCGACCATTTTTATAAGCTGGCAAACGATACCGTTGACGCCTCTGAAATCTATTGCGCTAAGGTTACAGAAGATCTGTTGAAGATTGAAACCGGAATGGTCATTTGCAGCGTGCTGACCATTCTTCTGATGTTCTTCAATTCCATTCAGAATCGAAAGCTCTCTACCGTGAATTCTGAGCTCACCCATACAGCATATCTGGACAAGCACACCGGTCTTCCCAACAAGAGCCGGTGTGAAGAACTCCTCAACGCTCCGGGCGAACTGGATTTGTCAACGGCCTGCCTGATGTTCGACCTGAATTTCCTGAAAAAAATCAATGATGCCATGGGTCACCAGGCCGGTGACGACATGATCAGGTGCTTCGCCCAGCTGCTTCGCAAGGCCGCACCCCCTGCAGCATTTGTGGGCAGATATGGCGGTGACGAATTCGTCATCATCATGCGGGATGTTACCCCCGGAGAAGTGGATGCGTTCCTGGAAAAACTGGCGCGGATGGCGGCAGACCACAATCGCTCCGGCACCCAGTTTATGCCGGTAATTCCCCTGAGCTACGCCGCCGGGTATGCCCACTCCGCTCAGGTTCCCAACAGCACCATGGCGACACTGTTAAAGGTTGCCGACAACAATATGTATGAAAACAAGGTAAAAATGAAAGCCGCTATGAAAAACGGCGAAGAAGTTGATCTGCGATAAGAAGTAATTCCCGGTGTCCAGCAGTGGATACCGGGAATTTTTCCGTCTGTTTTGAATTACTCCGGCATTGCTTCCAGAATTGCCTCTGCCGTCACCATGCCGTCAATGGCGGCGGACATAATGCCTCCTGCGTATCCGGCTCCCTCTCCTGTGGGATAGAGCCCCAAAAGGTTCGACTGGCGGGTTTCATCCCGTACAATTCGCACCGGGGAGGAGCTTCGGGTTTCCGGTGCCGTAAGTACCGCATCCGGGTCGGCAAACCCCCGCAGCTTTCCATCCAGCTTGGGCAGCGCCTGGGCAAGAGCGCCCGTAATATGCTCCGGCAGACACCTGTGCAGATCCGTCCAACAAACGCCGGGACGGTAGGTCGGCTTTACCGTGCCCGGGCCCTCGCTTTCTTTGCCGGAAAGGAAATCCCCCACCTTCTGGGCCGGAGCACGGTAGCTTCCGGTGAGGCGGTAGGCGCTTTCCTCAATTTCCCGCTGCCAGTACATTCCTCCAAGAGGCCCGGGCTCCGGGAAAATCTCCGGGTTTACCGTCACCAGCAGAGCAGCATTTGCGTTTTCTCCATCCCGGTCTGCGTAACTCATGCCGTTTGTGACAACTCTCCCCTCTTCCGAGGCAGCCGCCACCACATAGCCGCCGGGACACATACAGAAAGTGTATACCGTGCCATTCTCCAAATGCTGCACCAGCTTATAGTCTGCCGGCGGCAGGCTGGCATGAACCGTTCCATACTGGGCAAGATCGATTTTTTCCTGGCTATGCTCAATCCGCACGCCCATGGCAAAGGGTTTGGGCTCCATGGAAATGCCCGCCTCCAGCAGCATTTCAAAGGTATCCCTGGCGCTGTGCCCAATTGCCAGCACCGCTTGCCTGCAAGGGATTATCTCTCCGCTTTCCAGCCGGACACCGGTCAGGTGGTTTCCCCGGGTTTCCAAGGCAGTTACCTGGCTGCAAAGACGCACCTCGCCCCCTAGGGCCTGGATGCGTTTTCTCAGGTTCTGCACCACTTCCAGCAGCACATCCGTACCGACGTGGGGCTTGGCGTCAAACAGAATATCCTCCCGCGCCCCCGCCTCCACAAATTGCTCCAGAATCCAGCTGATTCTGGGATTATTTACCCCGGTATTGAGTTTCCCATCGGAAAACGTGCCCGCGCCGCCTTCCCCAAACTGGACGTTGCTTCTGGTGTCCAGCTTTCCGGTTTCAAAAAAAGTCTCCACCTTTTTTTGCCGGGTCAGAGCATCTTCTCCCCGCTCCAAAACAATGGGTCTTCGTCCCGCCAGGGCAAGCACCAATGCCGCAAACATTCCGGCAGGGCCGAAGCCGATCACCACCGGACGGTCTTCTCTGGGCTGTGCCTTTGGCACACGGTAGCGGTTTACGGGAGCAATGCTTACCTTATTGCTGCGGCAGCGCTTCAGTACTTTGTTTTCGCTGCCCTTCAGCGCCACATCCACCGTATAAATCACCCGCACGTTGGGCTTTTTCCGGGCATCGATCGACCGGCGCACCAGTCGAATGCGCTCTATTTCCGATGCGGATACACCCAGGATTTTGGCGGACTCGTATAAAAGTGCGCCTTTGTCATGCTCCGGCGCCATAGAAATATCCCGCACTCTAAGCATTTTCATATCCTCCTGCCCATTTTCCTGCCACTCTGCCGGAGCTCCATGCCCACTGCAAATTGTAGCCGCCGCAGTCTCCGTCCACATCCAGCACTTCTCCACAGGCATACAGCCCGGGAACCAGCCTGCTTTCCAGGGTTTGAGGGTCAAATTCCCCTGTAAAGATTCCTCCGGCGGTCACTTGGGCGCTATCCATGCCCAAAGGCTCACGCAGCGACAGAGAAAAGCACTTTACGGCATCGCCAACCCTTCTGATCTCCTCTTCCGTCAGATCGGCAGCAGCCCCGTTCAGGCTCAGGCCACAGCTTTGCGTAACCACCCGGCCCAGCCGATTGTGGAGAATTCCCGTCAGCAGCTCCCCGTTGGGGAGGGTCGTCCCCCGTCGGGAAATCAGCATTTTTTCCAGTTCCTCCCGGGAAAGCTGAGGCAGCAGATCCAGGGTGCATACCCAATCCCCCTTCTCCCGGCACACATCCCGGGAAATTTCAAAAATCACCGGGCCGGATATTCCCTGGTCGGTAAACTGAATTTCTCCGCTGCTCTGGCAGAATTGCGCTCCGTCCCGATAGATCGCCGCATGGCAATTCGCCCGGACACCCTTCAGTGCGGCAATTCCGGGCCAATCCGTCTTAATCTGCACCAGGCTGGGCCGCAATTTGGTGCAATGGTGCCCCAGACTGCGCAAAATTTGGTAGCCGGACATGGTTCCCCCCAGCTTGCTGCCGGCAAGACCGCCACAGGCAACAATCAGCCTGTCGCACGAAAGCGTCTGCCCGGCGGCTTCCAGCCGGAACCCGGATGCGTCTTTTTTTACCCGCTGCACCTCTGTGCCTGTGCACACCTGAATATTGGGCTTTTCCAAGGCAAACCGCAGAATATCCACAACGGAGTTTGCCTGGTCGGAATAGGGATATACCCTGCCGGATTCCTCCGCCACCGTCAATAGGCCCAATTTCAGGAACCATCTTAGGGTTTCTTCCGGCGGATATTCTTGCAGCGCATTCCGCACAAAATCCGGCTCCAGTCCATGGTAGCCCCCCTCCAGGGCGTGAAGGTTTGTCAGGTTGCAGCGCCCGTTTCCGGTGGCCTGGAGCTTCCGGCCCACTCTGGCCTGCCGCTCCAGCAGGAGCACCTGGGCACCTGCGCACTGCGCGGCTGTGATGGCAGCCGCCATGCCCGAGGCACCGCCGCCAATAATTGCTACTACCATCTTTTTTGTTCCCTTTCCCAGTCATTTTCTGTATTATACACAAAATACCGGCCCGGTACAAGAAAAACTTCTTCCCAGAGTCCTTTTTCTGTGATATAATGAAAATTGGTGATAAAATGCAACGAGAATCCATTGATAAAATCGCGAAGAATACAGAGGATCGTCTGCTTCTTGCCAAGCTATGGGACAAGATTGACGGCAGCATCCGTAAAAACATAATCGGTTTCACCCCTTTTCTCTCCCCCAGGGAGCAGGAAATGTCCGGCTTTCTTTTCGGAGATGTGCCTGGACTGCACGCCTTTGGCGGCTACGGGGATGCGGAGCGGAAAATGCTGATTTATCTTCCGGAATATCTGGAAGAAGAATACCTTCTTTCGGAGGAAAGCCCGGTGGTTGCCCTGGAAGCAAGTTTTTTCCAAGGCGACAGCCTGAGCCATCGGGATTTTCTGGGGGCACTGATGGGTGCCGGAATCAGCCGGGAAACCGTGGGGGATATCTGTGTAGAACCTGGGCGGTGCGTCTTCTTTGTCACCCAGGGAATCGCTCTCTATATTCTGGATAACCTGAATTCCGCAGGCAGGACAAAGCTGCACTTGCAGCGCCTGGAATTGGAAAACATCCGGTTGCCTCAACCGGAATTTCAGTCAATCCGGGATACCCTTTCCTCTCTGCGTCTGGACAGTGTCGTTTCCTCCGGTTTCCGGATTGGCAGATCCCTGGCAGCAGAATACATCCGCTCCGGCAAGGCCTGCCTGAACGGCATTCCCTGCGAAAAACCGGACAAAGAAATCCACGATGGAGATAAAATATCCGTTCGGGGATTGGGAAAAATCCGCCTGGCCCAGATTGGCGGAAAAACAAAGAAAGATCGGATCTCTATTGTGATCCAGAAATATGTGTGAGGAACGCTGTATGGAAATGAAAGACGTCATTGCCAGAATCAATGCTCTGGCAAAAAAAGCAAAGGAAGGTTCTCTGACCCCCGAAGAAATTGCGGAGCGGGATAAACTCCGCCGGATTTACATCGACTCCGTAAAGGCTAATCTCGTAGGGCAGTTGGAAAACACCTATATTCTTCGCCCTGACGGAACCAAAACAAAGGTGAAAAAGCAGTAACATGGAACTACTGGAAGATTTGACCCGATATATTCCCTGGAATGAGCAGGAACAGCAGGACAAAGCACAGATTCTTTCCCTGCTTGCCAGCGGTCAGGAGCTATACACCCGGGAAAATCCCATTGCCCACCTGACCGCCTCCTCCTGGGTTGTAAGCCCGGACCGGGATCAGGTGCTCCTGATCTATCACAACATATATCACTCCTGGGCCTGGATGGGCGGACACGCAGATGGTGACCGGGATCTGCGGCAGGTTGCCCTGCGGGAAACCAGGGAAGAGAGCGGCCTGGATGAATTGCAGCTTGTTTGCCCTGATATTTTCTCGGTGGAAACCCTGACCGTGGATGGGCACCGGAAACGGGGGCGCTATGTATCCAGCCACCTGCATCTGAATGTAACCTATCTGATTGAAGCAGACCCCAGTCAGCCTTTGCGCATCAAGCCGGATGAAAACAGCGCAGTTGCCTGGTTCCCTGTGGGGCAGGTAGCAAGCAAAGTCACCGAGCCTTGGATGCAGGAGCGAATCTATGATAAGCTCATGGAAAAAGTACGTGCTTACAGCAAATAACGGAGGATCCCATGGAATTTTTACCCATAACCAGAAGTGAAATGGAAGCCCGGGGCATTACGCAGCCGGACTTTGTATATGTTATCGGCGACGCTTATGTGGATCATCCCTCCTTTGGTCACGCCATTATCAGTAGAGTATTGGAAAGCCACGGCTACAGTGTGTGCATTATCTCCCAGCCCAATTGGAAGGATCCTGCCTCCGTTACCGTTTTCGGCCCCCCTCGTCTGGCCTTTCTGGTCAGCGGCGGCAATATGGACTCTATGGTAAACCACTACTCCGTAACCCACCACCGGCGCAAAACGGACTCCTTCACCCCCGGCGGTGTTATGGGCAAACGCCCGGACTATGCAACGACAGTCTACTGCAATCTGATTCGCCAGGCCTACAAAAATGTGCCCATTCTGATTGGCGGCATTGAAGCCAGCCTGCGGCGTCTGGGACACTACGACTATTGGTCTGACAGCATGAAGCGCTCCATTCTTCTCGACTCTCAGGCAGACCTCCTGATGTACGGCATGGGAGAAAAGAGCATCGTAGAAATTGCCGATGCCCTGAACGCCGGGATGGACGTTAAAGACATCACCTACATCGATGGCACCGTTTATAAAACCAAGGAGCTGGACGAAAGCCTTCCCACCCTTACCCTGCCTGCCTTTGAAGAGATTCAAAAAAACAAGCGGCTGTATGCCGAATCCTTTAAAATTCAGTATGGCAACTGTGACCCCTTTACCGCAAAACGTTTGGCAGAACCCTACGGCAAGGAATTTGTGGTGCAGAACCCGCCCCAGAAGCCTCTGACCACCGAGGAGATGGATGCGGTATACGCCCTGCCCTACTGCCGCACCTATCACCCCAGCTACGAAAAGGCCGGGGGGGTGCCTGCCATTGAGGAGGTAAAATTCAGTCTCGTCAGCAATCGGGGCTGCTTTGGTGCCTGCTCCTTCTGCGCCCTGACCTT
>CAKTNN010000003.1 GCA_934589065.1 uncultured Oscillospiraceae bacterium
CTATCCCGGCGATACCCGTAGTGCGTTAGAGGTGTTTTGCCTGTACGAAGCGGACGGCGAGTATTTTGACATCAGCGCCCCGGAGCACATTGTCCGGGACAGCTTCGCCATCGGCAAAGCGGCACAGGAAGCACCGGGCTACTATGTGGGGGAAGGCTGCATCGGCTGCAAGCTGTGCTATTCCGTCTGCCCCCAGAAGTGCATCGATATTTCCAAAAAGCCCGTGGTGATTCACCAGCACCACTGTCTCCACTGCGGACGGTGTGCGGAAACCTGCCCTAAGCAGGCAATTGAAAAGAGGATATAATTCTCTTGGCGAAATCCCCCATTCATGGTATAATGAGCCAGACGAAACCATGAATGGGGGACTTTTTATGCCCAAAGAACAAAATACGGAAAAGCGCCCCCTGGTGTGCGGACTGCTGGCCCATGTGGATGCGGGGAAGACCACCCTATCCGAGGCATTGCTTTATGTGTCCGGGGCACGGCGGGTGCTGGGGCGGGTAGACCATGGGGATGCCTACCTGGATAATGAGACACTGGAACGGCAGCGGGGCATTACCATTTTTTCCAAGCAGGCGCGGCTGGAAACGGAAAAGCTGGCCCTGACCCTGGTGGATACTCCGGGCCACGTGGATTTTGCGGCGGAGACGGAGCGGGTGCTGCCGATTCTGGACTGCGCGGTACTGGTCATCAGCGGGACGGATGGGGTTCAGGCACACACCCTGACGCTATGGCAGCTGCTGAAACGCTACCGTGTTCCCACCTTCCTATTTGTAAACAAGATGGATTTGCCGGGGGCGGACAAGACTCGGCTCCTTTCCGATTTGCAGGAAAAGCTCAGCCCCGGCTGCCTGGATTTTGGACAAAGCTGGGCTTCCCTGTGTGAAGAGGCTGCCGTGTGCGATGAGGCGCTGCTGGAAAACTATCTTTCCAGCGGACAGATAAGCCGGGAAAATCTCCGGGCACTGGTTTCCGGGCGGAAGCTATTTCCCGTTTGTTTTGGCGCGGCCCTGAAAACCCAAGGGGCGGCGGAGCTGCTGCAGCTGCTGGAAGACTATGCTCCGGTAAAGGAATACCCCCAGGACTTTGGAGCCAGGGTGTATAAAATATCCAGGGATTCCTCCGGAACCCGGCTCACCTGGCTGAAGGTGACGGGCGGAAGCCTGAGTGTCCGGGAACAGATACGTTATGGAAACCAAAAAGGAGAACCGGTGGAAGAAAAACTGGTGCAGCTGCGGCTGTATTCCGGGGATAAATTCACCGCTCCGGAGCGCATAGCGGCAGGTACGGTGGCGGCGGTGACTGGCTTGAGCCAGAGCTATATTGGGCAAAGCCTGGGAATCGAGCCGGCAGGCCTGACCCCAACCCTGGAAAGCGTGATGACCTACCGGGTGAATCTCCCCGCCCATGCAGACCCTGCCCAGGCCCTGCAAAAGCTGAGGCAGCTGGAAGAGGAAGACCCCCAGCTGAAACTTTTGTGGGAGGGCGGACAAATCCACGTACAGATCATGGGACAGGTGCAGCTGGAGGTGTTCCGCAGCCTTGCCAAGGAGCGGTTTGGCCTGGATGTAACCTTGGATGACCGGAAGATATCCTATAAGGAGACCATTGAAGCTCCCGTGGAGGGGGTGGGGCACTTTGAGCCCCTGCGTCACTATGCGGAGGTGCACCTGCTTCTGGAGCCCCTGCCCCAGGGCAGCGGCCTGGTATTTGCCACCCAATGCCCCCTGGATGTGCTGGACGGAAACTACCAGAGCCTGATTCTTACCCACTTGGCGGAAAAGACCCACCGGGGCGTTTTGCTCGGCGCTCCCATTACGGATATGAAAATTACCCTGCTCATCGGCAAGGCCCATATCAAGCACACCGAGGGCGGGGATTTCCGCCAGGCAACCTACCGGGCGGTGCGCCAGGGGCTGATGCAGGCAAAAAGCGTACTGTTAGAGCCCTGGTACGATTTCCGCCTGTCCGTGCCTCAGGCCTGCATCGGTCGGGCCATTACGGATTTGCGGGGGATGGGCGGAGAAATGGATGCTCCCCAGAGCATCGGAAATACGGCCTCCTTAGAGGGCCGGATTCCGGCGGCGGAGGTCAAGGACTATGCCCAGGTTTTGGCGGCCTATACCCAGGGTATGGGCAGATTGAGCCTGAGCCTCCACGGCTATGCGCCCTGCCACAATGCCCAGGCGGTAATCGAGGCGGCGGGATATGACCCAGAAGGGGACACGGAGAATACCCCGGATTCCGTTTTCTGCTCCCATGGCGCGGGACACACCGTCAAGTGGAACGAAGTGAAGGAATATATGCACCTGGAAAGCGGCATAAAAGAGGAAAAGCCGCCCCAGATTGTGGAGCGGCCTTCCATCGACGATCGGGAACTGGAAAAAATCATGGAGCGGGAGTTCGGCCCCATCCGGCGGCCTCAGTATTCCGCCCCCCGCAGACCGGCAAGTGCGGAGGTGACCATCCGGCAGCCCAAGGAAAAATACCTGATTGTGGATGGCTACAATATCATCTTTGCCTGGGAAACCCTGGCGGAAACGGCAAAGAATGACCTGGACGCCGCCCGCCGCAGGCTGCAGGATATTCTGTCCAGCTATGCCGGGTTTACAAAATGCCATCTGGTGCTGGTGTTCGATAGCTATCGGCAGCCCGGGGGAGAGAAGAACCGCACCCAGGGCATTCAGGTGGTGTATACCCAGCAGGGGCAGACCGCAGACCAGTACATTCAGGATTTGGCAGCCCAAATCGGCAGCAGCTATACCGTTCGGGTGGCAACCTCCGATTCTCTGGTGCAGCTGAGTGCTTTCCGCTCCGGTGTGCTGCGGATGTCCGCCCGGGAGCTGCTGGAAGAAGTGGAGCGGGCCGCAGAAGAAATGCAGAAATACTACAGAACATAAGGAGAAATCCCCATGAACAATCAAAAGGAATTGGAAAAGAAAATGGACGAGCGCTTTCAGCAGACGGAGGAACGGATTCGCCATTCGGAGGCCCGGGAGGAGAAAATTCAGCACCTGTTCCGTCATGTGCTCCATGTGCTGGAAAAGCTGATTGCCGTTGTGACCCTGGTCGTTATGCTGGGGGCACTGGGGAAACTTCTGGTGGAACTGGTGCTGCACCCCGGTGCCGTGGCAGACGTCAGCACTTTTTTGCACGAGGTGCTGACCATTGTGGTGGGCCTGGAATTTGTGCGTATGCTGATTGATACCACCCCTGCCAGCATCCTGGAGGTGCTGACCGTTGCCATCACCCGGCACGTAATTCTCAGCCACGATGACCCGGTGAGTAACCTGCTAAGCGTTGCCTGCATTGCAGGCCTCTTTGCCATCCGCCGCTTCCTGTTCCGCGGAGGCGAATTGAAGGAAGAAATGGTGGAAAAGGAATAAAACACCCCGGCTGCATGGTATGCCGCTGCTCCCCTCAACCTTCCTCGTCATTGTGAATCGGCGTGCAGCACAACCTTCCTCGTCATTGTGAATCGGCGTGCAGCACAACCTTCCTCGTCATTGTGAATCGGTGTGCAGCACAACCTTCCTTCGTCATTGCGAACCAGTGCCGCAGCACTGGTGTGGCAATCTCGGGCGTAGTACCCCGGCTGCATGATATGCAGAATCCCTCCCCGGATGGGGAGGGATTCTTCCTTATTTTATCGGCAGTTCAGCGGTAAAGGTAATGCGCCCATTTTCCCAGGAAGCCCAGATTTTCCCGCCGTTGGTAGCGAGAATGCTCTCCGCAATGGACAGCCCCAGGCCAAAGCTTCCGTCCCGGTGTCGGGCCTCATCCCGGCGGTAGAACCGCTTAAAGATATTGCGCAGCTCTTCTTCCGTCATTGGCTCGCACAGATTGGATACCGTCAGGCGGCAGTGGTGTTTGCCCCAGCGGGAAAGGGTTACCTGTACTGCGCCGGATGTGGCGTACTTTCGGGCGTTGTCCAGAAGAATGTCCAGCACCTGCCCCAGGTGCTGACGGCTGCCGGTGAGGGTGATGCCCGGCTGAATCTGGGATTCCAGGGTCAGGCCCCGCTCGTAGAATACCGCCTCAAAGGGCAGCATTCCGTCTTCCACCAGGGCGCTGTAGTCCAGCTCTTCCAGAACCATTTTGGATTTGCCGTTGTCATTCCGGGCCAGCTCCAAAAGGTCTTCTACCAAGGTGCGCATTTGGTGGGACATGGTGAGAATACTGTTTACACAGGTTTCCCGGGCCTGAGGTTCGGTGTCCGGCTGCTGCAGGAGCTCTGCATTGGTCAGAATCACCGTCAGGGGCGTTTTCAGCTCATGGGATGCATCGCTGACAAACTGTTTCTGCTGAATCCAGGCCTTTTCCACCGGCTGCACCGTCCACTGGGCAAGCAGCAGGGCAATGCCGAAGAAGACCCCCAGGCACAGCACGCCGATAAGCAGGCAATTTTTCGCCAGAGTGTGCAGCGTGGCGGTTTCGCTGGTGGTGTCGGCAAAGACCAGGGTCAGGGTGCTGGCGGTTTTCACCCGGAGAAAGCGCAGGCTGCATTCGGGAATCGTTCCCCAGTCATCGGTGCTGTCCATAGCCTGGTCGATCAGCCCGTCCAGAAAGGAGCTGTCCGTCAGGTCAAAGTTTCCCCGGGATACGACGGTCACTTCCCCCCGGGCGCTGACCCGGATGAGAAAATAGGGAAGCCTTATGGAGTCCGAACTGCCGCCAAGCTGACCGGACTGAATGGGGTTTTTGACAATGGATTCCATGGCGGCAATGCTCTGGGATTGCAGATTGATCCGGGTGTTGTGGTATAAAAAGGCAAAAATGGCACAAAGTGTACCTGTAACCAGGGCCATCAGCACGCAAACAAAGCGGATTCGCAGTTTTTTCAGCACGGCTCGCTTACCTCCAGCTGGTACCCCAGACGGCGGACGGAGGTTATGGCAACGTTGGAGCCAATGCTGTGGAGCTTCTTCCGCAGGAAGCCAATGTAGACCTCCACATTGTTTTCCACGGCTTCGGAATCATAGCCCCAGACCTTGGCAAGAATCACTTCCTTGGGAAGAATAGAGCCCTTGGATTGCAGCAGAAACCGCATCACGTCAAACTCCTTGGCAGAGAGCCGCACACTGCGCTGTCCACACATCAATGTGCAGGTGGATAAATCCAGGGAAGTGTTGCCCAGAACCAGCTCGTCTACCTGGTTTCCCTGCCGCCGGAGCAGCGCGCCAACGCAGGCCAATAGCTCCCGGCTGTCAAAGGGCTTGCACAGGTAGTAGTCAGCACCGGCGTTGAGTCCCTCAATCCGGTCTTCCAGGCTGGATTTTGCGGTGAGCATCAGAATGGGGGTGCCGCAGCGCTTGCTCCTGACAGACCGGGCCACCTGATAGCCGTTCATTTTCGGCATCATCACATCCAGAATCAGCAGGTCGTATACACCGGTTTCCGCGTACTCTTCACCGGTTTGCCCATCGTAAACGCATTCGACGGTAAAGCCCCGCTTTTCCAGCAGCACCTTTAGGGAATCCGCCAGCAGCTTTTCATCCTCTATAATTAAAATCTTCATAGATAAGCCTCCTTTGGCTTGCAGAGGCAGGCTGGATGCCTTCCTCTGCAACAGTATTATAATAGATCAAAATCCTGAAAGGAAGCTGAAAAAAGAAAAAATCCAAAGTTCACAAAACGTTCTCAATTCCTTTAAGCTTCATTTCAGGATTGCCTGCTAGGATAAGGCCATAAAAAAAGCTGCCCCAAAGGCAGAAGGAGTGTAAGATTATGAGTGAATATTATGATGATTCTGTCTACGAAACAGTAGAACATAACGAAGCCCCCCAGGAGCCCCGTACTCCCGTGGAGGAGAAGCCCAGAAAGCAAAAGAAATCCGGCGCAAAGAAAGGCGTTGCCCTGGTTCTGGTGTGCGCACTGGTCAGCGGCTGCATGGGCGTTGGCGGTGCTTTCCTGGGAAGCAGAATGGTGCGGGGAGATCAGCCGGAGACGGTGGTTTCCGATGGCGTGTCCACAGTTATGAAGGGCGTGCGGGAAACCTCCGTTATCCAGATCCAGCAGATCGATTCCAGCAAGACCCTTACCGCTGCAGAGGTGTACGCAGCCAATGTCAATTCCACCGTTGGTATTGTGACCTCTGCCGTTACCACCAATTTCTGGGGTCAGCAGACCACCTCGGCTGCCGCAGGTTCCGGTTTCATCTTCACCGATGACGGCTATGTTCTGACCAATTATCATGTGGTAAGCGGTGCGGATTCCGTGACCGTCTCCACCTACGATGGAACCAAGTACGATGCCAAGATTGTTGGCTACGATGAAAGCAACGATGTGGCGGTGCTGAAGATCGAGGCTACCGGCCTGACTCCTGTGGTGATCGGCTCTTCCGATACCCTGAATGTCGGCGACAGCGTGGTTGCCATCGGCAATCCTCTGGGCGAGCTGACCTTCTCCCTGACTGCCGGTGCAGTCAGCGCCCTGAACCGGGAGGTCACCATGTCCAACGGAACCAGCATGGAGCTGATCCAGACCGACTGCGCCATCAATTCCGGTAACTCCGGCGGCGCCCTGTTCAATATGCACGGCGAAGTGGTGGGCATCACCAATGCCAAGTATTCCGGCTCCAGCGGCAGCGGCGCTTCCATTGATAACATTGGCTTTGCCATCCCCATCAACGATGTGTATAGCATCGTCACCAGCATCATCGAAAAGGGCTATATCGAAAAGCCCTATATCGGCGTCAGTGTGCTGAGTGTCAGCGAGGAAACCCAGAAGTACGGTTTGCCCCAGGGCGCTTCCGTTCAGTCCGTTACCGATGACGGCCCTGCCAAGGCAGCAGGTCTGCAGGTAAACGACATCATCACCAAGGTGAATGATACGGAAATTACCAGCAGCAACGACCTGGTGAAAGCCGTTGGACAGTGCAAGCCCGGCGATGAAATCACCTTGACGGTTTACCGTCAGGGCCAGACCATGGAGATCAAGGTGACGGTTGCCCGGAAGGTGCAGTCCGCTCAGCAGGAGTCTCAGCAGACCGTTCAGCAGGAGAGCGCCCAGAGCGGCAATGACTACAGCGGTCAGATGCCCAATTTCCCCGGCTTCTTCGGCTTCGGGTTCTAAGAAAAGATAGAAAACAAGGGAGCTTCTTCGCGAAGCTCCCTTGTTTTAATTTGCGGAAATCCGTTCCAGGGACAGCCGCAGGTTTCCCTCCAGCAGCACCGCCATCCGGGAGATGACGTGCTCCACATCGGCCTTCATGTCGTTGCTCAGCCATTCCAGCAGAATGCCCACAATGGCGTGCTTGTAGAAGAGGGTCAGGTAACCGATGTCTTCATCGGATACGGTGAGGCCCTGGGTCAGATAGCGGATGAGCTTTTCCATGCTCTCCCCGGTCACCTGGTTCAGATAGCGCTCCAGCTGATCCCGGTTGGCGGAATGATACACGTGATATATGGCCCTGCGGTTATCCAGAGCAAAGCGGGTGCAGGCCATCAGGCTTTCCCGCCAGGTGGTTACGTTCTCGCTGATCACATTTTCCAGCACTGCGGAGAAGGTGGCCCGGAGCAGATCGTAAATATCCTGGTAGTGGTAATAAAACGTGTTCCGGCTGATGCCGCAGTCGGAGACAATGTCCTTTACCGTGATTTTATCCAGGGGATATTGGTTCAGAAGCTTGACAAACGAGTCCATAATGGCCCGTTCGGTTTTCGGTCTGGACAGAATAACTCCCTCCTCTCTTCTAAACTGGTGCGTAGTTTTGTTACATTATATCATATTTGTCCAAAGGAAGCAAGATAAAAGAAAGCTGTCATTGCGAACCTGTGCCGCAGTACCGGTGTGGCAATCCCCGGATGAAAGTAGAATCCGAGGGATGCCATACCAGCTCCTGAGCCGGCTCGGAATGACAGCTTTTTTATCGTTTGAAGTGGTTAGACAGATCAGCTCATCTGGTTTTCGTAGGTGTAAACCTCGCTGGCGTCCACCATTTCAAAGTAAGATTTCAGAATAGGCTCTGCAACCCTGACCATGGAGGAACCGTGGGCGACCTTCTCACCAAAGATGGCGATGGCGATTTCGGGATCATCCATGGGGGCAAAGCACACAAATGCGCCGTGGTCAGAACCGCCGGAGGAGTGCTGGGCGGTACCGGTTTTGCCGCATACGGTGATCTTGCTGGGCCACTGAGGTCCGTCCTCATCCTTCGGGCCGCCGAAACAGGTGGTGGCGGTGCCGCCAAGAACGGTAACGACTTCCCGCATACCCTGCACATAGGTCTGATAGGTGGTATCGGAAATGTTCATCTTGCTGACAACCTCCGGGGTGTTGGAGTAGACCAGCGTCCGGTAGTCGGAGGAGGTTACCCGGTTCAGGAAGGTTGCCTTGTAGCGGGTTCCCTGGTTTGCCAGGGTGCTGACGTAAACTGCCAGCTGCAGGGGGGTGAACCGGTTTTCGGACTGACCGATGGCGGTCAGGATACGGTCGCCTGCGTTCCAGGCGGCGTCAACGCCGGTGTAGGAGGCAGCTTTACTATCCTTGTTGGAGCGCCAGCCCACCTTCTCGGTGAGCTCAATGCCGGTGGGCTCGCCCAGGCCCAGGCCCTTGGCGGTTTCATCCAGCATGCCGATGGTCAGCCGGAAGCCTAACTCGTAGAAGAACAGGTTGCAGGATACCCGCAGGGCTGCCTGGGCGGTCAGGTCGCCGTGGGTTGCCATGCCTTTGGTGCTGGAATAGTACAGACAGGTGGGATGGAAGCCTCCAAAACCGTCGGCATCGTGATTGAAGTAGCCGGTATCCCGGATGATTTCCCCGGGCTCGTACAGAACCTTGCCGTACTTATCATGGTTTTCCATGGCGGCAATCAGGGTGCACATTTTGTAGGTGGAGCCGGGGGCGTAGGTTGCGCCGAAGGCCCGGTTAAAGAAGGGATTCAGTTCGTTGGAGGTGATGAGATCCCAGTCCTCGTTCAGAGTTGCCAGATTATAGGTGGGATAGCTGGCACAGGCCAGAATTTCTCCGGTTTTCACCTTCATGACGATCACGGCAGCGCCCTGGGCGTCCAGACCGTTGTGCTCGGAAACCTCGGTGTTGATTTCCGGGTCGGTGATCTCCTTCATGCGCTCTGCCAGGGCGTCTTCGGCAACCTTTTGCAGGGAGATATCAATGGTGGTTTCCACGTTGTTGCCGGCTACCGGCTCCTTACCGGTGATGTAGGCCTGGGAAACGATGGTGCCTTCCTTGGTAACCTTATCCAGACGCTGACCGTCAATGCCGTGGAGGTACTCTTCAAAGGCCTCCTCAAAGCCGGCCTGACCGATGTAGGCATCCATGGAGTAGCCCTGACCCTTGTATTTCTGCCAGTCGGCATCATCCATGCCGCCCAGGTAGCCCAGGATATGGGCGCCGTAGGTGGTGTGGTATTCCCGGACGGTGGAGGATTCCACCATCAGGCCGGGGGTGTTGAGCTCCAGCAGGGCTGCCAGATTGTCGGAGGATACGTCGGAAATGAAAACGTAGCTGGGCAGATTGGTAACGCCGCGGAGGTCAAATTCATATCTCAGGCCGATAACGGCCCGGGCCTCTTCCTCCGTCCAGGTGGCGGGGATCTTGTAGCGTTCCCGCATTTTTTCGATCAGCAGGGGGGCCGTGATATCCGGGTCCCAGCCGCAGTCCACCATGTAGCTCTGGAAGTAGCCCTGCCAGGCAGTGGAGTAGTCGGAAAGGGTGTATTCAAAGGGCCGCTGGGCGGTGACCGGCAGGTGGTCCAGATGGGTAACATTCAGTTCGTCACATTTTTTCAGCAGCCGGTACAGATATTCGTTTCGGTTATCTGCGGACTTAATAACGAAGTGGTTGAAAACCAGGTCGTAGGAAGCACGGTTGCCCACCAGAACCTTGCCGTTCCGGTCCAGAATGGAGCCGCGGGATGCCCGCACGGTGGTAACGGTGGAGTAAAGGGTGGTGTTATCGGTGTTGCCGTCGGTCTGAATGATCTGCAGGTCAAACAGCTTGACGGCGTACAAAAGCATGATAAAGGCAAAGATGCTCAAAAGCGCACCTGCCCGGAATCGGGTCAATCTTTCCATACATGACCTCCCATTTTTCCGATTCGGTAGATAAGCTGGTACAGCGGGATCATCACGATGGTGGAATAGAGCGCCGTCAGCACAAAATACTGGAAGCGATCCAACCGGGTCAGGCCCATAAACAGGGCCGTGAGGAACAGACCGATTTCATAGATGAACATCGCAATAAAGCTGCACAAAAGGTTGGATGTGGTTCCCCGCCGCCAGAATTTCTGCCGGAACAGGGCACACAGAATGCCGGGAATGGTGATGAGCACCACACAGTAAGGGCCGGGGGCGGAGCCGGAATAGTGGTAAACCACACTGGCAAGCAGCGCAAAGATACCGCCAACCTCGCTGCCCTCCATAATGGTTACCAGCAGAATTGCGGCAACTCCCAGGTCGGTGGTGGCACCGAAGAGCCGGATCCGGCTGAGAACGCAGTCCTGGATCACCAGGCACAGGATGCAGGTCAGGCTCAGCAGCACCCACCGCAAAAGACGCATCCGCTGCTGCTGGGTAAAGTGCAGGGATTTTAGAAAGGCGCTTTCCTGACTGTCGGGCCGGAATTCCGACCTTTCTGCCTGGAGACGGGTGATGCGGTCGGCAAGTGCCCGCAAAAAACTCGTCTTTTTTCGCCGCCTGGGCCTGCGGGCGGGGGCGGCCTTTTTTTGAGAGGAGGGCCTGGGACGGCTTTGACTCCGGGTCTGCCGGGGATCCTCGGGCCGACGTTTCCGATTTTCTGCCATGGCGTTACTCCGTAGCTGCGGTGGTTTCCGCAGTGGTTTCTCCGGTGGCATCCGTGCTGTCGGTGGCGGCGGAGGTGTTGGTTTCCGTAGCGTACTGGGTGATGATGAATACCTGCTCCAGAGAATCGATGTCGGCAGCGGATTTCAGCAGGGCATATTTGGCAACGCCTGTCTGCTCAAAGCCGGCATCCACCACGCTTCCTACGATCAGGCCTCTGGGGTACACGGTAGAACCGGAGGTAACCACCTGCTGGTTGTTCCGGATGATGGCAGCGGAGGGCAGATAGTCCATTTTCAGCAGCTTTTCCGTGCCGTTCAGGTAGCCGCCCTTCACCATGCCGTTGTAGCCGGAGGAGGAAATGGTGGAGCTGATTTCCAGGGTGGAATCCAGCACCGTTTTTACCTCGGCGTAGTTTTTGCCCACCTGAGTCACCAGGCCGACAACTTCGCCGGTTTCGGTGACGGCACACATATTGGTTTCAATGCCGGCATCGGTGCCCCGGTTGATGGTCAGAACGTTTGTAAAGTCGGTGGAGCTCCAGCCGATGATATAGGCATCCTGGAGCACGTAGCTTTCGTGGGTGGATTGCAGCTTGATGGTTTTCCGCAGACGCTCGTTTTCACGGGTGGTGGCGTCGGCCTGACGGGCGACGTCTTCCATTTCTGCAATCTGCTTTTTTAGCACCTGATTTTCCGCTTCCAGAGCCTCGTATTTAAACATATAGCTGTAGTAGCGCTCCACCGTGTTGGTCAGGCTGGTGGCGGCGGAACGGAAGGGGGTCAGGAGCCCCTGAATCACCAAGTCCGGTACTGACCGGTTGGTAACGCCTGCCACAACGGAAAGGGCTGCGGTAACCAGTACGGTTACCACCAGAATAATTCTCAGTTTGGTACTAAACAGCTGCTTCATGCCTTGGTATCCTCCATCCATTCCGGGGCAATCTCCCGGAGGCTCTGCCACAGTCTGCAAACCGGCAGACCCATGACATTGTAGTAGTCGCCCTCCATCCGGGTACAGAACAGGGCTGCGCCGCCCTGAATGCCGTAAGCCCCGGCCTTATCCATGGGCTCGCCGGTGGCAACATAGCGCCGGATCTCCCCCTGGGACAGGGGCCGAAAGTGCAGATCCGTCACTTCCGTAAAGGTTTGCTGCCGGTCGCCCCGGAGCAGGGTGCACCCCGTTATCACCTGGTGGGCCTGACCGGAGAGCATGGTCAGCATTTCTGCTGCCTGGGCTTCGCTTTTGGGCTTGCCCAGAATGCGGCCGTTGCAGACGACAATGGTATCTGCGGCAATCACCACATCGTCTTCTCCCCGGGGAACCGCCAGGGCTTTCTCCCGGCTGAGCCGGGCAACCTCGTCAAAGGGATTCCCGGCGGGGTTCATGGTTTCGTCAATGTCCGCCGCCCGGACGGTAAAAAGAATGCCGAAAAGGCCCAATAGTTCCTTTCGCCGGGGCGAGCCGGAGGCTAAAATCAGTTGCATTGCGTTATCCTTTCTTGCTGGGTAATCCTGCATATTGGCCTTGCAGGGGGGTGTTATTCCACGCCCCGCAGGTACAGACCTCTGGTGCAGGCGCCGGGGTCAAAGGAGGTGGGAACCATATATTCTTCCAGAATCCGGTCCACTTCCCGGGCGTTTTCCGTGGTAAAGTTTATACGAACCGCCCACAGCCCCAGCTTGGCAAGATCGTTCTGCCGATCCAGCCAATAGAGCTTTTTGCCGTTGAGCAGTACACTGCGGCAGGTGTCGGCCTCTTTCACAACGGGAAAGTCCGCTCCGGTTTTATCCGTGAGCTTTATGGGCACGCCGCTTTGGCAGGCACATTCGCCGGTTTTGTTTTTGATCAGGCATTGCTCCGTGATCATCAGGGGCAGTCGCCCGTAGATAATCATTTCCATATTCACGGCCTTGCTCAGGTCACGGATCTGGGGCAGGGTCATTTCAAAGCTGACAGTGGCGGAGGCAAGCTTCAAATCCCGGCAGACGTTTGCCGAGGCGGAATTGAAGATGTTCAGACCAAAGTCCCCCCGCAGGCGCATTCCCGCTTCCTTGGCGGGGATCATCAGGCCGATGTTGCCCACCAGCACGTCCCGAATGCCCAGAGAGCGGACGGTGTTCAGCCGCTGAATCACTCTGGGCAGCTCGTCATCGTGGACAATTCTGGGCAGCACGGCGGCGCAGCGTCCACGGTTTGCAAGGGCATGGCACATTTTGGCATCCTCGGCAAGAATGTGCAGGGGCACATACAGCATGGCAGTCTCGCTTTCCAGCAGCCGGGGGGTCAGCTGTTCCCGGACGGAAACCTGAACCGTCAGCCCAGGCAGTCCCGTGGGGCCCTTAAAATAGGGAATATCCTTTGCCCGCTTTACGGGGTGCTCCTCCCGGCGGGCACGCAATGCGGTCATCTGGTTCAGCACGTCCCGGCGCATGGCATTGATGGCGGCGGCGGAGAGCATCAGACCGGGGTCAACCTGGGTGCGCACTTCGGCACAGCGGTAGGGAGTGCCGCCGGTTTTGGCAATCCGGGCGGCAAGTGCCTGCCCGGTCAGGGCAACGTTCATCGCCCGCTCCGGAATGGGGCCCTGGGCCATGCACATCCGGCCATCGGGGTCGGAGGCGGTCAGGCTGCTGCCGTCTACGGTGACAACGGCCCGGAACTTGAGGTCGACCAAAGGCGCTTCGCCGGACTCATAGCTCTGGCGGGCGGCCTGCAAAAATTCCTGGTTTTCCGGAACATCCTCCCGGATGCCGAACATTCTGGGGGTGACCTTTCCCAGATAGTAGCCGTTGGTAAAGCCCTGACGGTTAAAAGCATCGGAAAGGGTTTGCATCATTTCCGGGGTGACCGGAGCACCGTCGATGGCCTGGCGGTAAACCCTTGTTACGGCGGCGACATATTCCGGGCGCTTCATCCGGCCTTCCAGCTTCAGGGAGGTCACGCCCATTTCCTCAATCGCCCCTACATAGTGCACCAGGCAGTTGTCCTTCAGGCTCAGTGGATACTTGTTTTCCCACCGGGAGTAGCCATAGCTCTGGCGGCAGGGCTGGGCGCACCGGCCCCGATTGCCGGAACGGGAGCCAATCATGGCGGAAAGATAGCACTGCCCGGAGTAGCACATACACAGCGCCCCATGACCGAAGATTTCAATTTCAATGGGGGAGGCGGCGCAGATATATTGAATTTCGTTCCGGTTCAGCTCCCGGCTGAGCACCACCCGCTGCATACCCATAGCGGCGCACATCTGCACCCCGGCAAGACTGTGCACGGTCATCTGGGTAGAGCCGTGGATGGGTACATGGGGGGCAATCTGGCGGCACAGCTGCACCACGCCCCAGTCCTGCACAATAAAGGCATCCACACCGGCCTGAGCGGCGGCGCGGATCAGGTTCCGCACCTGCTGCATCTCCCGGTCGGCAACCAATGTGTTGAGGGTCAGGTGCACCTGAACCCCTCGGATATGGCAGTATTTCAGTGCTTCGTTCAGAGTTTCCAGAGTAAAATTCTTTGCGCTCTGCCGGGCATTGAATTCGCCGACGCCCAGATAAACGGCGTCGGCACCGTTCTGCACCGCAGCACGGAGGGACTCCATAGACCCTGCGGGGGCCAATAATTCCAACATAGGCATAGTCTCCATTAGGTATACTTGCTGACATTCTACCACAGATTGTGGAAAAATTCTACCCTTCCCGGTAGAATTCATGAAATATTCATGTCCCAAAGAGAAATTGGGGCAAAAAATTCCCTGTAAATAGCGGCGTGCTTCCGTTATTCACAGGGAAAAGAAATTTAATATCCGCAGCCGGAGCGCTGAGGGCCGTTCATGGCGGAGGTGTAGCCGGTGCGGAAGGACATGGTGATCTCTTTCAGCTCCCGCTTTCCGCAGATATAGTCCTCATACATATCGGCAAGACCGCCCATGCATTCATCACAGGAGCCCAGAAGCCCCAGGGATTCCTCTACAATTTTGCGGCGCTCGTCTTCGGTGGTATCCTGAATCAGTAAACTTTTCATGGTGTTCCCTCCTGATGCTCCCTATTTTACTCCAATGCTGGGGATTTTTCAAGAGAAAAGCCCGGTTACGCTTTCTTCCAGGGGCCCTTTTCGTAGAATACAATGGACATTGCAGTGGCAATGACCCATCCGATGGGCCAGGCAGACCAGATACCCAGAGTCCCGAAGGGGCCGGAAAGAACCTTTGCCAGCACTACCCGGAGAATCAGATCCGTAAAGGTGGCGGCCATAAACTGCTTCATAAGGCCCGCGCCCCGCAGAATGCCGTCGGATACCAGCTTGGCGGAAACCACAAAGTAGAAGGGGGACAGCACCCGCAAGAACTGAATGCCAACCTGCATGGCGGTGCCGGAAGGGTCATCCAGGAAGATGTAGAGCAGCTGCTTGCCGGCAAAAACATACAGAATCACCAGGGGAAGGCTCAGAAGCCACACCAGCTTCAGCCCTGCCCGGAAGCCCTGGCAGACCCGCTCCGGCTTCTCTGCGCCGATATTCTGAGCGGTGTAGTTGGAAATGCCGTTGCCCAGGGTGGTGAAGGAGGTGATAACCAGATTGTTGAGCTTGACGGCGGCGGAATAACCGGCAATGACGCTGGAGCCAAAGGTATTGATGACGCCCTGAATGACGATGTTGCCCACGGAAATAAAGCTCTGCTGCAGAATGCTGGGGATTGCCACAATGGCAATCTTTTTCAGCAGGGGGAAGGAGAATAGCTTGGGGCGGGCTTCCGTTTCAATGGTTTTGAATCTGCGGAACACCACAACGATTGCCAGCAGACAGCTGATGCCCTGGCACAGGAAGGTAGCCCAGGCCACACCGGCAACGCCCATCCGAAATGCGGTGACAAAGAGAATGTCTACAGCGATGTTGGAAAGGGAGGAGGCTGCCAGAAAATAGAAGGGGGTCTTGGAGTCCCCCAGGGCGGAGAAGATACCCGTTGCTACATTATAGTAAAATACAAAGGGCAGGCCCAGAATGTAGATATCCAGGTACAGCCGGGAGTCCGGCAGAATATCCTCCGGGGTGTGAATCAGCCGCAGTAGATCCGTGCACCACAGAGAGCCCACAGCCATCAGCACCAGGCACACCACGCCGCTGGAAATCAGGGTGGTGTATACGGCGGTTTTCAGGTCTGCCATTTTTTTGGCGCCAAAGAGCTGGGAGACAATCACCGAGCAGCCGATGTTGCAGCCAAAGGCGAAGGCAATGAAAATCAGGGTGATTTCGTAGCTGTTGCCAACGGCAGCCAGGGCGCTTTCCCCCACAAATTTACCGGCGACAAAGCTGTCTGCCAGGTTATAGAGCTGCTGGAAAATGATGCTGCCAAACAGGGGCAGACAGAATTTCCACAGCACCGATTCGGGTTTTCCTACGGTCAGGTCTTTATTCATGGCACTTCACCCCCAGCTTCTGCTCCAAAAGACAGACAATTGCTTCGGCACAGCCCTGGGTGCCCAGAGCGCTGGTAGAGAGCATGGCGTCGTAGCTTTCCGGCGTGCCCCACTGGGTCATGGCGTAGAAATTGAAGTACCGGCGGCGCATCCGGTTGACCTTCTCCATCCGTTCCAGAGCGGCCTTCTGATTCAAATCATTCCGGGCGGCAATGCGGGCAACGCAATCCTCTTCGTTTCCGTATAGGAAAACGGACAATACATTCTTATTCTTGGACAAAATGGAGGAGGCGCACCGTCCGATGATGACGGCGGATTCCCTCTGGGCGATGGACTGAATTGCCTGCTTTTCCGCATTGTAGGCGTGATCTCCCGCAAAGTAGAAAATCCCGGACATATCTGCGGTGTCCGCAAACAAATTGCCGCTGAAGGGCAGCAGCATATCCTTTAGGCTTTCGTCATTCTTTTCCAGATACGCTTCATCCATGCCGCTTTTCTTTGCGGCCTCGTGGATCAGCAGCTTATCATAGCAGGTGATGCCCAGCTTTTTGGCAACCAGCTGTCCCACCTCACGACCGCCGCTGCCATATTGGCGGCCGATGCATACAGTATAGGGTTGTTCCATTTTTCTCTTCCTCTGCTTTTCAAAATCTGGGGTGCTTGACACCCAAAAACGGCTATAGTATAATCCCCAATGGACGATATGTAAAATAGATCATACATATTGCGTCGATAAATTTATTTTATGGAGAAAGCACGATGGTCGGTTCTATGGATCACTACTGGGTATTCTATCAGGTTGCCCGGTACAAAAACATCACCCAGGCCGCAGCCGCGCTCTATAGCAGCCAGCCCAATGTGACCCACACCATCCGGATCCTGGAAAGTCAGCTGGGCTGCACGCTGTTTGTCCGCTCCAATAAGGGCGTCAGTCTGACCCCGGAGGGGGAAACCCTCTATGCCCACGTTGCCCCGGCGATGGAGCATATCCGGCAGGCAGAGCGGGAGCTCCGGCTGGAAACCCAGCTGCAAATGGGCAGCGTATCCATTGGAGCCAGCGAGGTGGCGCTGCGGTGCCTGCTGCTGCCGGTGCTCCGGGAATTCCGGATGGCCTATCCCAATATTCAGGTGCGGGTCAGCAACCATTCCACTCCCCAGGCACTGCGGGCCCTGGAGGAGGGGACGGTAGACCTGGCTGTGGTGACTACCCCGGTGGAACTGGGAAAGGGAATCCGGCAGGAGAACCTGGAAACAATCCGGGAGGTGGCGGTGTGCAGTCCGGGACTGGGGCTCTTTCCCAAAAGACCCATTTCCCTTCAGGAGCTGTCGGCGTACCCCCTCATCAGCCTGGGCAGGGATACTATGACCTACCGACTGTATGATGGATGGTTTCGGCAGAACGGGCTGCCCTTCCACCCGGATATCGAGGCGGCAACCGCAGATCAGATACTGCCCATGGTGAAAAATGACCTGGGTATTGGCTTTGTTCCGGAGACTTTTTTGACGATGGAATCGGCAAACCTGCGCCCCATTCCCCTTACGGTGCCAACCCCGGAACGGGAAATCTGCCTGCTGTATAAGCCGGGCCGTCCCTTACGCCTTGCTGCCAGAAAATTTGTGGAGCTTCTGGAGGCCTCCAGCCGGGGAAGCACCCGGGCACAAACGTGAAAAAGCTCCGATGGAATTTGTTTTTCCCCTTGCGTTCCAGGGGGACGTAGTGTAAAATACAGCAAAAAAGGAGGATGCATAATGAAGACAAAGAAAATTATCTCTTTGCCCGAAGGGGGTATGCTGTCATCGGACGCTATCTTGTATATATCCATGAATCGAAACTATGCCGCAATCCATATTTCCGGCGGACGGGTGCTGGAGGCGCGGGTGACCATGGCACAGCTGGAGGATATGCTGGGCCCTGGATTTGTGAAAATTCACCGCAGCACGCTGGTTTCCGTGCGGGCCATCCATGATGTAACGGATACGGTGAACCTGTGCAATGGCGAAAAGCTGAATTATGTAAAATCCAAAAAGGGAGAAATCATCAAAACGGTGAAGCACTGGCAGCAAAAGCTGCTGGTACAGCTGCCGGAAGAGGATCTTCTGAATGGAAAGAGCTATCGGGAGCACTACCGTGTGTTTGATGATATGCCCATTGCATTTGCGGATATCGAGATGATCTTCGATGAGCAGCGCAACGCGGTGGACTGGATTTTCCGCTACGGGAACCCGGCACTGGCAGTGCTGGAAAAGAAGCCTCTGGATAGCCTGGTAGGGGCTACCTTCAGCGGACTGTTTGCCAATATGGATGCCAAGTGGCTCCGGGTGTACGAGCGCTCCGCCCTGTTTGGCGAGACGCTGGAGATTATGGATTATTCCCCGGAAATCGATACCTATTTGAAGGTGATTTCCTTCCCCACCTTCCCGGGCCACTGCGGCTGCTTCCTGTTTGATATCAGCATGATTCAGTTCTCCCGGAACTGCTCCGATGCGGAAAGAGCGCTGCTGCTGTATCTGGGGCAGATGGCAAAGTAACAAAAATTTGTCTAAAAAACGGAAAATCCCCCGGATTTCTTTTGGAAACCCGGGGGATTTTTGCGTCATCCGTTCCTGTGGAATGCTTAAATGCAAGGTGTATCCGCCGCCAGGCGGATTTCGCCCCATGGGGACTTCATCCACATTTGCGGATTTCACCCGTCTGAAAGGCGGATTTCACTGAAAAAAGCACTTGCTGACGCAAGTGCCTTTTTCATGGTGCAACAAGGCAATTCAAATCCGAACCGTTTTTGTTGCTGATAGCTTCCGGCAATTCCGCAAGGGTGATGGTTTTCGTGCCCTCCTTGTAGTTGAAGGTGATCACCATTTTATCATCGTACAGGAAAATCGCGTTGATGAAGGTGTCAATGAGCATCTAGCGGTGGCTTTTCTGCCGCACGTCCAGCTTGCGGAAGCGATGGAGCCAGAAGGTCATAAACTCGGCACTGACCTTGGGCTTCGCCAGCTTTTCGCAGGCAAGCCTGTTCTCAAGCTCGTCGCGGCGGTTTTCCAGTTCCTTCTGCGATCCTTTTGGCGGCGCATCAAAAGCAGCTCTTTGTCCGAACAAGCGCTTGAAAATTTCCGCATTGTCTGGTAAAATGACTGTGTATAAGGATTCACACCGGCAGAAAGTGGCGAAGGCTCATGGGTTTTGTGGGCGGGGCGCGCCTTTTGATATGCTTTCACAGCTACACCTACTAAAAAGGAATCGAGGCAATCAACCAGAACAAAGAAGGAGGCTTTTGCACATGAAGGGGAAGAAAATCGTATCAACGCTCCTTGCGCTGTTGCTTCTCGCCAACCTGCCCGTGTCGGCGCTGGCGGCGGAGTGGGACATCGGTAACGGCGACATCACCGTAAACGCCGGAAGCGGCGGGCAGACGGTCACCCAGGGCTCGCAGGTCGATGTTCCGGACAGCGCGCCCGTCATTACGGGAAGCTCCACGGAAAACACCCTCACCATCAACGCGGAGAAGGATCAGACCGCAAGCGTCACCCTCTCCGGCGCAAACATCGACGGGAGCAACACGGTCAAGGCCGCCGTTTCCACCACCGGCGAGGGCAATGTCAGCATTGAGCTGGACGGCGACAACACGCTCAAGAGCGGTAAGGGTCATGCCGGCCTTGAAAAGAACAACGGCGGCAAGCTGACCATTGCAGACGAGGACAAAAACGGCAAGCTGACCGCCGAGGGCGGCAAGTACGGCGCGGGCATAGGCGGTGGAAACAAAGGCAATGGAGATAACATCGCCATCACCGGCGGCGAGGTCGAGGCCACGGGCGGTTACGGCGGCGCGGGCATAGGCGGCGGAAATAAAGGGGACGGCAAGGATATAGCCATTTCCGGCGATGCGAAGGTCGATGCGCAGGGCGGCGACCAAAGCGGCGCAGGAATCGGCGGCGGGAAAGAAGGCGCAGGCAGCGGCATAGCCATCTCCGGCGGCGAGGTCAAGGCCACCGGCGGCGATTTCGGCGCAGGCATAGGCGGCGGAGAAAACGGCGACGGCAGCGACATCACCATCTCCGGCGATGCGCGTGTCAATGCGCAGGGCGGCGACGGCGGCGCAGGAATCGGCGGCGGATATGAAGGCGACGGCAAGGACATCGAGATCACCGGCGGCAATGTCGAGGCCACAGGTGGCAGACAGGCCGCAGGCATAGGCGGCGGCTGGTATAAATCCGGCAGCGGCATCACCATTTCCGCCGGCGAGGTCACAGCCACAGGCGGCGAGGACGGCGCAGGAATAGGCGGCGGAAACCGCGGCAACGGCAGCGGCATCACCATATCCGGCGGCGAGGTCATTGCGTCCAGCAAAAATGCCGGTGCGGGCATAGGCGGTGGGGATGAAGGAAACGGCGAAGATATCACCATCACCGGCGGCGAGGTCAAGGCGTCAAGCGAAAATGTCGGCGCGGGAATAGGCGGCGGATATAAAGGAGACGGCAAGCGCATCAAAATCACTGGCGGTATCGTAGACGCCGCGAGCAACATAGGCGGCGCCGGAATAGGCGGCGGTGCCGGAAGTCTCAACGAAAATAACGGAAACGGCGAAGATATAACCATCTCCGGCGGCGAGGTAACCGCCAAGAGCAGCAAGAACGGCGCGGGCATCGGCGGCGGTATGTGGGGCAAAGGAAAAGACATCACCGTTTCCGGCGATGCGCAGCTGAAGGTGCAGGGCGGCGTTGGAGACTATTTTGACGGACCGGGCGCAGGCATAGGCGACGGCGGCAGCCGCCCCAAAGGAAGCACGGGCGGCAGCCCGATACCCGGCGCAGAGGTCGGGCCGGACACCTCCGGCCTGACGACGAACGGAAGCATAGAGTATTACGCCCCCGGCGCGGACATGGAAAAGGATAAGCCGACAAGCACCACGGTTGGAGCGTCTTCCCAGCCGGAGAAGCCCACCGATCCGGGCACAGAGCGTGGCGCGGATGCGCCCCTCTACCGGGTGACCGATCAGGACGGCAAGGACATTGCCCACAAGGCTGAGCGCAAGGACGGCGTGCTGACCGTCACGGTCGATGCTGACTTCGCCATCCTCACGGGCAAGCTCAGCAGCATCGACACTCTCAAGCGTCAGGGCATTGAAAAGATCGTGTTTGTCACGAACAAGGCAGCCTCGACCTTCCAGGCCGCCGATCTTCTGGAAAAGGGAGCAAGCAGCGACGAGTACAGGCTCACCCATGACGGCACGACCGTCACCTTTGTCGTGAGCGAGAAGAAAACCGACGTAAGCGGCATTCTCATCCAGCCGTAAACGGAATCTCACAATCCATATGGGCGGGCAGGCACAGTCTGTGCTTGCCCGCCTTGTCTGCCGAAAAGCGACAGGGAAAGAAAAGAAATAATCCGAACCCATCTCCAACAAGGAAGATTTGGTTCGGATTATACTGGTTTGGTGCGGGCAACAGGACTCGAACCTGCACGCTTGCGCAGTGGAACCTAAATCCACCGAGTCTACCAATTCCACCATGCCCGCGTATAGAAGAAAACCGCCTGATTTCTCTCAAGACGGACGCATAAAGGGCGGGGCAGCCGCTCGCAATGCGACTTTAGTCTATCATGAGGAAGGGGGTTTGTCAATGAAAATAGGTGCGGCTTTTTTCGTTTTGCTTTTTCCGGCGCTTGTTGCGGTACAGCGCCTGATCTGCCGATTCAATAAGCTCCGGGATGGAAAGGGCGGGATCGTAGTAGGCAAGACCAATGCTGATTTCTACGGTGAAGGGCTTGCCAGAGCGCTGATTGTAGTGTGCCAGGGTATCCGCCAGCTCCTGACGGAAGTGGGCAACGTCCTCTTCATCCCGGGCTTCCAGAATGACAAAGAACTCGTCACCGCCAAAGCGGGAAATCAGCCCTTTGAAGTGAGAGCCCACCTGCTTAAGCACCTCCGCCAGCATTATAAGGGCGGCGTCTCCTTCCAGGTGACCGTAGCGGTCGTTGATCTGCTTGAAATCGTTGATATCAATCATGAAAAGGACAAGCTTCTTGTCGCTGCCGGACTTCTGGTTCCGGACGCACTTGTCCAGATGCTGAATCATTTTTGTCCGGTTGTTAATCTGAGTCAGGGGGTCAATGGTGATTTTTGCCTGCTGGAGATTTACGAAAATCTGCACACAGGCCAGGGTAACACCCAGGCATATCACGGAAATGCCCGTATAGAAGGCCTGAATCACACCGGCAATCAGGGGAAATATCACAAAAGAGGCAATCGCCATATATTCCGAACGCCGGGCATAGTTATCCTTGTTGAAAAGTCCGCAGAAGGAACGCACCCCAAAGACCAACAGGTAGCCGTAGGAGAGCACCAGAAGCAGTGGATACATGGGGCCCTTCGTATAGCGCCCGGTGGAATCAATATAGAAATAGAATTTTCCCCACAGGCTCAGAGGAATGGTAACCAACAGAATCAGCAGGGGAAGGGAATTGAGGAGCCACTTTTTGCGGTCGTGAAACCAGCTGCCGCCAAACTCACTTTCGATGTACAAAAAGCCAAAAAAGCTAACCGCTGCAGCGCAGTAGAAGAACAGCACATTCATCACCCCAACGACCCAGGGGGCGGGGGAAAATACACGGTTTTCCTGCAAACCGCAAAGCAAATCCATCAGGGTGTATGCAATGATGCTGATGAGCAGATTGCGGAAGCACTGGGCGCTGGGGCGGTTATCCAGGGTTTGGCAGTGGCACCTGAGAAGAATCAGAATGACCAGAATGGAAAACGTATTGTTTTCCAGATAGGAAAGGGCGTACATTGGATGTCCCTCCTTTTATGTGATTAATGCTATTATATCATGGTCTATCTGGGAAAGAAATGGAAATAGTGCATAGAATTTCCGGGGGAATGTTGTCCAAAATCATTTTTATTGCCCGCTGCCCTGCGTTTCCGGAAAACCGCTGGGGGAAAAAGAGCCATGGGGACGCCCTCGGCGGGGAAAACGCACAATTTGCTTGCCAAAGAAAGAAAAATGTATATAATGGGATTTGAAAACAAGGAATGATTTCCGCTTCCGGTTTTCCGGAAGCGATTATGGAGAAAAGAAATGATCAATAGTCAACAAAAGCGTCAGGCGCTGAAAACCCTTCTGGGAATGGTGCAGACCGTGGCAAACGGAGGACTGTTTGCCCTGATGTGGTATGCATTTTATAAAAAGAAGATGTATATTTTTCCCTTTTTTGCAAAGGGAGACATTATCGTCATCCTCCTGTATACGGCAATCTATCTGATCTTTGCCCGGCTGTACGGCGGCTTTGATATTACCTTCCATTCCACCGGGGAGCTTACCTATTCCCACACGGTGGCGGCGGTGCTCAGCTGCGGAATTATGTATCTCGTTACGGCGCTGCTGATGCGGGCGGTGCCCAGCGTGCTGCCCATGCTGGGGATGGTGACAGCTTCGATTCTCCTGGGGTGGCTGTGGGCCTTTGCTTCCAGACGCCTGACGGGGAAGCTGCTGGCGGCCCGGCCCATGCTGCTGATCTATGACAATGCGGAGGCCAGGGAAGACGGAGAGGCGATTATTCGCAGTCTGCCCAGCGTATTCCGCCTGGTGGACTCCGTATCCACCAAGGAAGGGGCGGAAAAGCTGTACCGTATGATGGAGGAAAAGAAAATCCGGGCGGTGATGCTCTGCGGTATTCCCTCCAGCCTGAGAAACGATCTGGTGAAATACTGCATCGATCACAACGTGGAGAGCTATGTCCGGCCCAATATCGGCGATTTCCTGATTAAGGGCGCGCAGTCCTTGCAGCTGGACAATCTTCCGGTGCTTCTTTGCCATCGCAGCAGCCCTTCTATATGGTATCTGGCGGTGAAGCGCCTGGCAGATATCCTTCTGAGCCTGGCGGCGCTGGTGCTGTTCAGCCCCATTATGCTGATAACGGCGATTCTCATTAAGGCATACGACCATGGCCCGGTGCTCTATAAGCAGGTGCGCCTGACCAAGGACCGGAAGGAATTCTATGTATACAAGTTCCGCAGTATGAAGGTGGATGCGGAAAAGGACGGCGTGGCCCGTCTGGCCCAGACCAACGATGACCGCATTACTCCGGTGGGGAAGGTCATCCGGATGCTGCGCATCGATGAAATGCCCCAGCTGTTCTGCATTCTCCGGGGAGACATGACCATTGTAGGCCCTCGCCCGGAGCGCCCCCAGATTGCGGAGCAGTACGAGAAGGAAATGCCGGAGTTTGCTCTTCGTCTGCAGGCAAAGGCGGGCCTTACCGGGCTTGCCCAGGTCTACGGCAAATACAACACCACGCCCTACAACAAGCTGCAAATGGATTTGCAGTATATCGGCTCCATGGGGATTGTGACGGATTTGAAGATCATCTTCGCAACCGTGAAAATCCTGTTTATGCCGGAATCCACCGAGGGCGTGGCCCAGGGCCAGGTAACGGCAGAAAAAAAGGAAGACAAGTAAGATACCCATAACCACCCGGACACGGCGTTCCGCAGCTTCTTTCAGAAGAAAGAGGACGGAGCGTGTCCGGGCTGTTTTTCGCATTTTTTGCCATGGATCGCCTTCTGCCCTTTGGGGCCGGGCAGAAGCTGCCAAAACAGGGAAAATTGTGCAAAATGTATCGATATAAATAGAGGGAATTGTAGGAAATAGGCAAAATATACGAAAAAATAGGTTGCCTTGGCAACAAAAACGCGAAAAGGGAGTTGATATTATCTTTCGGATAAACTAGAATAGAAACGTCAATTCTGGGACTCTGCCGACATGGGAGAGTCGAAGGAAATTTAAAGGTATTAAGGAGAGGTGTACATGGAAGCAAAGACATTCCATGGCGGCGTTCATCCCGCAGGCCACAAGGAGCTTTCCTGTGAAAGCGCCCTGAAGCCCCTGCTCCCCCTAGGCGAACTGGTGTATATGACGAATCAGCACATCGGCAAGCCCGCCACCCCCGTGGTGAAAAAGGGAGACAAGGTTCTGGCCGGTCAGGTGATCGCTGAGGCCGGCGGGTTTGTATCCGCCAATATTCATAGCTCCGTTTCCGGCACGGTTAAGGCAGTGGAGCCCCGAAAGAACGCCTCCGGCGGCAGCGCAATGGCAATTGTGGTGGAAAACGACGGAGAATATACTTTGGCAGAAGGCGTGGGAGAGGCCTGCGATGCAGCCTCCCTTTCCAATCAGGAGCTCCTTGCCAAGGTGCAGAAGGCCGGCATTGTGGGCATGGGCGGCGCAGGATTCCCCACCCATGTGAAGCTGACGGTGAAGGAACCGGAAAAGATCCGCTTCGTCATTGCCAACGGCGCAGAGTGTGAGCCCTACATCACCTGTGATGACCAGCTGATGCAGACGAAGGGCAAGGAAATCGTTGCGGGCATGGAGCTGATTCTGCGGCTGTTTCCCAATGCAGAGGGCATTGTGGTTATTGAGAACAACAAGCCCAAGGCCATTGCTGCCATGCAGGAGGCCTGCAAGGATGCCCAGAAGGTCAGCGTCATGCCGGTACAGACCAAGTACCCCCAGGGCGGTGAGCGATCCTTGATCAGCATCATTGCCCAGAAGCACCTGAAGCTGGGCATGCTCCCTGCGGATGCCGGGTGCGTGGTGGACAATGTGGCAACCATTTATGCCATTTATCGGGCGGTATGCTTTAATGAGCCCCTGATGGAGCGGAGCTTTACCGTTTCCGGCGATGCCGTGGAGAACCCCGGCAACTACATCGTAAAAATCGGCACCAGCCATCGGGAGCTGGTGGATGCCTGCGGCGGCTTTAAGCTGCCTGCCAAAAAGGTGCTCTCCGGCGGCCCCATGATGGGCTTTGCCATGACCACCCTGGATGCCCCTATCTGCAAGAACAACAACGCCCTGACGGCGCTGAGCTTTGACGATGTGGAGCTTGCTCAGAAGCAGATGACAGCCTGCCTGCGCTGTGGTCGATGCAGCCGGGTGTGCCCCTTGGGCCTGTCTCCCCAGCTGATGCAGGTTGCCGCCCAGCGCAAGGATTACGAGCGCTACGAAAAGCACCTGTATGGCCTGGAGTGCATCGGCTGCGGCTGCTGCACCTACAATTGCCCCGCCAAACGTCCGCTGATGCAGCTGTTCAAGCAGACCAAGGCGGAAATCATGGCTATGAAGAAACGGTAAGGAGGCGGAATGTATGGACGAATTATATAATGTATCTTCTGCCCCCCACGTGCGCAGTCCTTTGACCACCCGGGGCGTTATGACCGATGTGCTGGTTGCCCTGCTGCCCACGGCGGTTATGGGCGTGTGGGTGCACGGCTTCCCCGCATTCCTGGTTATTGCCCTGAGTATGTGCAGCGCCGTGGTGACGGAATATCTGTTTGATCGGGTGACCCACCGGAAAAACACCATTGCGGACTGCTCTGCCATGGTTACCGGCTTGCTTCTGGCCCTGACCCTGCCGGCTCAGGTTCCCGTTTATATCCCGGTGCTGGGCTCCGTGTTTGCCATTCTTGTGGTAAAGTGCCTCTTTGGCGGCCTGGGCCATAACATTATGAACCCCGCCCTGGCAGGCCGGAGCTTCCTGCTGATTTCCTTCGGCAGCCTGATGACGGTGTATTCCGTAGACGGCGTTTCTGCGGCTACCCCCCTTGCCGAGCTGGCTGCCGGCAAAACGGTGGATCTGCTGCCACTGTTTACGGGCTTCTCCAGCGGCGTTATTGGATCTTCCGCCCTTGCTCTGATTGCCGGCGGCATCTATCTGCTGCTCTCCGGCGGTATTACCTGGGAGATTCCCACTTCCATGATCGGCACCACCTGGCTGTTCCTGGTGATTTTCGGCGGTCATGGCTTTGATCCTGCTTACATTCTGCCCCAGCTGCTGGGCGGCGGCCTGCTGATGGCGGCCTTCTTCATGGCAACCGACCCGGTATCCTGCCCTTCCACAAGAGACGGTCAGCTGGTATTCGGTGTGTTTGCCGGTATCCTCATGGGCCTGTTCCGGGTGAAGGGCTCTTCCCCGGACTCCACCACTTATGCGGTGCTGATTGCCGACCTGGTGGGCCCTGTGATTGATGACCTGATCATCCCAGAGCCCTTCGGCTACCGGATCCCCAAGGAGCGGAAAAAGGCCATTCCCAAGCCTGTGTTCATCCTGCTGGTAATCACTCTGGTGGCGGGCCTGGCCCTCTCCGGCGTGTATGTGATGACCAAGGATACCATTGCGGAAAACCAGGCCAGCGCCAACAAGGCAGCCCTTATGGAGGTTTTGCCTGAGGCCAAGGACTTCACCACCGACGAGGAACTCCAGAATAAGCTGGATTCCCAGGGAGATACCTACGGTGCAGACTTCGGCGGCGCAAAGATCGAGGGCGCTGCCGTGGGCGTGGATGATGCCGGTAACCCTGTGGGCTACGCCATCACCGTATTCAATTCCGACAGCTACGATGGCGGCCTGACCCTGGTGGTGGGCATCACCCAGGACGGCACTGTGAAAGGCATCTCCTTCACCGAGCTGCACGATACCGCCGGTATGGGCATGAAGTGCGGCGATCCCGAATTCAAGGATCAGTTCAATGATGTGAAGACCGGCAAGTTCACCCTGAACAAGGCCGGCGGCTCCACCGCAGAGGATGAGATCGACTCCGTTTCCGGTGCATCCATCACCTCCGGCGCTGTGGTCAACGCCGTCAATGCCGCGCTGGACTTCGTTTCCGGTCGGATCGGTTAAGGAGGATACCTATGAAACCCTATTTGGAACGAATTAAAAACGGCCTGATCACGGAAAACCCCGTGTTTGTGCTGATGCTGGGTATGTGCCCCACCCTGGCTGTTACCACCTCCGCTATCAATGGCTTCGGTATGGGTATGTCCTCTCTGGTGGTTCTGGCAATTTCCAACCTGGTTATTTCTCTGCTGCGGAAGATCATTCCCGATGAAGTGCGGCTGCCTGCCTACATCGTGGTGGTTGCCTCCTTCGTGACCGTGGTGGAGCTGCTGATGGAGGCCTATCTTCAGTCCCTCTATGCGGCCCTGGGCATTTACATTCCGCTGATCGTGGTAAACTGCATCATTCTGGGCCGTGCGGAAGCCTATGCTTCCAAGAATCCTCCTCTGCTGAGCCTGTTCGATGGAATTGGCATGGGCCTGGGCTTTACCGTGGGCCTGACTATCATCGGCGCCATCCGGGAAATCCTGGGAGCCGGCAGCATTTTCGGGATTGCACTGCCCAAGGTGTATGAGCCCATGGCATTCTTTGTCCGGGCCCCCGGCGCATTCCTGGTGCTGGCGGTGCTGGTTGCCATTATGAATGCCGTTGGCATCAAGAACCGCGCCAACAAGATGACAGAGGGCTGCGACGGCTGCTGCGCCACCTGCTCCTCTGCCTGCGGCGAAAAGAAGGAGGGCTAAGCCGTGTCCAGTCTGATTTTGATCATTGTTACCACGGCACTGGTAAATAACGTGGTGCTGAGCCAGTTCTTGGGAATCTGCTCCTTCCTGGGTGTTTCCTCCCAGAAGAAGGCATCCCTGTCTCTGGGCCTGGCGGTCATGGCGGTGCTGACGGTGTCCTCTGCTGTGGCAAACCTGCTGTATACCTACGTCCTGGCGCCTCTGGGCCTGGACTATCTGAAAACCATCGTCTTCATTCTGGTCATTGCCGCTCTGGTTCAGATGGTGGAAATGTTCCTGAAGAAGAACGCCCATGCGGTGTATCAGTCTCTGGGCATTTACCTGCCTCTGATCACCACCAACTGTGCGGTGCTGGGCGTGGCGCTGACCAATGTGCAGAATGGCTACAATCTGATTCAGAGCATCTTCGCCGGTTTTGGCACGGCTCTGGGCTATACCATCGCCATTGTTCTGCTGGCTGCCGTCCGGGAGCACCTGGATGAGGAAGCCATTCCCGCTCCTTTCCGGGGAGCACCCATCGTTCTACTGTGTGCAACCCTGATGGCTATGGCTTTCGTGGGCTTCAGCGGTCTGGCATAAGGAGGAGAAGGTATGCAGGGAATTATCATTGCAACCCTGGTGGTAGGCGTTGTGGGCCTGGTTCTGGGCCTGGCACTGGTCACCGCCAGCAAGAAGTTTTATGTAGAAGTTGATGACCGGGTCACCAAGGTTCGGGAGTGCCTCCGGGGCGCCAACTGCGGCGCTTGCGGCTACGCCGGATGTGATGCCGTGGCAGAGGCCATGGTCAAGGGCGAGGCCCGTGTGGATGCCTGCCCCGGCAACAGCTCGGAAAATATTGCAAAGATTGCCGCAATCCTGGGTAAGGAGAGCATCGATCAGGATCCGCAGGTGGCCTATATCCGCTGCGCCGGAACCTGCAACGCCACCAAGCCCAAGGGCAACTACGTCGGCATTTCCGATTGCCGCGCTGCGGTTCTCAGCGGCGGCCTGGGCTTTATGTCCTGCGATTATGGCTGCCTGGGTCTGGGCAGCTGTGCAGCGGTGTGCCCGGAAAAGGCCATCACCATTGTCGATGGCATTGCCCATGTGGATAAGCGCAAGTGTATCGGCTGCGGTATGTGCGCCAAGACCTGCCCCAAGCACGTTATTGAGATGCATGACCGGGCTGCCAAGGTGGCAGTCAGCTGCTCCAACCACGACCGTGGCCCAGCAGTGAAGAAGGTCTGCTCCGCCGGCTGTATCGGCTGCGGAATCTGTGTCAAGCAGTGCGAGCAGGGAGCGGTCACCCTGGAAAACAATCTGGCTACCGTGGATCCCGAGAAGTGCGTAGGCTGCGGCAAGTGCGTAGAAAAGTGCCCCACCAAGGCCATTCACTTTGTATAAGGAGGAACGGCAATGGATACCCTTCGTTTTCTGGGCAGTGAACTGAAAAAATGGCTCATTGGCTTTTTGAGCGCCGGTGCATTTATGGCACTGAGTATGTGGCTGATGGCGCTGTAAATCCGCTTCGCCATTGCAATTCAGTAAGTGTGAAATACGCACTGTCATTGCAAGCCAGCGTGCACGCGGACGCACAATCTTACGTATGTTCCCCAAAATTTCAGAGACAAAAAGGAGCGAACCGCGGTTCGCTCCTTTTTGATTTTACGTTTTCGTCAAAATCTTCTGAACAAATTCTCCTTTTTGCCTATTCTTTTCCTGCGGCAACTGTGATATTCTTAGAAAATCAGAAAGTCTGGGGATGCTGTGCCTGCTCGCCGCCTTTGGCGGATTGCCGGGGCAGGCTCCCTGAGAAAGGAACATTTATCTATGGCAAAGGATATGCCCGAAAAAGAAGAAAATGGCGGGATGAAAAAGGTTGCCGCGTTCATTGTGGATAAACGCAACCTGTTTTTCCTGCTGTATGTGGTGGCGCTGGTATTCAGCCTTTTCTCCCGAAATTGGGTAGAGGTGGAAAACGACATCACAACCTATCTGCCGGAGGAGACGGAAACCCGCCGGGGCCTGACGGTGATGAACGACAATTTCGTCACCTACGGTTCGGCGCGGGTGATGATTTCCAATATCACACCCCAGCGTGCTCAGGAAGTGGCAGACAGCATTGCAGAGATAGAGGGAGTATCCCGGGTGACCTTCGATGGTACGGAGGATCACTATCGGGGGGCTTCCGCCCTGCTGGATGTAAGCTTTGACGCAGAAGAGACGGAAGACCGGGCGATAAATGCCATGAACGAAATCCGAACCATGCTGGCGGACTACGATACCTACGTAGATACCACCGTGGGCGAGGATACATCCGCAGATCTGGCAAAGGAAATGGGCGTCATCGTCCTGGTTGCGGCAGTTATTATTGTGGTGGTGCTGACCCTGACCTCCAAGGCCTATCTGGAGGTGCCGGTGCTGGTTATGACCTTCGGCGCGGCGGCTCTGCTGAATATGGGCACAAACTTCCTGTGCGGAAAGATCAGCTTTATTTCCAACTCCGTGACGGTGGTGCTGCAGCTGGCTCTGGCAATTGACTACGCAATCATTCTGTGCCACCGGTTTTCTGCGGAGCATGAAACCCTGGAGGCAAGAGAAGCCTGCATCGAGGCACTGAGCAAGGCCATTCCGGAAATTTCCTCCAGCAGCCTTACTACCATTTCCGGTTTGGGAGCCCTGGCCTTCATGCACTTCGGCATCGGCCTGGATATGGCTACGGTGCTGATCAAGGCCATCCTGTTAAGCCTTCTGTCCGTGTTTACCCTGATGCCGGGCCTTCTGATGCTGTTCAGCAAGCTGATCGACAAGACCCAGCACAAAAACCTGATTCCCCCCATTACTGCCATCGGCAAATTTGACGTGGCTACCCGTTATATCGTGCCGCCGCTGTTTTTGGTGGTGACGGTATTTGCCTGCATTTTTGCAAACAAGTGCCCCTACGCCTATACCTACAATGACCTGACTACCGCCAAGCAGAGCGAAAAGCAGGTGGCGGTGCAGAAGATTAAGAATACCTTCGGCAACAGCAACATGGTTGCCATTATGGTTCCCTCCGGGAGCTATGAAAAGGAAAAGGCAATCCTCGATACCCTTTCCGAAAATCCCAACGTAAAATCCACCATGGGGCTTGCCTCCATTGAGGCGATGGATGGCTATGTGCTTACCGATGCCCTGACCCCCAGACAGTTTTCCGAGCTGGCGGGACTGGACTATGAGGTGGCAAAGCTCCTGTACACCGCCTACGCAACGGACAAGAGCCAGTACGGAGAGCTTTTAAACGGCGTGGGGGCTTATGAAGTGCCGCTGTTTGATATGTTCCAGTTCTTGAAGGAACAGATGGAAAACGGCAATGTCCGTCTGGAGGGGGACACCCAGGACACCCTGGATGACCTCTTTGACCAGCTGGACCAGGCAAAGCTCCAGCTGCAAAGTGATGACTACAGCCGAATGGTTGTGTATCTGGATTTGCCGGAGGAAAGCGACGAAACCTTCCAGCTGGTGACGGATATGCACGACCTGGTTCGCTCCTATTATGGAGACGATTTCTACGTGGTGGGCAACACCACCTCGGCTATGGATTTGAGCTCCTCCTTTATTGAGGATAACCTGCTGATTTCCATTTTGTCCGCTCTGTTTGTTATGCTGATTCTGCTGTTCACCTTTAAGTCCGCAGGCCTGCCGGTGCTGCTGATTCTGGTGATTCAGGGCAGTATCTGGATGAACTTCTCCGTGCCTGCGATTCAAAATACCCCCTTGTATTTCCTGGGCTATCTGATCGTAAACTCCATCCAGATGGGCGCAAACATCGACTACGCCATTGTTATTTCCAGCCATTATTCGGAAATGAAGCAGACGCTGCCTCCCAAGGAGGCCATTATCGCAGCACTGAATGCTTCCTTCCCCACAATCTTCACTTCCGGCACCATTCTGGCAGCCGCAGGCAGCCTGATTGCCGTCATGACCACCAACCCGGTTATTGCCACCATCGGCGATTGTCTGGGCAGAGGCACCATCATCTCCATTGTGCTGGTTTTGGCTGTGCTGCCCCAGATCCTGGTGCTGGGCGACATCATCATCGAGCGTACCAGCTTTGAAATGCCCCAGCTGGACCGTAAGGTTCGGGCGGCCTCCGGCACCATGCGTGTGAAGGGCCGGGTTCGCGGCTACATCAGCGGTGTGGTGGATGCAGAGATCAACGGCGTACTGACCGGACAGATCAACGCCGCCATTTCCACCGAGGATTTGGAGGTTATCGAGGAACATCCGGCAATTGAGGGAGGAACCGAGGAATGAAAAAGAAGCTTTTCTGCCTCCTGATGGCGCTGGCAATGCTGATAACTCTGCCGCTTCCCATCTGCGCGGAGGAGGAAACCAAGTATAAGGAAATCACCCTGTCCACTGCCGAGGATGTGCAGAAACTGGCAAAGCTCTGCCGTCTGGACAGCGCCAGCCGGGAACTGAAGGTGACTCTTTCCAGCGACATTTCTCTGGAAGGGTATCCGGATGTGGAAATCCCTACCTTTGGGGGCATCTTCGACGGAAACGGTCACCGCATTACGGGACTGAATATCACTGCTCCGGGCTCTGCCCAGGGCCTGTTCCGCTACCTCCAGGAGGGGGGCGTGATTCAGAACCTGACTGTGGTTGGGCAGATAAATCCCGAGGGCAGTGCCACCCGGATTGGCGGCCTGGTGGGCGTCAACAGCGGCACAATCGATCATATAACCTTCTCCGGAACCCTGTCCGGTACGGATTGCCTGGGCGGCATTGCCGGAACCAATACCGTTTCCGGTAAGATCAAAAACTGCACCGTCACCGGCTTTATCCGGGGCGAAAAGGTTCTGGGCGGCGTGGTCGGTGAAAACCAGGGTATCGTGTACAACTGCGTCAACCGGGCTGCCATCAATACCAGTGTGCCGGATGAGAAACTGAAGCTGGATGATATTACCGTTCCCCGGCTTACCAGCGAGGAGACGGTGCGCAGCGGCTCGGATATCGGCGGCGTGGTGGGTTCCAGCAGCGGCGTCATCCGCCTGTGCCGGAACGAGGGCAACGTGGGCTATCCCCACACCGGCTACAATGTAGGCGGCGTTGCGGGAAGCCAAAGCGGCTTTATGGCGGACTGCGTCAACTATGGCGATGTTCAGGCCCGAAAAGAGGGCGGCGGCGTGCTGGGCCAGATGGAGCCCAACAATATGCTCATCTACAGTGAAGATACTCTGCAAAAACTGCAAAAGGAATTGCGCTCTGCCAGCAGCATCCTGAATCAGACATCCAGCGATGCCTCCGCTGCCAACAGCAGCGTGCAGAGCGGCCTGGTGCACGTTCAGAACAACATGGGGGATTTCCTCAGCTCCGTAAATTATCTGCTGGAGGTGGTGCGGAACAACACCACCGTTACCCCGCCGGATACCGGAGACGACGGGGAGATTGACCTGCCGGATATCGATATCAGCAATGAAGACGAGGTGTGGGCCGCTGCCGGTATGGTGGGCTCCTGCCTGACGGATGTGGTCAATTCTATCAGCGCCGTAACGGATACCGCTACCAGCGAGGGCGGCGTGGTGCTCAGCGATCTGCAGTCCCTTGCCGGACAGCTGAACCGGGTAGTCAACGTGATGAGCGGTCGGGAAGAGGACGAGGATATGGTGCAGGATATTTCCGGCGAGGATGTCCAGGAGGACTCCGCCGGTAAGATCCGGGGCTGTATCAACTATGGTACCGTGAACGCCGATATCAATGCCGGCGGCATTGTAGGCGCGCTGGCCTGGGAAAACGACCTGGACCCTGAGGATGATTTGAAGGTGCAGGGGGATACCTCCCTGAACTTCACCTATAAGACCCGGGCACTGGTGTATCAGTGCGTCAACCGGGGCACGGTTCAGGCCAAGAAGCAGGCCTGCGGCGGCGTGGCGGGCCAGAGCACCCTTGGCGCCATCATCGGGTGCGAGGGCTACGGCCTGGTAGATGCAGAGGATGCCAGCTGGGTCGGCGGCATTGCAGGCAAGTCCGAGGCCGAGGTTCGGGACTGTTGGGCCAAGTGTACCGTCATCGGCGGCAACCTCTGCGGCGGTGTTGCCGGAGAAGCCTCTGAGATTCGGGGCTGCCGGGCGCTGGTTACCGTGGAAAACAGCGGAGAATATACGGGAGCTATCGCCGGGAAACTCAGCCAGGACGGGGAAGCGGAGCGCAATGTATTTGTGGATTCCGATACCCTGGCGGGCATTGACGGTGTCAGCTATTCCGGCATGGCAGAGCCGGTGGCCTATCTGGACTTTATGAAGCTGGATGGGGTGCCGGACGCATACCGGAAGATGGTGCTTACCTTTGTAACGGAGGATTCCGTGATTACCCGCCGGGTGAGCTACGATAAATCCCTGCGGGATGTTCCGGAGGTTCCGGCAAAGGAGGGCTATGCAGGCTCCTGGGAGGGCCTGAATGCCGTCCATGTCCGGGCAGACCAGACGGTGTATGCCGCCTATACGGAATTGCAGGCCTCTGCGGATTCCGGAGAAACAGAGGGAGATTTGCCGGTGGCACTGGCAGAGGGCAGCTTCCGTGAGCGGGCCAGAGTAACGGCAGAGAACCTCACGGAGGGCCTGCCGGGGAAGGCAAGCGCCGGGTGGAGCCTGATTGTGCCGGATGACGGGGCGGATACCCACGTGATTCATCTGCGCAAGCCGGAAAAGGATAAGCACTACCAGGTGCTGGCAGATACCGGCAGCGGCTGGCAGGCGCTGGACAGCCAGGAGGACGGCAGCTATCTGGTGTTCTCCGTTACGGGCAGCCAGTTCCTGGTGGCGGTGGAGCCTGAGGCGAGCGGCAGCGGCCTGTGGCTCGGCGTTTCCGCCGGGGCGGCCCTGGTGCTGGCCTTGGTGCTGGTGCTGGTTCTGCGGAAGAAGAAAAAGGCGCGCAAGGCAAGAAACGGGCAGGAGCCCATTTCCCGGTAAGCCCCTCCGGGGCAAACGGGATATCATTATGGCAGCTTCCGCTTTGGAAGCTGCCATAGCTTTTGTACACATAGCGGCGAAATGTATAAAACCCATCCCTGAAATGCGGGAAAAGCCCTGAATTATGGGCTGCTCCGTGAGAATGCGCTTGACAAAAGGCCGGAAACAGGCTAAATTATAGTCTGGATCATCGTATGGGCACAGGTGGGTTTTCCATGCGCTGCCCATAAACGAAACGGCATTTTTGCCGTACAACAAAAAATGACGCTATGCGCCGTTTGGAGATTGGAGTTTGAAAATGAATTACGATTGCGCAAACATCCTCCGGTGGACCGAAGCACAGCTGAAGTACACCTACGACGTGTCTCTGCAGGAGGCTACCCCCCAGGAGCTCCATGAAGCTCTGGGCGAGGCCGTTATGATGGCAATTTCCGATAACTGGAAGAGCAGCAAGTCCGCTCGCCTCCAGCAGCGGAAGGCCTATTATTTTTCCGCAGAATATCTGATCGGCCGGCTGGTTTATTCTAACCTTTACAATCTGGGCATCCTGGACGAGATGAAGCAGCTGTTTGCTGCCAAGGGTGTAGACCTGGGCATCCTGGAAGAAGTGGAAGATGCCGCTCTGGGCAACGGCGGCCTGGGCCGTCTGGCAGCCTGCTTCCTGGACAGCGCCGCATCCTGCGATATCCCCCTGTCCGGCTATGGCCTGCGGTATAAGTTCGGCCTGTTCAAGCAGAGCTTTGACGAGTCCGGCAGCCAGAAGGAGAACGCGGACGACTGGTCAAAATACGGCGACCCCTGGTCTTACCGCCGGTATAACCATACCGTAAAGGTCAAGTTCCCGGATCACACCGTGCTGGCAGTGCCCTATGATGTGCCCATCATCGGCTACGGCACCAATAATATCAATACCCTGCGCCTGTGGCAGTGCGAGGCCGAGGAGGAGCTGGATTTCTCCGCCTTTAACGATCAGGATTACCTCCGCGCCCTGGCCCAGAAGAACAAGGCAGAGGACATTACCCGCGTCCTGTACCCCAACGATTCCACCTGGGAAGGCAAGCGCCTGCGCATTAAGCAGCAGTATGTGCTGTCCTCCGCTTCCCTGCAGGATATGCTGCGCACCTTTAAGAATGCCCACGGCAACGACCTGAGCCGGTTCGCCGACTACTATGCCGTGCAGCTGAACGATACCCATCCCGCTATGTCCATCCCGGAGCTCATCCGTCTTCTGATGGCAGAGGGCATGGATTTTGATCAGAGCTTCTCCATCGCTCAGCGTACCTTCTCCTACACCAACCACACTGTCATGTCTGAGGCGCTGGAAAAGTGGCCCCTGGATCTGCTGTCCTCCGTGGTTCCCGAGATCGTGGATATTATCCGCCGCATTGATGAAAAGCTCAAGTGGGAACACCCCGGCCTGTTCATCATCAAGGACAACACCGCACACATGGCAAACCTCAGCGTTTATGTGGGCAGCTATGTAAACGGCGTGGCGGAAATCCACAGCCAGATTCTGAAGGATGACCTGTTCCACGACTGGTATCAGGTGTTCCCGGAGCGGTTCCAGAATAAGACCAACGGCGTTACCCCCCGCCGCTGGATGGGCCTGTGCAATCCCGAGCTGACCCAGCTGCTGAAGTACCGCATCGGCGGTGACTTCCTGAAGGATCTGGATCGGCTGGCTGACCTGAAGCCCATGATCGATGACGACATGGTGCGCCAGTTCAATGCCCTGAAGCGGGAGAAAAAGGAGCAGCTGTGCAAGGTAATTGCCGAAAAGGAAGACGTGCAGCTGAACCCCGACTTCATCTTCGATGTGCAGGTAAAGCGTCTGCACGAGTACAAGCGTCAGCTGATGAACGCGCTGTCCATTGTGGATATCTACTTCCGGCTGAAAAACGGCGAACTGCCTGATTTCCACCCCACTGCGTATATCTTCGGCGCCAAGTCCGCCCCCGGTTATGCCCGGGCTAAGGCCATTATCCGCTATATCAACCGGGTCGCCAAGATGATCAACAATGATCCGGAGGTCAGCGATAAGCTGAAGGTGGTCTTTGTTCAGAACTACAATTGCTCCTATGCCGAGCATATCATCCCTGCAGCCGATATTTCCGAGCAGATTTCCCCTGCCGGAACCGAGGCTTCCGGCACCGGCAACATGAAGCTGATGCTCAACGGCGCCGTGACCCTGGGTACTCTGGACGGTGCAAACGTGGAAATCGCCCAGGAGGCCGGCAAGGACAACGAGTATATCTTCGGTCATACCGTGCAGGAAATCAATGCCTGCCGGGACAGCTACTATGCCCGGGGCATTTACGACAGCGACTGCCATCTGCATCGCGCCATCGATACCCTGATAGACGGCACCGTTCCTACGGACGATGCCCAGAGAGAGCTGTACCATTCCCTGCTGGACGGCGCTTCCTGGCACAAGGCAGACAACTACTTTGTGCTGCTGGACTACGCATCCTACATGGATGCCAAGCTCCGTGCAAACCACGATTACGCCGACCGGCTGGCCTTTGGCCGCAAGTGCCTGGAGAATGTAGCCTCCGGTTCCAAGTTCTCCTCCGACCGCACCATCCGTCAGTATGCCGATGAAATCTGGCACATCAAGCCCGTAAAGTTCTAATGCTGCAAGTCCCCGACCGCTCCATAGAGAGGCCGGGGACTTTTTAGGTTCTATAATAAATGTTGGGGCCAGGCTCACGCCTGACCCCAACATTTATTATGAACCATTAATCTTCAGATGTGGAATCGGCTGTGCCATACTCAGGAGGATCAATGCCGCAGATACCGCACTCTTTTTTAAAGCAAATCCTTGACCACCGATCCTCATCATAATTCTCAGCCGTTGGGGCAACTGCACAGTCCATTGTCCACTTTGCAACGAAGCAATCCGTTACAACATATTTTCCGTCAACCAGTTCATAGACGGCATAGAGGTCGCCGGGCTTGATACCAACTACGCCGGTCATCTTGCCGTCTTTATCCGGCATGATGATATCGCCAATCTTATAGGTTTGATCCGGGACGGGCTCAACAGAACGATTGTCTACGGAATTCAAAACACGACCGGTGAGCTTACAGAAGGCATGAAGCCACCTATCCGGCTCTACGTATCTGTAGTTGGTATTAGAATCAAAGGTTTTGATGGACATATAAACTGTCCCATTGTACACATAGCGGTGACCATTATAGACAGGCTCGAAGCCCTGCTTCAACTCTGTTGACCAAGTGGGCTCATCTACCATTTCAGGCCAGGGATGGCCTGTGCCAAGGATTTTGTTGATTACCGGGTCTTTCTCCGGATCCGGAATCGTCGGGGTGGTGGGTTCTGTGGTTTCGGGCTCCGTCTCCGTAGGCCTGGTGGGGAAAACGTCGTATTTCGGCGGGGGGGTGGGGGTGGAGCCGGAATCGCCGGGGGTGGAATCACTGCTCCAGTGGACGTGGGTCACCCGGGTAGCGGGATCGTACCAGCAGTAGATGTAGCCGTTTGTATAGTCGCATTTGGGGTTATACTGATAGTCACCGCAGCAGGACCAGTTTTCTCCCGCGCCTTTTCTCGTGCCCTTTCCGTAGGGGGCGGGGCGCGTGGAGGTCAGGTTTCCGTCGCCGTCAAAGTAGAGGGGAGTGCTGCCGGTGTAGTCCTTGGCAGGTTGTCCGTCGATGATTCTGCCGGTAAGAGCGGCGGAGGTCATCAGGGAGTCGGCGCTGTGCATGGCGGTAATGTCTCTGGACTCCCGGCCCTTTTCAAAGCCCTTATCCACGGAAGGATAGGCAATGGCGGACAAGGCGCTAATGGCGCCGATTACAACCAGCATTTCAACCAGGGCAAAGCCCAAATGCCTTTTCATCAAGACGCACATTCCTTTCTATCTGTAAATTTCTTCCTATAGTATACCCTGAAAAAGCCGGGATGACAAGGTGTTTTTATAAGAAAAAGTGAAATTATCCAATTCTTTCCAGCAGCTCCGGCAGCTGGGAAAGATGCGCAATCTGCCAGTCGGGAACGATATCTGCCCTGGGGGCTGCTCCTGTGGGGTTTACCCAACAGGTTTTCATACCTGCGTTTTTGCCGCCGAGGATATCGGAGGAAAGGCTGTCGCCTACCATCAGGGCATTTTCCTTGCGGTATCCCGGAATCCGGGCGGCGCAGGCATCGAAAAATTCCTTGGAGGGCTTGTTAGCCCCCAGATCCTGGGAGACAAAAACCTGCTCAAAATAGGGGTAGAGTCCGGCGCTGGTCAGGCGGCTGTGCTGCACCGAGGCAGTGCCGTTGCTGGCAAGAAACAGCCGATACTTTCCTAGGATGGCATCCAGGGCCTCCTTTGCACCGGGAAGAAAATAGTGCCCGATTCCCAGATTGTGCTCGTAGCTCTTTGCTACGGCTTCTGCCTCTGCGGGAATGCCCATTTCTGCAAACAGCACCTGAAACCGTCCGGTCAAGACCTGCTGCCGGGTGATTTCTCCTTTTTCCAGCCGTTCCCAGTGCTGCCGGTTGATGACATGGTAGCGATCCAAAACGGCGTCGGTGGGTTCCAGGCCGAAAGAGCGGAAGGTTTTGGCGATGGCAAGGCGCTCTGCCTTGTGAAAATCCAGAATGGTATCGTCTAAATCCAGAAAGAGAAATTCAATCATTTTTCCCTCCCGGCGACAATGGCGTTGGCAATGGCGGCAAACTGGGCAATGGAAAGGGTTTCACCCCGGACGTTTTCCGCAAATCCGCACTGGGCAAGGATTGCTTCCGCCCCCGGCTTCCCCAGCTCCGGGAAGCCGGAGGCCAGACCGTTGCTGAGCTTTTTCCGCCGCATGGCAAAGCTGGATTTTACCACCCGGAAGAAGGTGGCTTCGTCGGCAATGTCCCAGGGGCGGGATTCCCGGCGGCAGAGGGTGATTACCCCAGAGGTTACTTTTGGTTGGGGCATAAAGCAGTGGGGCGGCACATCGAAGAGGTATTTGGGGACGGCGTAATACTGGCAGAAGACGGAGAATGCGCCATAGTCCGCCGTGCCCGGCTGGGCGGCAATCCGCTGGGCAACCTCCTTCTGCACCATGACGGTTACGGAATCGAAGCAGTCCGCTTCCAGCAGGGCAGAGAGAATGGGGGTGGTGATGTAGTAGGGCAGGTTGGCGCAGGCCATGGGCCGCAGACCGGAAAAGCGCTGCGCAACCAGGGCGGGGATATCCTGCTTTAGAATATCCCCCCAGAGGATTTCCAGATTATCAAATTCTCCGACGGTCTCCGCCAGAATGGGCTCCAGCCGGGTATCCACCTCTACGGCGCATACCTTTCCTGCCCGCAGGCACAGCTGCTGGGTCAGCGGGCCGATGCCCGGGCCGATTTCCAGCACACCGGCGGTGGAGTCCACCCCCGCTTCCTGGGCTATGGAGGCGGGAACCCAGGGGGCAATCAGAAAATTTTGCCCCTTTGCCTTGGAAAAATGAAAGCCGTGGGCGGCGAGGAGCGGCTTCATTACCTGAATATCGCAAACATTTACCATAGAATTTGCCTTTCTGTCTGTAAACCGGGAATGAGCCCCGGAATGGATTCTTTTTCTTTCAGTATACCAAAAATGCCGGGGTTTGACAATATCATTCCAGAAAATATACGGTGCAGGTGCGCCTGCCAAAGGCAATGCATTCTTCATAGCTGGGCAGGTACAAGTCCATCCGGTCACCCTTGATGTCTCCGCCGCAGTCCTCGGCCTCCGCAAGGCCATAGATGTAGCTGCCGTCGGAGGCCATGATAAACATTCTTGTGCCGTAGGGGATGTATCGCGGGTCTACCGCCACCGTGCCCCGGTGCACCCGGGTGTTTGTGGCGGTGGTGCTGGTGCACCCTGCATCGGTGTGTGTGTAGGCCGTGGCCCGGACATAGTCCTTCTTTTTGTAGTGCAGCCGTTCCCCTGTGGGCAGGAGCAGCGCATCCTCCGTAACCACCACCTGGGGCGCTGCCTTTGCACGGGCACTCCCAATTCCCATGGCAACGATTTCCGTAATGGGGGAGGTGACCAGGGATTCTTCCAGGATTTCCCGCTGTGTCTCTACTCCGTTTACATAAGTAACCCAGGCCCGGCATTTCAGCGTGCCGTCCCGTCCCTGGGTGAGCACCTGCCGACTGCCGGAGGGCAGCTGGGGGCTGCAAACCTCCCGGGTTTCGTGGGGAAGGCAGCGGGTATAGCATTCCTCCCGGCGGAGAACCCGGTCAACCCGCAGCTGCATCCCGTGATACACCAGGGTTTGGGCAGGGACGTTTAATTCGTCTCCTTCCTCCCTTTGCAGCCCCAGCCGGTTTAGTAGATTCTCTACGGTTTCTTCCTGGGCGGGTACGGATAAGAGCTGCCCATGCCAGGATAGCTCCACCACCGGGGCTCGCCGCACGGTGATGGTGCGCTCTGCCAGGGTGAATTGATCCCGGTCATCCAATTGCACACCCGCCTTTTCCAGGACGGTGGCGGCGTCGCTGGCAAAGCCGGTATAGTGGTAGGTTCGCCCGCCGTCCCGGATGGTATAGCTGGTGGCGCACACGCTCTGCACCATTACCCCGGCGATAAAGACCGCGGGAAAAATCCACAGGAACAATAGCTTTTTCTTCACAAAGACTGTCCTCCACACCCGCCCAGTCTCTGTGTCTCCAAAAAAGCTACAATTTGTAACCAATCGGGACGGCTTTCCGATAGAATGTCATAATTATATATTTTTTCTTTAAAAAGTCAAGTTTTTTCGAGTTCTAAATACTTTGCAAAACATTTTGAATCCGATCTATTTGCCTCGCATTTTGCGGGATATCCACGAATAGTTACATTTTGTAATAAAATTTGTCGAAAGAAAAAGCCCCTCTCCGTGGGGGAGAGGGGCGGTGCGCCGCCGCGGCGGGGGAAGAAGAAGTGCAGAAAACACGACGCAGTCCCATGTTACAGGGCAAGCGTCTTGGTAATGCCCAGCATTTCGGCATCCTCCGGGCGGTGGGTAACCAGCAGGAGGGTGGCATCCGGACAATGGGAAAGAATGGCGTCCACGCAGCGCCTGACGGCGGCCTCGTCCAGCCCCGTAAAGGGCTCATCCAGAACCAGCAGCTCCGGCTGTGCCAGAATCGCCCGGGCCAGGGCAACTCTGCGGGCCATGCCGCCGGACAGCTGAGAAGCGGGAAGATTGACTGCGTCCCAAATTCCCAGCTGGGAAAGAATTTTTGCAATGGCGTCCTGGCTTGCATTGCGGCCCAGGGCCATGCGGAGGTTTCCCATGACGGTAAGATTCCGGCAAAGGCGATCCTCCTGGAATACCGCGGCTTTTCGTTCCGGCACGCCGGTAACGGTTCCGGCATCTGGGGTTTCCAGCCCCAGAATCAGCCGCAAAAGGGTGGTTTTTCCCCGGCCCGAGGGGGCGAGAATGGCATAGCGCGCTCCATCTTCAAAGGTTTGGGAAAAGCCTTGCAGGATGGTCTTTTCTCCGTAGGACTTGGTAATATCTTTCAGAACAATCATGGCACTCCTCCTAAGCCGCCCGTTCCAGGGCCCGGAAAAGCCAATCCAGCAGCAGGAGGAACACCTTTTCAAAGCAGGCGCTGATGACAACAATAATCACCGTCCAGGAGAAAAGGTCGGCAATTTCCAGATAGACCTTGGCATCGTACAGCATCCCTCCGATGGAATGGGAGGTGACGGCAATGACCTCGGCAGCCACGCCGGACTTCCAGCACATTCCCAGGGCCACCCGGCTGCCGGAGCGGAGGCTTGGGGCCAGGGTGGGCAGATAAATGCCGGGAATCTGGCGGTGCAGAGGAATGCGGAAGACCTTCGCCATTTCCTTTAATCGGGGGTCGGCGTTTTTGATTCCCTGCAGGGCGTTTGCGTAGAGTACCGGCAGCACCATCAGGAAGGAGATAAAGGTGCTCAGGCGTTTGCCGGAGAGCCATAGCAGGGCAATGACAATAAAGGAGGCCACCGGCACAGACTGCACCGCCACAATGTAGGGCCGCAGCAGCGCCTCGACTACAGGGGAAAGGGCACTGAGGGCAGCCAGTACCAGAGCCAGCCCAAAGGCCAGTAAAAAGCCAAGGCTGATGCGCTGAAAGGTAAAACCGATGGCCTGCCAGGTTTCCGGCAGCCACATTAGCTGCCACAGCCGCCGGGCGACCTGGATGGGCCCCACCAGCAGCAGCCGGTTGTGCAGCGCCAGGGCAGCCAGCTGCCAGACAGCCAGAGCCAGCAGCACCGAAAGAATGCGCAGACTTTTGGGCGTTTTCGGATCAGACGCCATAGTAGAAATCGTCGCCGGGCAGATTGCCGCCAACGGCCTTGGGGTTCTGCTCAAAGAGCACATTCAGGCAGCCGCTGAGGGCAGCCTTCATTTCGGCACCGGTGATGCACACGATGTTGCACTGTGGAATGGCCTTTTTGGCAACGGCGGCCTTGACAATGTCATACTTGCCGCAGAGTTCGCCTGCTTCCTCGGGGTTCTCGTTGACCCAGGAAGCGCTGGCGGCAAAATCAGCCAGGAATTGTTCCACAGCCTCGGGGTTTTCCTCTGCGAACTGGGTGCGCACCAGAATACAGGCGGTGGTGCACAGGCTGCCGGAGCCAACCTTTTCCCATTCCTCGGACAGGGAAAGCTTTACCTGGAAGCCTTCCCCCAGCTGACCGGCGGCAGCGATCACATAAGGCTGAGGCAGCATGGCAACGCCGCTGCCCTCGGCATTCAGAACGGCGACCACCTCGCTGGGCTCGCTCTTAAAGTCCAGGGTGACATCCTTGTCGGGATCCAGGCCATTCTGGGTCAGTACGTAGCGCAGGAAGTATTCGGGGGTGGAGCCCTTGCCGGTGGCATAGATGGTCTTGCCCTTCAAATCGGCAACGGAGGAGATTTCATCCGTGCCGTACTCTGCCAGGTACAGCACACCCAGCACGTTGACAGCCAGAGCCTTTACGCCGCCCTCGGTCTTGTTATAGAGAACGGAGGCAAGGTTGGAGGGGACGGAAACGATGTCCAGCTCTCCCTGCAGAAGTAGTGGCGTCAGCTCATCGGCGGCGCCTTTGATGGTGTAGCTATAGGGGGAGGCGGCATTCTGGTCGGCATCGTCAAAGAGCTTTACCATGCCAATGCCGGTGGGGCCGGTCATAGCGCCCAGACGGACGGGGGCGGCTTTTGCAGGTGCTTCGGTGGCAGCCTCGGTAGTGGCTTCGGCAGTGGGTGCAGCGGTGGTTTCCGTGGCCTGAGTGGTTTCCGGGGCAGCGGTGGTGCCGCAGGCGGCAAGCATGGAAACCAGCAGTGCCAGCAGGCACAGGGCAGCAGTCAGTTTTTTCATGATTTCGTACCTTCTCTCTGGGGATGCCGCAGCATCGCCCGGTATTCTTTTGGGAGTCTACCCGCATTGTACAATAAAAGAAAGCAGGTTTTCTGTTGCATCCGCAACAGAAAACCTGCCGTTGGGGCTTGGCTTACTCCTCGAAGGTCAGCACATCCTTGTATTTCTCTTTGAAGATGTCGTACACCGCATTCAGAATGGCTTCATCCTGGACGGAGATGTAGTTTTCGGTTTCCTCGTCCACCGGCTCAACCTCCAGAATCACCACATCCGTGGCGGCTTCTTCGGCAGGCAGCAGCAGGAGGTATTCCTTGCCCTGGTAGGGAATGCAGTCGAGATATTCAAAATCGGTATCCTGACCGTTTTCGTCCGTCAGGGTGAGGATGCTGGTTTCTTCTTCTTCGTTTTCCAAAATTTCGTTGTCCATAGTAATGGGCTCCTTTCAGGTTGTGGCATCATTATATCGGATAGACGGTGGAAAAGCAAGTAGAAAAGGGGGATTTGAAACGGGAAAGCTGGGTTTTCCGGTAATTGTAAAGGCGAACGGAAATCCGGCAGGCAAAGCGATCAGCACGGTGACCGCCGCCTTCCCGGTGCTTAATGACATTTCGGGCCGAAAAAACGGCATTTCACGCCGCAGTGAGATCCGCAACCGGAATCTGTGATAAAATGCAGATATACGTCCATCGGAAAAGTTGGAAAGCAGCACTGGCTGTACCGCCTTTTCGGACGGAATAATTACCACACCTGCCAGGGTGGAAAGTGAGGGATTTTCAATGAAACGATTCCGGAATGAAAAAGGGAGAATGCTGTCACTGCTACTGAGCCTGGTGCTGACGGTGGGCCTGATCTATGCCAATGCTGTGCCGGCATCTGCGGCACAGGGGGACACCTATTCTTTTACCCATGCCTACGACTGTCAGAGAACGCCAGCGTATCCCAAAAAAGGGGATACTTTTCAGGCATCCGGTTTTCGTACTCCACTGGATGCAGCCGGACATTACATTGACGGGGAGATTAACGCGAGCTACGCATGGATGCTGACATCTCTGGGAAACTTCGGTGGTGTTGCTTCTCCGTCCGCCAATCTTACTTCGATCGTTAATCATGTTGCCGCAACGTATGGCGTCGCAGCAGCAAATGTAGAGGTATTTCAACTGACAAAGGATGGCAGCGATATTGCAAAAGGCGTTATTTTTGCCCGGTCTCCTGAATTGACTGCTTTTCTAGGCGATAACTGGAACGGAGACGGAAGTACCTACCTGCTCAGCAGTTCCACATTAACCAATCCCACAACGGTAACGATCTCCCAGGATGTGACAACCGGTTTTGCGCCGTCACACACCCATAGCTGGGCTTCTGTCACCTCCGGCAATGGCACAAAAGAAGCGTCTGCCGCCATCACCTGCCCCGGCTGCGGCGAAACTCTGAAGGTTACCCTGACTGCCTCTGATGTGATTTTGCCTGGCGAGGTGTTTACTGCCAAAATTGGAACAGAACCGTCCAGCGTGTCCTCCGTGCGCAGTTCCGCCTCTCCGCTAACCGTTTCCAAGACGCCGGGTTATAAATATTCCGCCACCGGCAGCGACTTTGCCGCTATTGACCCCGACAACTTCACGGCTAAGACCGGCTTCTATCAGGCCAGTATTCTGGTAATGGACGGCAACGAAACGGTAGAGAATTTGTATGTTCGCTATGCCGCCAGCGACCCGACGATCACCGCCGCTACCGGGGATGACCGTCCTATCGGAATGGCGTTTATTGGGATGGCGTTCTTCGGCGCCATGGCAGCTGCCGCGTTTGTCCTTGACGGCAAGCGCAAGGGTCGCCGCTGATTTCACCAAGCATCCACATTCCACCTCTGGGGCGGCAACGATTGCCGCCCCAAATGCATAAGCCACAAGGGGGCGCCTATGCCGAAATACCATGGAAAATACCTCAGAGCATCTCACCGCCCCCTCCTATGGATTGGCATAGGAGGCAGTATTCTGGCGCTGGTGTGTGCCTGCATCATTGTAAAATTTCTCTACGGGGCAATGAAGGCCAGCAATACCCGCCATCAGACGATTGAAGCCTATGTTATTCCCCCGTCGTCCGAACCGGAGCCCACAGTCCCGCCGCAAACCCAGAGTGAGCCGACTCCCGGCCCTGAAGAAGAAACCCAGGAAACCACAAATCCCCTCATTATCCCCACCCAGCCACCCAGATTTCCTGCCATCGACTTTGATGGCCTGCGAGGGAAAAACGGGGATGTTGTTGCTTGGCTTCAAATCCCGGCGCTGGAGATGATCAACTATCCGGTGGTGCTGGGCAGGGACAATGCCTACTACACCACCCATGCCTGGGACGGAGAAGAAAGCGAAAACGGCGCAATTTTTCTGGACTTCCGGAATCAGGGAGACTTTTCCCAAATGCACAACATTCTCTACGGACACTGCATGAAAGATGGCTCCATGTTTCAGTCCCTGGGGAAATGGGAGGGCACAAGCTTCTACAATACCAGTGACAAAACCGTCCTTCTTTATCTTCCGGAAGAGACCAGAGTTTATAAAATCTTTGCCGTGGAGCGAGTCAATGCCCTGGACAACCGGGTTTACAGAACGGATTATACCCCTGATGAAATCTGGGAAGAAGTTCTGAGCGAAACCCTGCGCAAGTCTCAGCACAATGCCGCACCGGAGTTGACTGCCCAATCGGAGGTTTTGACCCTTTCCACCTGCGTAGGCGACATGGACCGTCTGGTAGTTCATAGCGTGTGCGTCGAGCATGTGCCATTATAAAATCTTGCGGAAAACGTTTTTTGCTGATATACTGATGGTAACATCTTGCTTGTGAGGGGAGGAAACTGCCGTGGTGAACATCGCGGTTTGTGACGATAACAGCGTGGAATTGTCCCATGTGACAATGCTGCTGAAGCAATATCAGGCACAGCACTGTCTTGCGGTCCGCACCGACGTATTTTCCAACGCCATTGACCTGATGAACGCGATACACAGCGTCAATTATCAGCTGTTGCTTTTGGATATCCTGATGCCGGGCTTCTCAGGCATTCAGGCTGCCCGGGAGATCCGCACCTTTGACAGCGAAACAAAGATCATCTTCCTTACTTCCTCCCCGGAATATGCCGTGGAAAGCTATAGCGTGGATGCGTTTTACTATCTGCTCAAGCCAGTCAGGGAAGAGGATCTTTTTCCCGTTCTGGATCGCTTGCTGCGACAGTTCCAGCAGGCAGAGGATGCCCTCCTGCTGACCTTTCCCTCGGGGGTAATACGCCTGCCCTACTCCCGCCTGGAAGTTTTAGAGGTCAACAGCAAACGCCTGCTGTTTTATCTGAACGACGGCTCCATTCAGAAGGTCTCCGGCACTATGACACAGTACGAGCCCCAGCTGCTGGAGCGCAGAGAATTTGTAAAGGTGCACCGCTCCTATCTTGTGAATATGGACTACATTCGGAATTTGAAAGGGAATGTGCTGGTCACCTGTTCCGGGGTAACTGTTCCCGTCTCCCGGCTTCTTTCCAGTCAGGTACACAAGACTTATATGGATTTCCTGTTTCAGGAGGAGCGGCAGTTATGAAGCTTCTGACTGTTTGGGGTGTATTCAATTACGGTCTTGTGCTGCTCTACGGCCTATTTCTCAGCGTGTTTATTGCGGGCGGCTGGAAAAACGACAGTCAATGCCGCCTGACGATTGTTCTGTGCCCTGTTTTCCTCCTGATCCAGACTCTCTGTTGGCTGCTTCTGGGCGAAGCCACAGTCAAAAAGCTCTATCCGCTGATCGTGCATCTGCCGCTGGTACTGATCCTGATTTTCGGGCTTAAAAAATCGGTGTGCGTTTCTGTCGTCAGTGTGCTTACGGCCTACCTATGCTGTCAACTGCCCCACTGGGGGAATATCGCCGTAGCCGCCATAACACACTCGGCGCTGGCAGGGGAGATCACCTACAGTCTGCTTATCGGACCGCTGTTTTTTCTGCTGCTGCGCTATTTCGTAAAGCCTGCCCACAGTGCTATGACCTACTCCCAGCAGTCGCTTTTGCTGTTTGGAAGCCTCCCTGCAGTATACTATTTGTTTGATTACGCCACCACCATCTATTCCGACTCCCTATACGCCGGAATTCCGGCAGTGAATGAACTGATCCCTACGGTTCTGATCCTGTTCTATGTGGTTTTTCTGACAGCATACCACCATGAGACCCAGGAACGCACAAAGGCAGAGCTGCAAAGCTCTGCACAGGCCTCGCTGGTCAAGCAGGCACAAAAAGAGATGGATGCGCTGCGTCAAGCGCAGACGCAGGCCACGATCTACCGGCACGATATGCGTCACCATCTGAACATGATCAGCGGCTATTTGGATGCCGGAAAATCCGAGCAGGCCCTTGCCTATATCCGCAAGGCCCGGGAGGATATTACATCCGTTTCCGTTAGGCAATTCTGTAAGAATGAGACCATAAATCTGATTTGCTCCTCTTTTGCGGACAAAGCTGCCCGCATGAAGGTTCGGTTGACCGTTGACGCACGGCTGCCGGAGACGCTTGCCTTCTCCGATACGGAACTTTGCGCGATTCTCTCCAATGGCCTGGAAAATGCTCTCCACGCAGTCTCGCAGTTGGAGAATCCGGACAGATGGATCACGCTGTGCTGTGGCATCAAACGCAATCAGCTGCTGATTGAAATTAAAAACGCCTATGCCGGAAGCTTTGCCATGGAGGATGGACTACCGGTAACTGCCGAAGCGGGCCACGGCTACGGCTGCCGCAGCATCCGTGCCATCGTGCTTCAGCATGACGGCCTGTACGCCTTTCTTCCGGAAAACGGCATCTTTACCCTTCAAATCGCCCTGCCTCTGCCTCCAACGTGACATACCACACATATATATTGCGATTTGAGCAAAAAAACACAGCCTATCCCCTTTGAGGAGACCAGGCTGTGGATTTTTTATCAGATCATTTCCTCCGGGTGGAAAACCTCGTCAAACCGTTCGCCGGTCAAAAAGCCCAGCTTGACACAGGCCTCTTTCAAAGAGATGTTTTCCTGATAGGCAAGCTTTGCGGTTTTGGCGGCGTTTTCGTAGCCGATGTAGGGGTTCAGGGCGGTGACCAGCATCAGGGAATGATGGAGGTTGTAGGCCATTTTTTCCCGGTTGGCCCGGATTCCGGTGACGCAGCGGTCATGGAAGGAGTACATCACCTGGGAAAGAAGCCGCGCCGATTGCAGGAAATTATAGGCCAGTACCGGCATAAAGACATTCAGCTCAAAGTTCCCCTGGCTGGCGGCAATGCCAACGGCAACATCGTTGCCCATCACCTGCACCGCCACCATGGTAACGGCCTCGCACTGGGTGGGGTTGACCTTGCCGGGCATAATGGAGGAGCCGGGCTCGTTTTCCGGGATGAAGATTTCCCCCAGGCCGTCTCTCGGGCCGGAAGCAAGCCAGCGGATGTCGTTGGCAATTTTCATCAGGTCGGCAGCCAGAGCCTTCAAAGCCCCGTGGGCAAAGACCAATTCATCCTTGGAGGTCAGGGCGTGGAATTTGTTGGGGGCGGTGACAAAACGCTTGCCGGTTAGGGCGGAAACCTTTTCCGCCACCAGGGCATCGAAGCCCTTGGGGGCATTCAGTCCGGTTCCCACAGCCGTGCCGCCCAGCGCCAGCTCCCGCAGGGGGTCCAGAGCGAGGGAAATCAGCTGGCGGTCCCGTTCCAGGCTGGTGCGCCAGCCGGAAATCTCCTGGGAGAAGGCAATGGGGGTTGCATCCTGCAAATGGGTGCGCCCGGACTTGACGATTCCCCGGTTTTCCTGCTCCAGCCGGGCAAAGGCGGCGGTGAGCACATCGATGGCGGGAAGCACGGTTTCCTCCAGGGCAAGCACTGCCGCAATGTGCATGGCGGTGGGAAAGGTATCGTTGGAGGACTGGGACATATTCACATCGTCATTGGGGTGCAGCAGCTTTTCTCCCAGAATGGCGTTGCCCCGCCCGGCGAGAACCTCGTTGGCATTCATATTGGACTGGGTTCCGGAGCCGGTCTGCCAGACCACCAGGGGGAAATTGTCGGAAAGCTTTCCGGCAATCACCTCATCGGCGGCGGCACAGATGGCGCTGCACTTCTTTTCCGTCATCTTTTCGGGGCGCAGCCGGGCATTTGCCTGGGCGGCGGCCTTTTTCAGAATGCCAAAGGCATGGATGATTTCTGCGGGCATGGTTTCCAGCCCAATGCCGATGGGGAAATTCTGGTGGGAGCGCTGGGTCTGAGCGCCCCAGTATTTGTCTGCGGGCACTTGCATCTGCCCCATAGAGTCGTGTTCAATGCGGTATTCCATAGGTCGGCCTCCTGTTTTTTCTTCCATATTACTCCCTGGGGCCCGGCCTGTCAACGGCGGTTTTCCCTTTACTTTCTGCAGACAATGGGGTAGAATAACAGAAAGATTTTGTGCAGGGCACGCCCTGCCCTCAATGCACCGCAGGAGGATGGGAACGATGTTTGATAATCCCAGAAAGGAACTGGAACGGCTCCAGCAGGAGCTTTTGGCTGCCGAAGAGCCGGAAAAGCCGGAGGAGGACTACACTGCGCCCCTGGAATGGGACGAGGAGGAGCGGGAGCCCCTGTCCCACAGCTATACCGAGGATGCGGATGATACCCGGATTTGGGAAATGCCGGAGGAACCGGAAAAGGAGACTCCGGAGGAGCCGGAAAAGCCCCCGAAAAAGCACTATGTGGGCCTGAAATTCGCTATCGCCCTGGAGCTTTTGGGCATTGCGGCGCTATTTTGGTGGTGGTATCTATGGATTCGGTAACCCCCGTAGGCCGGTTTGCCCCAACCCCATCGGGAAGAATGCACCTGGGCAATGTGTTTGCCGCCCTGATTGCCTGGCTTTCCGTAAAATCCAGGGATGGGGAAATGGTACTGCGGATGGAGGACTTGGATACCCAGAGAACCAGTGCGGAATTTGCCCGGATTTTGCGGGAGGATTTGCTGTGGCTGGGGCTTACCTGGGATCGGGAGACGCCGCCTCAGAGCCGGCAGGCGAAAACCTACGACACGTATTTTGACAGCCTGATGGAAAGAGAGCTCCTCTATCCCTGCTACTGTACCCGCAGCCAGCTGCACAGCGTCAATGCCCCCCATTTAAGTGACGGGACCTACGTTTACCCCGGCACTTGCCGAAATCTGACATGGCAGCAGCGGGGGGAGATGAACCGCGCCCCGGCCTGGCGGGTGCGGGTACCGGACAGAGTTTGGGAGGTTGAAGACCTGGTGCAGGGGAAATCCCAGTGGAATCTGGCAAAAGACTGCGGAGATATGGTGGTTCGCCGGGCAGACGGGGTGTATGTCTACCAGCTGGCGGTTACCGTGGATGATGGCCTCGCCGGGGTGACGGAGGTGGTAAGAGGCTCGGATTTGCTGAGTTCCGCCCCCAGACAGATGTATTTGCAGGAGCTGTTCGGCTTCCCTCACCCGGCTTATGCCCATGTGCCTATGCTCCTTGCTCCGGACGGTCGCCGGCTGAGCAAGCGGGACCGGGATCTGGATCTGGGGCAGCTGCGAAAGGAAATGTCACCCCAGGCCCTCCTGGGGGCCCTTGCCTACAGCGCCGGCCTCATTGACCGCCCGGAGGAAATAGACGCCCGGGAGCTTGCCAAGGAATTCTCCTGGGAGCGCCTGCGCAAGGAGGATATTTGCCTGATGCTCCCACAGCTGCTGTGTCTGTAGCGCACATCCCTCGTTCACAAATTGCCCTGCAACTCTTTACAAATTATTCATGCTAGTCCGGCGCTTTGCGATATAATAGGGGATATACAGAAGATTAGGCCTTTCTGGGCCAAGTCGCAAACGAAGGAGAGGATCCACTATGGCTGTATCCGTTTTGATTGTAGAGGACGATCGGAATATTGCAGAGCTGCTGCAGATGTATCTGGAAAAAGAGGGCTATGCCGTTACCATCGCTGCCGACGGCGGGCAGGGCCTTGCAAAGTATCGGGCGATCAAGCCCGATCTGGTGCTGCTGGACGTGATGATGCCGGTTATGGACGGCTGGGCCGTTTGCCGCGCCATCCGCGCAGAGAGCCAGACGCCTATTATCATGCTCACCGCCAAGGGCGAAACCGATGACAAGGTTTCCGGCCTGAAAAACGGCGCCGATGACTATATTACCAAGCCCTTTGAAATGAAAGAGGTGCTGGCCCGGATTGAGGCGGTGCTCCGCCGCAGCAATGGGGCCGCCGCAGAAAAGAAGGCAAGACGGCTGGTATTTGACAAGCTGATTATCGATATGGACGCCTTTGAACTGACGGTGGACGGCAAAAAGGTGGATACCCCGCCGAAGGAAATGGAGCTGCTTTACTACCTGGCTTCCTCTCCCAACCGGGTGTATACCCGCAACCAGCTGCTGGACGAGGTATGGGGTTTTGATTACTTTGGCGACTCCCGGACGGTGGACGTCCACGTGAAGCGTCTGCGTGAAAAGCTGGAAGGCGTCAGCCCCAACTGGAATTTGAAGACGGTTTGGGGAGTCGGTTACAAGTTTGAAGTCGTGCAGCAATAAAATAGCCTGCCCCCTGCATCATTGGAAACCGGCCCGCGCGCCCACTCCCTCGTCGTTGCACCCCAGCGTGCAGGCTCTTGCTTTCGTCATTACGTCCCAGCGCGCACGCCTCCACTTCCGTCATTGCGAACCAGCGCGCACGCCTCCACTTCCGTCATTGCGAACCAGCGCGCACGCTGGTGTGGCAATCTTAGCCCTCCCGGCTCGCAATGACGAAGGCGCGCAGCGCCTTGGCCTCCCTACAGGGGGGGCCTAAGCGCAGCGAGACTGGGGAGTCTCTGCGCGTTCCGATTATACAACGTTTCCGTTGAATGATGCGGCCTGACTTTCTATGGTTTTTCTGTTCAACGGGACAGAGTTATTGCTGAAACGTGAAGACAACTCATCCGTCACACGCTTCGCGTGTGCCACCTTCCCTACTAGGGAAGGCAAGGCGGCGGGGACGCTTCCTCTGGCGGTGACTGGACACCGCCCATGCTCTAAAAAGCCAAAAAGGGACTGCTAAAATACGCAATCCAGGGAAAACCGGCGCATAGAGCCGGTCCCCCGGCGAAGCGGCTTTTGGCAGTCCCTATTTTTGCTTTCACAGAAAGTTGTAAACTTTTTTCTCGTTTCATTGAAAAGCGGAGATTCTGTGATATAATTTACCGTAAAACATAGGAAAGAGAAGAGGAAAATGAAATCGACCTTTGGACGCAGTTTTTCCGTGTTTGCGGGCATCCTTCTGGTGGCGCTGACGGTGCTTGGGGGCTCCTTCCAGGTGATGGTGCAGAACTATCTGACGGACACCACCTTTGACTCTCTGGAGCAGGACGCCCAGATTATCGCGGATCTGGCTGCCAGCTATCTGGAGGATGAAAGCCTGTCCGGGCGGGAATTTTTGATGAACCTGGATATCGCTTCCAAGGTTTCCGGCTCCGATGCCGTGATCTGCAATTCCCAGGGGAGGGTAACGATCTGTTCCGACAGCCTGTTTGGCTGCGAGCACCTTGGGCTGTACGTGAATGAGGAGTACCTGAATAAGGTGCTGAGCCAAGGCTCAGACCGGGCGACGGGACTCATCAAGGGCCTATACAGTGAAGAGCGCTTCCTGGTTGCGCTGCCGGTAACTTCTACCAGCGGCAGCAATTCCGGAATCATCATTGTCTCCACGCCCTCGGCGGATGTGACGGCAGTGCTGACCAAGATATCCAATATTTTCCTGACCACTGCCATCTGCGTGATTCTCGTGTCGGTGCTTGCGGTCAGCTTCTTTGCCCGGCGGGAGAGTAAGCCGCTACAGGATCTTGCCAAGGCTGCCAATGCCTTTGGACACGGAGATCTGGAAGCAAGAGTCCGGGTGGAGGAAGGCAGCAGCGAGGAGCTGGAGGAGCTGGCCCTGGCCTTTAACAATATGGCCTCTTCCCTGCAAAAGAGCGAGTATCGGCGGCAGGAATTTGTTGCCAATGTATCCCATGAGCTGAAAACGCCCATGACCACCATTTCCGGCTATGTGGACGGAATGCTGGATAAAACCATTCCGGAGGAGAAGTGGCCCCATTACCTGCAAATCGTCTCCGATGAAACCAAGCGCCTCAGCAGACTCGTGCGCAGTATGCTGGATATTTCCCAGCTGCAAAGCGAGGGCGGCATTCCGGATGAAAAGAAAATCCATTTCGATTTGGAGGACTGCTGCGGGCAGGTGCTTATCACCTTTGAGAAGAAGATCGAGGATAAAAACCTCAATGTGGAGGTGGATATGCCGGAGCACCCGGTTTACACCTTCGCCAACGAGGATTACATCACCCAGGTGATTTATAATCTTTTGGACAATGCCGTCAAGTTCTGCCCTCCGGGAAAGACCCTGGGGCTAAAAATCAAAGAGGGCGGCGCGAAGGCCTACATTTCCGTATCCAATGAGGGAGATACCATCCCGCCGGAGGAGCTGCCCCTGGTATTTGACCGGTTCCACAAGCTGGATAAGAGCCGCTCCCAGAACCGGGACGGCTGGGGCCTGGGACTGTATATTGTAAAGACCATCGTGTGCAGCCACGGAGAGAACATCGGCGTGACCAGCCGGGACGGAAAAACGGAATTCACCTTTACCATGCCGCTGGTGAACTAAAGAAAGGAGGCGGCTTATATGGAAGACAAGCGATACCCATTTGACAGTGGATTCGATGACGGTGTTTACGGAACCGGCTGCACAGAGCCGCCCAAAAACCACCAGGCAATCATTGCCGTGCTTTTGATTGCCGTTATCTTTTTGGGGGGCATTTCCACAGCCCTGAGCGTCCTGAATATTCGCCTGTTTCAGGAGCTTCACCGGACGGATGACCAGGCGGTTGCCTTTTCGGCTGCCAAGCAGCGGCTATCGGCGGAGACCTCCGGGCCCACTGCACCGCTGGAAGCGGATCAGTCCACCGTGGCAATCCATGCAGCCCCTGCACAGTCCGGCAGCAGCTCCGGGGAGACCATGACCCTCCAGGAAATCTATGAAAAGAACATACCCAGCGTGGTTTCCATTACGGCAACCACCTCCGGGCAGAAGGTGACCGGCACAGGGGTGGTGCTTTCCGGCAAGGGTTATCTTGTTACCAATGACCATGTGGTGGAAGGGGCGCAATCCCTTCAGGTGCACCTCACCGATGAGCGGGAGTGCTCCGCGACCCTGGTGGGGACGGATCCCGTATCCGATTTGGCGGTGCTCTATATTCGGGCGGACAACCTGACGGAAGCCCAGTTCGGGGATTCCGACAGTCTCCGGGTGGGAGACAGCGTAGTTGCCATTGGAGATCCCCTGGGGGTAGAGCTCCGGGGCACCATGACGGACGGAATCGTCTCTGCCATCAATCGGGATGTGACGGTAAACGGGCGGTCAATGAATCTGATTCAGACCAACGCGGCCCTGAATTCCGGCAATTCCGGCGGGCCGCTGATCAACAGCTACGGTCAGGTGGTGGGAATCAACACCATGAAGATCGGAACCTTTACGGATAAATCCGGCGTGGAGGGCCTTGGCTTTGCCATTCCCAGCGCCACCGTGAAGGAGGTCGTCAACCAGATTATTTGCCAGGGCTATGTGTCCGGCCGCCCCTGGCTGGGTGTGACCGGGGAGAGCTTCTCTTCCTTCTACCAGCGATTCTACCAGATTCCCAACGGATTGTATATTACCCGGGTGGAAGAGGGAAGCCCTGCGGAAGAAGCGGGACTGACCCCCGGCGATATTCTGACGCTGGTGGACGGTCAGCCGGTTTCCTCTATGGAGGACCTGAACAGTCTGGTGTATGCCCATCAGGTCGGGGAGACGCTACAGCTGCGGTTCTATCGCAGTATCGGGCAGGAAAACGTTACCGTAACGCTGACAGAAAAACAGCGCTGACGGGAAAATTAGAACTGGAAAAGTGTAATTCAGCAAACAAAACCACTTGAAATCGAGGAAAAATATGGAACCCGTATTTACCAAAAGTTATGAAATCAGAGACAATATGGTGGACTGCCGGGGCTTTTTAAGGCCCTCCCAGATCCTGTTTATCGCCCAGGATATGGGCGGACGCCACTGCAAGGAGCTGACCCTGAGCTACGAGGATATGGCAGCCAAGGGCTTTTTCTGGGCGGTGAGCCGGCACAGAGTGCAGATCACCCGGCTTCCCAAGTCCGGCGAAATCCTGAAAGTGGAAACCTGGGCCATGCCTGCAACGGCGGCGGCCTTCCCCAGAAGCGTGGTGGCATACGATGAAGCGGGAAAGGAGTGCTTCCGGGCAATTACCCTGTGGGTGATTATGACCCTGGATACCCGAAAGATGATCACACCCGGCAAAAGCGGCATCCTGGTTCCCAGCACCCTGCGGGGGCTGGAGCTGGCAAACCCCAAGGGCCTGGTTCCCAGGGATATGGTCAATTCCAGCCGGAGAAGAGTCTGCTTTACGGATATCGACCGGAACGGGCACATGAACAATACCCGCTACCTGGACTGGGTGGACGATCTGTTCCCCAGCTCCTTCCACTATGAGCACCGGATGAAAGAGCTGCTGGTGTGCTACCTGTCGGAGAGCCGGGAAGGGCAAACCCTGGATATGCACTACGATGTGACGGATCCGGACTGCATTCAGGTGGATGCCTACCGGAAGGAAGGGGAGGAAGACCACCGGGTCTTTTCTGCACGGATTCTGTTTGAATAAACGGTGTTCTGTCAACATATACTTTTCCACAGCCCCCAACCGGGCTGTGGAATTTTTAGCGGCAAAACCGGGATAATTTCCCTGTTCTCCCGGATTTTCTTTGGGATTTGCTGTGGATAACCCTGTGGAGAATGTGGATAACTTCTGTGTATAACCGGTGGAAATGTTCATAATTATTGCGTTATGTAAATTATTGTTATGGTAAAAGAATGCTTCCGGCGTTTTCAGAAGGGCCAAGGATACATCCGTTGCGGAATGGGAAACACCGCCGGAATTCAGGGGGAAAGTCCGGAAAAAAGTGAAAGAAATGCTTTACTTTTGGCAAGACTTATGGTACAATACCGAAGCTGGCTATGGTCAGCTGGTATTTTGTGCCCTCGGCTCAGTTGCGGGAGAAAACCTGCGGGTGTTTCACCAGACCCCATACTTAGCCCATGGGTAAATTTAAAAAAGGTGGAAAACACAATGATTCAGAAGGAAAAGAAGACCCAGGTTATCCTGGAGAACGCTACTCACGAAGGCGACACCGGTTCTCCCGAGGTTCAGATCGCCATCCTGACCGCTCGCATCAACGAGCTGACCGATCACCTGCGTGTGCACAAGCATGACAACCACTCCCGTCGTGGTCTGCTGATGATGGTTGGTAAGCGCCGCAAGATGCTGGACTATCTGGCAAACAAGGATATCAACCGTTACCGTGCTCTGATCGCCAAGCTGGGTATCCGTAAGTAATAGTCTCTGGGGCGACGGCTACCGTCGCCCCCTTTTCAATTCCCAAATTTTCGGGAGTCCCTTTAGCGTTTGAAAGTGGTGTTTTTGAGGTTTTCGCTGTCATTGCGAGGCAGTGCGCAGTGACAGTATCAAAACCATCAGTTTCAAGTGCTAAACCTCCCGAGAAATAAAAAAATCACAATAGGAGGTTCCTAATGATTACTCACAAGCAGTTCCCAAATCACAAGGTGTACGAGATGGAAATCGGCGGCCGCCCCTTTACCGTGGAAACCGGTAAGGTTGCAGAGCTTGCCAATGCCGAGTGCATCTGCCGCTACGGCGATACCGTGGTGCTCACCACCTGCACTTCCAACCCCATCCCCAAGGCCGGTATTGACTACTTCCCCCTGACCATCGAGTTCGAGGAGCGGATGTACTCCGTAGGCCGGATTCCCGGCTCTTTCAACCGCCGGGAGGGCAAGCCCAGCGAGCGGGGCATTCTCAACAGCCGGATTATCGACCGGCCCATGCGTCCTCTCTTTGACGAGGAGCTCCGCAACGACACCGTGGTCACCTGCACCGTGCTTGCCAACGACTACGATAACCCTGTGGAAATCGTAGCGTCCCTGGGCGCTTCCATCGCCATTGCTTCTTCCGATGTGCCCTGGAATGGGCCTGTTGCCACCACCAATGTGTGCCACCTGAACGGGGAATACATCATCAACCCCTCTCAGGATCAGAGAAACGCTTCCGATTGCTTTGTCTGCATCTCCTCCACCTTTGAGAAGGTGGTTATGATCGAGACCGAGGCAGACGAGGCTCCCGAGGCAATTGTCCTGGAATCCATCCGGATTGCCCACGAGACCAATATGGAAATCGTGAAGTTCATCAATGGCATCGTTGCCGAGATCGGCAAGCCCAAGTTCACCTTCGAGAAGGCTGCCGTCAACCACGAGCTGCTGGATGACCTGATGAACTACGGCCTTAACCAGATTGAGTATGCTCTGGACACCGATGATAAGAACGTCCGGGAGGAGCGGCTCACCGCTGCCCGTCTGGACTTTGCCGCAAAGTTTGCCGACAAGTACGAGGACTTCGATACCCATATTGAGGTCTGCCTGTACAAGATGCAGAAGAAGGTCGTCAAGAAGTGGCTGCTCCAGGGCAAGCGTGTAGACGGTCGTGGCATGGATGAAATCCGTCCTCTGGCTGCTGAGGTTGGCGTTCTGCCCAGAGTGCACGGCAGCGGCCTGTTTACCCGCGGTCAGACCCAGGTGCTGTCTATCTGCACCCTGAACACCCTGTCTGCTGCCCAGAAGCTGGACACCATCTACCAGGAGGACAGCAAGCGCTATATCCACCACTACAACTTCCCCGCCTACTCCACCGGCGAGGCCCGTGCTGCCCGTTCTACCAGCCGCCGGGAAATCGGTCACGGCGCTCTGGCAGAGAAGGCTCTGCTGCCTGTGATCCCCAGCGTGGAGGAGTTCCCCTACGCCATCCGTGTGGTGTCTGAGGTTCTGAGCTCCAACGGTTCTACCTCTCAGGGCTCTATCTGCGGCTCTACTCTGGCTCTGATGGATGCCGGTGTGCCCATTAAGCGGCCCGTTGCCGGTATTTCCTGCGGCCTGATCTCCGACCAGGAGACCGGCGAATGGAGAACCTTCACCGATATCCAGGGCGTGGAAGACTTCCATGGTGAGATGGACTTTAAGGTTGCCGGTACCACCGAGGGCGTTACCGCCATTCAGATGGACCTGAAGAATAAGGGCCTGACCATGGAGATCATCGCCGACGCTCTGGAGCGCTGCCGCAAGGCCCGCCTGGAGATCCTGAACGAGATCATTCTGCCCTGCATCCCCGAGCCTCGGGCCGAGGTGAGCGAGTACGCTCCCAAGATGCTGAGCCTGAAGATTCCTGTGGACAAGATCCGCGAGGTTATCGGCTCCGGTGGAAAGACCATTCAGAAGATCTGTGCCGACACCGGCGCCAAGGTGGATATCGATGATGACGGCTCCGTCTTCATCTCCGCTGTGGATGCTGCCGCTGCCTACGCTGCCAAGAAGATGGTGGATGATATCTGCTTCGTTCCTGAGGTTGGCAAGCTGTACTATGGCAAGGTGGTAAGAATCCTGCCCATCGGTGCATTCGTGGAAATCGCCCCCGGTCACGATGGCATGGTGCATATCTCCAAGCTGGAGAATCACCGTGTGGAGAAGGTCGAGGATGTGCTGAACCTGGGAGATATGACCTGGGTCAAGTTCATGGGCTTCGATGAGAAGGGCCGCGCCAACTTCAGCCGCAAGGATGCTCTGAAGGAAATGGAAGGCAAGTAAAACGAATTAAATAAATATAGGGACTGTTAGAAACGTTCTGCCAGAAGAATTTCGCTCAGCACTCCGGTGTAATGCTTGTTCCCCATAAAACGGGGAACGAGATCGCTTTCCCAGCGTGCGCGCGGTTCACGATGAAGCGTTTTTAACAGTCCCTTTTTGCGTCTGGGGATATACCTCCTTGGGGACAATCGCTCCCCTGCTGTGCGTCTGCGGGTATAATTTCTCTTTCTTAGGGCAATCTAACCGAAAAAGGGGGCAGGCGCATGATTCTTTCCTATGTCCGCACGGTGATTTTGTACCTGGTGCTGATTCTTGTCATCCGGCTGATGGGCAAGCGGCAGGTGGGGGAAATGGAACCGGCGGAATTTGTGGTGACCATGCTGGTGGCAAACCTGGCGGCAATTCCCATGCAGGATAGCGGCATCCCGCTATTGACGGGACTGGTACCCATTCTGACGGTACTGGCAGTGGAGCTGGTGCTGTCCTGGCTGATGCTGCGCAGCGGCATTCTGCGCCGGTTTTTCTGCGGAAAGCCCGTCATTCTCATAGATAACGGAGCCCTTTTGCAGGGGAATTTGCGCATGACCCGGGTGACTCTGGACGAGCTGGCGGGGAAAATACGGGAAAAGGACATCCTGGATATTGCTCAGGTGCAGTATGCCATCCTGGAAACGGACGGAAATCTCTCTGTTTTTCCCTATCCTCAGTTCAGCCCTGCCAGTGCCAAGGATGCGGGCATCACCGCCGGGGAAAGCTATCTGCCTATTGTCGTGGTGGAGGACGGACACCTGTTTGAAGAGAATCTTCAAAAAAGCGGAAAAAATGCCCGGTGGGTGACAGAAACGCTGTCTGCCCACGGGGCGGAACTGAAAAATACGCTGCTATTAACGGTAGATGCCAGCGGGAAGCACCACTGGATCGGGAAGGAGGAAACGGTATGACCAGGGGCATTATTGGCATTGTCCTGCTTCTGGTGCTGCTGGCAGGGGGGATGTTTATCCAGTGGACCATGGATACCATCCATGCCCCTATCACCCAGCAGTTGACCCAGGCTGCCCAGGCGGGGTCCCGGGAGCTGTGGGATACGGCGCTGGAGCACCAGGAGGCTGCCGCCAGACAGTGGAAAAAGAGCTGGCGCTTGACCGCTGCTCTGGCAGACCACATGCCCATGGAGGATATCGACAGCCTGTTTGCCCGGCTGCCGGTGTATGCCGCCCAGGAGGAGCAGACGGAGTATGCCGCCGCCTGCCGGGAGCTTGCCCGGCGGATAGAGGCAGTGGCGGATGCCCACCGCCTGACCTGGTGGAATCTGATGTAGGGATGTCTGCAAGAAAGTGAAAAGGAAAGCCCCCGTCCCCCCGAACTTCCCGTGACAAAATGCCGGGATATCCGCCGGGGACGGGGGATATCCATGTGTGCCGGAAGGGCAATGGTGTTTGCGCTTCGCCCTATTCCAGGGAAAAACCATCCAGATAGCTACACTCCAGAATGGTTTGCCTGTAAGACAGTCCAGGATTTTGCAGCCTGCTGAGTATCCGCATCCCGGCAGCCAGCCCCATTTCTTCTGTGGGTTGACAGATCATGGAAGTTCCCGCAAAAACCTGTTCGAACTTTTGGGAATCGCAGAAAGAGAGAATTTCTGGAACAGCTTGCCTGGAACGGGCCAACGATGCAAGACCAAAGCACAGCTCACTGTTGCCTATCAGCAGGGCACTGCATCCTTCGGAAAGCATGGATTCCACCGCGGAAACGGAGTCCATTTCAAAATCCGCATAGCGAATACAGGGAATCAGATCATATTCTTTCGCACCCTCCTGAAAGGCGCGTGCACGTTGCCTGGTGGTGCTCAACTCCGGTTTCCAGCCGATAAAGCCGACTTTTTTGTGACCCTTGGCGGAGAGCTGCCCCATGCCTGCGATGATGGCCCCACTGGGGTCTGCTGTGATGGTATCCAGAGGGCATCCGGTGGGTGCGCGATCCAAAAGAACGACTGGAATATCCGTTGGCAGGCATTGGGCCAAATCAGAATAGTATTCAAAGCTGCTGGAGATGATCAGGGCATCTACACCCCCGGAACACAGCGCACGGATGCGGGAAGCCTCCCTTAAGGGATTCTCGTGGGTGTTGGCAACAATCAAGCTGTGTCCGTTATCATCCAAAAGTTCTTCAATCGTACCAATCAGACCGGTGAAAAAGGTATTGCTGATGTCGGGTACGATAAAACCAACGGAAATATGTGCTTTCCCCTTAAAATGCCGTGCGGAGCTATCCGGCACAAAGCCGAGATTTTCAATGGCAGCCAGCACACGCTGCCGGGTTTCCGGACGCACGGAGCGTGTGCCGTTTATTACATTGGATATGGTGGCGATGGATACCCCTGCCATGGCTGCAACATCGAATATGGTAGTTCCCACAGCTTCATCAGCTCCTGCAGATTATGTTTGATTTTCCAAAGGTATCAAATACATTCGGAAATGTCAATTCACAGATATTACAAAAATAGTTTTCTTTTGTGCACACTATGCTAAAAAAGCGAAGTAAAGCGAGAAAAAGATTGACAAATCAGCTCTACGGGGGGAAGATAGAACCAACCAAAGAAACAGAAAGGGGAAAGAAGAATGAAAAAAAGTACAAAAGCACTGGTTGCATTGCTGGTTTGCATGGTGCTTTGCCTGGTCAGCATGATCGGAACAAACCGTATGCTGACGGACAACGGCAACGTGGGTGTGCACGACCTGAAGTTCACCACTCCGGAAGGAAATGACGTCCGCTATCTGGAATTCCGCCCGGTAAATGCTTCTGCTGAAAACCCGGTTCCGGCAATCATCTACAGTCCCGGCAATGATAACACGGCAGAGGTGTGGAGACACCTGGCCCACGAGTTGTCCCGGCGGGGCTATGCGGTGTTTGTACCCGACCTTCTGTCTGCTGGACACTCTGCAGAGGCGGTTGGCAACTCCACCACTTTTGGCTTCAGCGAGCTGATCGATTTCGTCTATGACAACCTGGACTATATCAACAAGGAGCAGATTGCCATCGGCGGCTACTCCAAGGGCGGTAACAATACCTTTGTAGTCCTGAATGAGTATGGCGAAAAGCAGCGCAATGACCCGGATAACTATGTGCAGAAATTCTGTGCTGCGCTGGTTTGCGCACCTCCCTTCTCTCAGTTTGACAACGCTGTTTCCGGTGTAAACATCGGCTTCGGTGCCGGACTGTACGATCCCTACTCCCGCATCGGATTCAAGCCGGTGGAGGGGTATTGGCCCGGTGACCTCAGCGTGAAGGAAGAGATGAAGACCTTCATCAACTTGGGTGTTCCCGGAACCTTCTCCGAGGAAGAATTGACGGACTCCAATGTTAAGGTAGAAATCGGCAAGGTTTACGGCAGCTTTGCTGACCACAATGCCCGGGTAGTGTACAATCCTTCCGACGCAACCCATGCTTTGGGTATCATCAGCCCGAAGTTCACGGAGGCAACCGTCAGCTTCTTTATGCAGGCAATTCCTGCGCCTGTAAATATTGCTCCCTCTGATTTGGATTACATGGGCTTGCTGGTGTTGTCCGCACTGGGCTTCCTAGCAATTCTGGCGATGACGGTTCCCGTGGCAATTCTGCTGCTGGATGCGCCGGTATTTGCGCCTATGAAAAATCCCGCTGAGCCTCCCAAGTCCGGCCTGACCTCTCCGAAGGACTGGACGATCTTTGTGGTCGCTTCTTTGATTGGTGGCTTTGTGCCGCCGATTATGTCCCCGGTGCTCATGAAGCAGACCAGCAAGATATTTTCCCTCACCGGCTCCAGCAACTCCGGCGGTGTGTTTGTTTATGGTGTTGCCAACAATAATGTGGTGTGGCTGCTGTTCAGCGCGCTGTTCCTGCTGGCAATGTTCTTCCTGTTCTACTTCCTGATTCATCGGAAAAACGGCGTTGCTTTGAAGGATTATAACATTGGCATTTCCCTGCCCAATCTGGCGCGTACCATCGGTCTTTCCGTATGTGTGGTTCTCCTGTGCCGCAGCGTGGTTTGGGTTGCCGACTACTTCTTCAAAACGGATTTCCGGATTGTTGATCTGGCTCTGGGCACGATCCAGTGGTCTCATCTGCGGATTACCCTGTGCTACATTCCCTTCTACATTGTGTATTGGTGCATCAACTCCCTGACGATGAATGGCTGCAACCGGTTCAAAAATATGCCGGAGTGGGTGAACGTGCTGATCTGCGCAGTGTGCAACGTAATTGGCCCGATAGTTGTACTGATTGTGTACTATAGCTATATGCACACCCATGGTCAGGGCATCGGTGCATTCGGCAACTGGAAGGCATACATGATGCTCTCCTACACCATTCTGATGGGAATTGCCGGAACCATCATCAACCGGAAGCTCTATAACAAGACCCGGAATCTGTACCTGGGACCTGTGATTTTCGGTATTCTCACGGCCTTTATCAATACCACTGTTTACACCCTGCCTGCACCCTAACCCATAAGCGATACGGATAGGAAAACTGCCGACCCATTTTTGGGCCGGCAGTTTTGTTACATTTTTTCCGGGGCAGAGAAGCCCAGAATCCAGATGCAGGTTTCCAGGATGTTCTTGGAAAGACCAATAAGGGAGATGTAGCCCGCTTTCAGATTTTCGTCTTCCTCGCTGAGGATCCGGGTTTCGTGATAGAATTTGTTCACACAGCCGGAAAGCTCGTAAATATAGGCGCAAATCAGATTGGGGCAGGAGGTTTTCAGAGCCTGTTCCAGAGTGGGGCCCAGCTTGGTGATGGCAAGCATCAGGTCCTTGGCAAACTCGTTGGCAGGGGCCTGAATGGGAAGATTCTCCCAGGCACCGTACCGGGAAAGGATGCTCTTGATCCGCACGATGGTGTAGAGAATGTAGGGGCCGGTATTGCCCTCAAAAGCGGCGAAGCGCTCCATATCAAAGTTGTAGTCCTTTGTGGGCTGGTTGGAAAGGTCACCGTATTTCAGGGCAGCCATGGCAACCTTGGAGGTGGTGGCCTCCACTTCGCTATCCTCTACAATTTTGTTTTCCACGACCTTGGCCCGGACAAAGTCGGTCATATCTGCAATCAGGGTTTCCAGCCGCAGGACGCCGCCGTCTCTGGTCTTAAAGGGCTTGCCGTCCTTGCCATTCATGGTGCCGAAGCCTACGTGCTCCAGCTCCGTGGTGGGGGGAACGATACCCGCCTTCCGGGCGGCGCGGAACACCTGCTCAAAGTGCAGGTTCTGCCGCTTGTCGGTGACATAGAGCACCTTGTCGGGATGCCAATCCTGCATCCGCTGCACCAAGGTGGCAAGGTCGGTGGTGGCGTAGATGGAAGAGCCATCGGACTTTACCAGAATGCAGGGAGGCACTTCCTTTTTGTCCCCCTCCTCGGCAACGGGAATGACCCATGCCCCTTCGGACTGCACGGCAATGCCCCGGGCCTTCATATCCGCCACCATGGCGGGAATGTAGGGGTCGGCATCGGATTCGCCCAGCCATTTTTCAAAGTGGACGTCCAGATTGTCGTAGTTCTTTTTCAGGTCTGCAACGGATACGTTCATAATGTGCTGCCACAGGGCCCGGTAGCCCCGGCGGCCCTGCTGCAGCTCCAGAGTTGCCTGGTGGGCCAGATGGGAAAATTCGGGATCGGACTTTTTTGCCGAGGCGGTGGGGTAGATTTCTTCCAGATCCGTTACGGTAAAGGGGGCTTCTTTGGAATATTCCCCGGTAAAATCGGGATCAAAGTAGGGAAGATCCGGCTCCCGCTGGCTGAGTTCTGCGATGATCAGGCCCATTTGCAGACCCCAGTCGCCCAGGTGCACATCTCCGATGGTGTGGTAGCCCAGATAATTGTAGAGCCGTTTCAGGCTCTCACCGATGATGGCGGGGCGCAGGTGACCGATGTGCAGGGGCTTGGCAACGTTGGCCCCGCCGTAGTCCACCACAATGGTCTTGCCCTCGCCGGGCTGGGAAACGCCAAACTTCGGGTTCGTCCGCATCCCTTCCAGGTAGCCTTGCAGAAAGTGACCGGAAAGTTTCAGGTTGATAAAGCCGGGCATCACTGCCTCGACCATGCTGTAGTCCTCGGCATTCAGCTGCCGGGCAACGGCCTGGGCAATCTGAATGGGGGCGCACTTATACTGCTTGGCAGCGGACAGAGCGCCGTTGCACTGATATTCGCACAGGTCAGGCCGGTTGGATACGGTGACCCGACCGAAGCTGGGGTCGTAGCCTGCATCCTGGAAGGCCTGCTGCATTTTTTTCGTAATAATGTCTAAGATTTTTTCCATGAAAATTTCTCCTTGCCTGTTATCGTATGTCGCTGCAAACCACGCTAAAAATCCGGGGGATTGCCACACCAGCGTGCGCGCTGGGAAAGCAATGACAAAGGGAATATTAATCCTTCTTTTGCTCAGCCAGATAGTTGAGGTAATCGTCGTAGGTGCCGTAGCGGTCTACGATGGTTCCGTCGGGCTGGAAGGCAATCACCCGGTTACAGGTGGAGGTCAGCAGCTCGTGGTCGTGGCTTGCCAGCAGAACAACGCCGGTAAAGGCCTCCAGACCCTTGTTTACCGCCTGAATGGATTCCATATCCAGGTGGTTGGTAGGCTGGTCCAGCAGCACTACGTTGGCGCCGGAGAGCATCATTTTGCTCAGCATACATCTCACCTTTTCGCCGCCGGACAGGACGTTTACGTGCTTGAATACATCCTCGTTGGAGAAAAGCATCCGGCCCAGGAAGCCCCGGAGGTAAACATCGTCCTTCTTGGCGGAGTACTGCCGCAGCCAGTCCACCAGCTCCATTTCGTTTCCGTCGAAATACTCGCTGTTGTCCTTGGGCAGGTAGCTGCGGATGGTGGAAACGCCCCACTTGACAGAGCCTTCGTCGGGTTCCAGTTCTCCCATCAGCACCTTGAAAAGGGCGGTCTGGGCCAGCTCGTTTTCACCTACAAAGGCGATTTTGTCCGTGCGGCCTACGGAGAAATAGACATTATCCAATAGCTTTACGCCGTCCACGGTGACGGATACGTCCTTCACCGTGAGCACATCCTTGCCCAGCTCCCGCTCCGGCATAAAGCCGACAAAAGGATAGCGCCGGGTGGAGGAGGGCATTTCCTCAACGCTCAGCTTGTCCAGGAGCTTTCTTCTTGCGGTAGCCTGCTTGGCCTTTGCCTTATTGGCGGAGAAGCGCTGAATAAACAGCTGCAATTCTTCGATCTTTTCCTGGTTCTTTTTGTTCTTGTTGCGGATCATGGCCTGAACCATCTGGGAGGATTCGTACCAGAAGTCGTAGTTGCCCACATACATCTTGATCTTGCCGTAGTCGATATCCACGGTGTGGGTGCACACGGTATTCAGGAAGTGGCGGTCGTGGCTGACGGCAATTACCATGCCGGGGAAATCCAGCAGGAAGTCTTCCAGCCAGTTGATGGCCTCGATATCCAGGTTGTTGGTGGGCTCGTCCAGCATGACGATGTCGGGGTTGCCGAACAGTGCCTGGGCAAGCAGAACCTTCACCTTCAGCCGGGGGTCAACATTTGCCATCAGGTCGTAGTGCAGCTCCGTACCAATACCCAGACCCTGCAGCAGACGGGAGGCATCGGATTCGGCTTCCCAGCCCCCCAGCTCTGCAAACTCGGCTTCCAGGTCGGCAGCTCGCAGACCGTCTTCGTCGGTAAAGTCGGGCTTTTCGTAGATGGCGTCCTTTTCCTTCATCACATCGTACAGGTGCTGGTTGCCCATAATCACGGTGTCCAGAACGGTGTGGTCATCGTAGGTGTTCTGGTTCTGTTTCAGGACGGACATCCGCTTGGTGGGATCGATTTCCACAGAGCCGGTGGTGGAGTCCAGCTCCCCGGTGAGAATCCGCAGGAAGGTGGATTTGCCCGCACCGTTTGCGCCGATGATGCCGTAGCAGTTGCCGGGCAGGAATTGCAGATCCACGTGCTGGAACAGCCACTGACCGCCAAACTGCATTCCCAAGTTGCTGACAGTAATCATGAATAGTCTCCTTATATATCAATGTTTTTAACAAAAGTAATGGTGCAGTTCCCCAGGGCACGATTCAATGGGATTTTGGGGAAAAGCGCTTCATGCAGGCCGCACCTATCCTGCGTCATTGCGAACCGGCGCGCAGACACCCCTCCCCCGTCATTGCGAATCAGTGCCGCAGCACTGGTGTGGCAATCCCGGACGTGGAGAAACGTATCAGCCGGTGCAAGAAGATTCCCACGAGTCTAGCGCACTGCCTCGGAATGACGAAAAGGTGTCATGGCGAACCGGCGCGCAGACACCCCTCCCCCGTCATTGCGAGCCAGTGCCGCAGCACTGGTGTGGCAATCTCGGACGTGGAGAAACGTATCAGCCGGTGCAAGAAGATTCCCACGAGTCTAGCGCACTGCCTCGGAATGACAAAAAGGTGTCATGGCGAACCGGCGCGCAGACACCCCTCCTGCGTCATTGCGAACCAGTGCCGCAGCACTGGTGTGGCAATCTCAGGGCCTTCAACCGCATACTCATACAGCTTAATATTACCACAAAATTGTAAATAAAGAAAGAACTTTTTTTCAGCCCCTTGCTTTTTTCCAGAAGTGCGCTATAATATTAGCACTCAGAAGAAACGAGTGCTAAACGCACTCCGGAAAGGAAGCCATAGATTATGGAAAAGAAACAGTTTAAAGCGGAGTCCCAGCGGCTGCTGGACCTGATGATCAATTCTATCTATACCCATCGGGAAATCTTCCTGCGGGAGATCATTTCCAATGCCTCCGATGCCATTGACAAGCTGGCCTACACCGCCCTGACGGATGACAAGGTGGGCATTGCCAGAGATCAGTTCGCCATCACCATTACCCGGGATAAGGAAAACCGTACCCTTACCGTTTCCGATAACGGCATCGGCATGACCAAGGAGGAGATGGAGGAAAACCTGGGCACCATCGCCAAGTCCGGCTCTCTGGGCTTTAAGCAGGCTATGGAGAAGAAGGACGATATCGATATCATCGGTCAGTTTGGCGTGGGCTTCTATTCTGCCTTTATGGTTGCCTCTCAGGTTACCGTGATTTCCAAGAAGTACGGTGCAGATAAGGCCTACAAGTGGGTTTCCGACGGTGCTGACGGCTATACCATCGAAGAGGCCCAGCGGGATGCCGCCGGCACGGATGTGATTATGGTTCTGAAGGCGGATACCGAAGAGGATACCTACGGGCAGTATCTGGAGGAATACGAAATCCGCAATCTCGTTACCAAGTATTCCGACTATATCCGCTATCCCATCCGCATGGAGGTGGAGAAGTCCCGGAAGAAGGAGGATTCCCCGGAGGATAAGCCGGAGTACGAATCCTATACCGAGATGACCACCCTGAACTCCATGGTTCCTCTGTGGCAGAAGAATAAAAAGGACGTAACCGAGGAAGAGTACAATGCCTTCTATCAGGACAAGTTCTACGATTACAACAAACCTCTGCGGGTGATCCATTTCAGCGCCGAAGGCCAGGTGTCCTTTAAGGCTCTGCTGTATATCCCCTCCAAGGCGCCTTACGATTTCTACACCAAGGACTTTAAGCGGGGCCTGCAGCTGTATTCCAGCGGCGTGATGATTATGGACTCCTGCGAAGATCTGCTGCCGGAGCACTTCCGCTTTGTCCGGGGCGTGGTGGACAGCCAGGATCTGTCCCTGAATATCAGCCGTGAAATGCTCCAGCACAACCGCCAGGTGACCATTATCGCCCGGAATATCGAGAAGAAGATCAAGAGTGAGCTCAAGTCCATGCTGGATAACGACCGGGAAAAGTATGAGGAATTCTATGCCGCCTTCGGCCGTCAGCTGAAATACGGCACGGTTTCCGATTACGGTGCACACAAGGAAAGCTGCCAGGATCTGCTGCTGTTCTACAGCCACAAGCAGAATAAGCTTATCAGCCTCAAGGAGTATGTGGATGCCATGCCCGAGGGCCAGGAGAAAATCTACTTTGCCCCCGGCGAAAATAAAGATCTGCTGGCAAAGTTGCCCCAGGTCGCTCTGTTGGATGGCAAGGGCTACGATACCCTGCTCTTTACCGAGGATGTGGATGAATTCGTGCCCCAGACCCTGATGACTTATCAGGAGAAGAGCTTCTGCAATGTTTCTACCGAGGATTTGGGCCTGCAGTCCGAAGAGGAGAAGAAGGCCGCCGAGGCCCAGGCGGAGGAAATGAAGGGCTTCCTGACCTTTGTGAAGGAGAGCCTGGGAGATCAGGTGAAGGAGGTCAAGCTGTCCAATAATCTGGGCACGTATCCTGCCGCCATGGTTCCTGAGGCCGGCATGAGCTTCGAGATGGAGAAATACATGAAGCGGGTGAACCCGGAGTTTGCCTTCCCAAGCGCCAGAATTCTGGAGCTCAATGCCGATCACGAGACGGTCAAGCAGCTGCTTGGCCTGATGACGGAAGACCCCGTAAAGGCAAAGGATCTGGCCCAGCTGTTGTGCTACCAGGCACAGCTTATGGCCCAGCTGCCCATTGACGATCCCTACGCCTATACCGATCTGGTCTGCCGTTTGGTAAAGTAATGAAAGAAAGGCGGGAGAAAAATGTTCTTCCCCAGAATGTATACAAGCTACTATTTTGACCGCGCCCTGTCCCTGGCTGCCAGAGTGCTTACCGGCGGCGTGGTTCCCCTCCTGAGTGTTGCCATTTATGTGTTTACGGCCCTGGCCCTGCACACCATGGCAAAGCGCAGAGGCATTGCCTGCCCTTGGCTTGCCTGGATTCCCGTGGCGAACCTGTGGCTCATCGGCTCTCTGTCCGACCAGTACCGCTACCTGACCCGCGGGCAGGTGAAGCACAGAAGAATGATTCTTCCGGTGCTGGAAATTGTGACCGTGGTGCTCTCCGGCATGATGGTTGGGGCAATTTTCTGGGTGATGGGTGCAAACGGAAGCGCGGCCTCCGTGCTGACGCTGCTTGCCCTTATCCTGCTGGAGTGTGCCGCGGCAATTGCTCTGGCAGTGTGGAAGCTGATGGCGCTGTATGATATCTACGCCTCCTGCGACCCCCAGACAGCGGCGCTGTATCTGGTGCTGAGCATCTTCTTCCGGTTCTTAAAGCCCGTGTTCCTGTTCCTCTCCCGGAACCAGGAGCTGGGCATGCCCCCCAGAAAGGCTCCTCGGTCGGAGGCTGCCCCGGAAGACGGCACAACGTATTAACGTAAAAATGTAAAAGCACACAGAGCCCGATTCCTGCATGGAGTCGGGCCCTGTGTGCTTTTTGGCAATAGAAAAAGGATCCTGTTCTTTTCTCACCAATCTCCTCTTGCACCCAGGGAGGAATTCGGAAAGCGACTTGTTTTTCCCGGGAGCAGCGGCTATAATGGAAGCCAAAACCAAGGATAAAGGGGCGTTTGGAAATGCAGACCCGGGAAAGTGAAGTTGTTGCCAGCGTGCAGCAGATTTTGGATCAGGTGCGGCAGGTGATCGTGGGAAAGGACGAGCAGCTATTGTGGGTGCTGGCGGCACTGCTCGCCAGGGGGCACATTCTTTTGGAGGATGTGCCCGGCGTGGGCAAGACCACTATGGCCCTGTCCTTTGCCCGGGCGCTGGATCTGGAATACGGGCGCATTCAGTTTACGCCGGATGTGCTGCCCTCGGATGTTACGGGCTACAGCGTGCCGGACGGAATGGGAAACATGACCTACCGCCCCGGCGGAATTCTGTGCAATCTGTTCCTGGCAGACGAGCTGAACCGGGCTACCTCCCGCACGCAGTCCGCCCTTTTGGAGGCCATGGAGGAAGGACAGGTTACCGTGGATGGCGTGAGCCACAGACTGCCCCAGCCCTTTGCGGTGATTGCCACCCAGAACCCCACCGGTGCGGCGGGCACGCAGCTGCTGCCGGACAGCCAGGTGGATCGTTTTGCCCTGCGGATTCGTTTGGGCTACCCTGCCCCCAGGGAGGAAGCTGCCATGATCAAAAACCGTCAGGGGGCCAATCCTCTGGAAAACGTGCGCAGTGTGGTTACACGGCAGAGATTCCTTGCCTTACAGGAAACGGTGGATGCGACCTTTTTAAGCGACAGCGTCATTGACTACGTGGTGGCCCTGTGCGATGCCACCCGGAAGCAGGAGCTGTTTGCCCGGGGGGCCAGCCCCAGAGCCACGCTGTCGGTGGCGGCAATGGCAAAATCCATTGCCCAGCTGCGGGGACGGGACTATGTCGTCCCGGGAGACGTGAAGGAAGTGTTTATTCCCACCCTTGCCCACCGGATGATTCTCACGGGCCGGGCGGAAAGCCAGGGGAAAACCCCGGAGCAGGTGCTGAAATCCATCCTGGATGCCACTCCTGCGCCCCGTCTGCGCTGATATGCGGCGGGGAGCGTACCTGGCGGCGCTGGTGGGATTCGGCCTGTGGTATCTCACCTTTGGGCAGTGGCTGGCCTGGGTGCTGCTGCTGGGCCTGGCGGCGCTGCCGTTTCTTTCTCTGGCCCTGAGCCTGAAGGCCATCCGGGATTTTCAGGTGGCCCCCACGGGGCCGGAATCTCTGGCGGTGGGGGAAAAGGGAGAGCTGATGATCATGGGCTCTTGCGGGAGCCCCATGCCGCCCTTCAAAGGCCGGATTTACCTGGAAAATCTGCGCACGGGAGAACGCCTTGCCTACCGGGAAGAGACAGGCTTTGTGCCGATGCACTGCGGCGGCTATGAAATTACCGTGGAAAAGGCGCGGGTAATGGACTATCTGGGCCTGTTTTCCTTCCCGGTCCGGAAAAAACAGAGCGCCCGGCTTCTGGTGCGGCCCGGGCCGGTGACGGCGGAGGATCTGCCCCGGATACTGAACCAGCCGCCGGTGAGCTGGAAGGCCAGCATCAACCGCCTGGGAGAAAACTACGAGCTGCGCCCTTATCGCCCTGGGGATAGCCTGAACAGCGTCCATTGGAAGCTATCGGCAAAAACCGGCAAGCTGACGGTGCGGGAGGCTATGGAGCCGCTGCACCAGAAGGCCTGTCTGACCCTTTCCCTGGCGGGAACGCCGGAGCAGCTGGATAATCGCCTGGGAAAGCTCCTGTGGATTGGGGAAAAGCTATTGGAGGCGAACATGGAGCCGGTGATTCTGGCCTCCACGGGAGAGGGCACTGCCCGCTTCCCGGTGACGGATGGCGCTTCTTTGCGGGAGGCTGTGGATGCACTCCTCTGCCTGCCTGCGCCGGAACGACCGGATTTGCCGGTGCCGGTCAGAAATACCTGGTACTATGCCCTGGGAGGTGACCCGGAATGAAGAGTGCGGTGGAAAACCGAATCTGGGCTGCACTGCTGGCATGGGTGCTGACGCTGGGGGCCTTTGGCTGCTTTTTGACGGTGTATGACCTCCCAATTCAGAAAAACACGCTGCTCCTGTTTTGGAGCGGGGCTGCCGCCCTGGGGGCGCTGCTGCTGCCCTTCCGCCGAGGGCCGGAGTGGACGGTATGCCTGACGGCGCTGGCCCTGGGCTACCTGGTTCACCGACCGGAAACCGTTCGGCAGATGAAAAGCCTGCTGTATCTGGTGAGCATGAGCCTTGACAACGTGTATCACTGGGGGTATTTTTCTTTTCCCGGCCTGGTGGCGGGGAATACGGAAATCCCTTTGGGGATCTATGGAGGGCTTCTGTGCCTGGCGGTGTGCCGCAGTATGCTGCGCAGACGGCTCAGCGTGATTCCTTTGACCATGACGGCTCCCCTGGTGGTGCTGTGCGCCATGATTCCGGGGAAAGACCCGGCTGCCTGGGCGGTGGCATGTCTGCTATCAGCGGCAGCAATGCTGCTGCTGACCTCCGGCGTGCGGAAAAACAGTGCCCTGCAGGGCCTGCGCCTGACCTGGGCGGCGGCAATACCTGTACTGGCCTGCGTGGGCCTTCTGCTGTGGTGCAACCCTCAAAAAAGTTATGTAGATCATTCCGCCCAGCTGAGAGAAAAGCTTCTGGCAAAGGCGCAGACCCTGACCGGCTCTATGCCCGGCTATGTCTACACGCCCCAGATCAGCCGAAACGTGGATTTGGCGGCTCTGAACGGGGGAGAGCAGCCGAGAATTCCAATTTTGACGGTGACGGCCCCCAAAACCGGAAGCGTCTACCTAAGAGCACAGGATTTTGATACCTATACGGGAACGGGCTGGAGTGCAGACCCTCAAAAGACGGAGAATTTTGACGGATGGGGAGAAGATCTGGGCACGTTTTCCGTGCGCACCTTTGCGGTGCAGGATGTGATTTACCTGCCATACTATCCCGGAACTGCCACCATCCTCACAGGGGGCGCGTTGGCAAACACCGGGGGGACCCTCAGCTATTCCTTTCCCACCCATCCCCAGGGCAGCGCCCTTTCCCAGCAGGCGCTGGAACGGTATCTGGCTCTGCCGGAAAGCACTCTTGCCTGGGCAAGGGAGATGCTGCCGGGGGATGCTTCGCCGGAGGGAATCCGGCAGCTTGTGGGGGGCAGCGCAGTTTATGATCTGGCAACACCCCAAATGCCCCAGGAAGAGCAGGACTTTGTCCGGTGGTTTCTGGAGCGGTCGGACAGAGGCTACTGTATCCATTTTGCCTCGGCTGCCACGGTGCTGCTGCGGGCTGCAGGAATCCCTGCCAGATATGTAACGGGCTACCGCCAGGAGGTGAAGGCCAATGAGCCGGAGGTGGTTACCTCCCGGGAGGCCCACGCCTGGGCGGAATACTACGATGGAGAAACCGGCTGCTGGCGGATTCTGGATGCCACTCCGGCACAGAATACACAGGCTTTAGAGGAAACAACCCAGACGCAGCCGGACGTTACCCGGCAGACGCTTCCTTCTGCTGCGGCGCCGACAGTGCCGCAGGAGGCCACCCCAAAACAGGAAAACCGGGGCGGGCTGCCCCTGGGATGGCTGGTGATTCCGGCACTGATTCTGGGATTGGCAGTGCGAAGGGCCTTGGTGCGGGCGCTCCGGGAAAGCCGAAAACGGCGCAGTACCGCCCGGAAGCGGGTGCTGCTGCTGTGGCAGGAGGCGGAGGTGCTTTCGGGGGCCTCGGGCCGCGACATCCCGGAAGAGCTGCTGGAGCTTGCGCAAAAGGCGCGGTTCAGCCAGCACCGGATTACGGCGATGGATGCCGTTCCTCTGGAAACCTTTTGCCAGGACTGCATCGAGCGGCTGCAAAAGGCCTCCTGGGGAAAAAGAATGATCGATCAGTATATTTTCGTGCGGTATTAGGCACGGAGAGAAGGAGAAAGGCATGGAAGAAAAATTTATTGCTGCCTGGGAAAAGGCGAGACAGGATGCCCTTGCCCTGGGGGTGCGGATGCGCCCGGTGGAAAAGGCGCAGGCCATGGCATCGGCCCGCCGAATCCTGTCCGGCAGAAGACTCAGCGACGGCTTTGAGGGCTTGAGAGCCCAAAACCGGCTGGATCTTTCCCTGGAGGCCTTGGCGGTGGACAGACGTTTTACGGGGCTATTTACGGATGAACAGGCAAACGAGGCCCTGACCCGGCTGTTGGAAGCGGGCTTCTACCTATAATAGACGGGAAAACTCCGGATTTTTTGCACTGCTTTCCATTGCGCTTCCGGGAATATCATGTTATAGTATAAAGAATACCGGCTATGCATTGCACAGCCAAATCTTGGAGGGACCTATGAATACCCTGCTGCATATTTGCTGTGCGCCCTGTGCAAACCAGTGCATTGATGTACTCCGGGCTGACCATTACGACGTCACCGGATACTGGTATAATCCCAATATTCACCCCTTTACCGAGTATCGGGCCAGAAGAAACTGCCTGCGGGAGTACGCGCAGACCATCGATCTGCCCCTGCTGGAGCGCAACGACTACGGCCTGCGTCCCTTTGTCCGGGCGGTGGCGGAGGATATTGAAAACCGCTGCATCAAGTGCTACGAGATGCGCCTTTTTGAGGCGGCCCGCATGGCAAAAGAAGGGGGCTTTGATAGCTTTACATCCTCTTTGTTTATCAGCCCCTACCAAAAGCACGAGCTCATGCAGGAGGTAGCCCAGCGGGCGGCAGCGGAATACGGGGTAGAGTTTCTCTACCGGGATTTCCGTCCCTATTTTCGGGCGGGCCAGGAAAGGGCCAGAGAGCTGGGCTTTTATATGCAGAAATACTGCGGCTGTGTCTTCTCAGAGGAAGAGCGGTACTTAAAGAAAAGCAAAATCATCCCGTAAGCTGCTCCGGCAGACCTTTGGGGAAACATATAACAGATTGAGAAAGTGAGAGAATCGATGGATCAAATGGAATTTTCCGTTCCCTGCCTGTTTGGCCTGGAAGGCCTGGCAGGAGACGAACTGCGCAGACTGGATATTCCCAATGTCCGGGTGGAAAACGGACGGGTGCTGTTTTCCGGGGATGAGCGGGCCCTGGCAAAAGCCAATGTGTGCCTGCGTACCGGCGAGCGGGTGCTGGTGGTGCTGGCGGACTTTCGGGCAACCACCTTTGAAGAGCTCTTCCAGGGCGTATACAATACGCCCTTGGAGCGTTATATTCCCAAGGATGGTCAGTTCCCGGTAAAGGGGCACTGCCTGAATAGCCAGCTTATGAGTGTGCCGGATTGCCAGGCAATTGTGAAAAAAGCCGCCTCCCGCCGACTTGGGGAAAAGTATGGCGTTTCCTGGCTGCCGGAGACGGGGGCAAAGTACCAGCTGCAGTTCTCTCTGATGAATGACCGGGCACAGCTGTATTTGGATACCTCCGGGCCGGGACTTCACAAACGGGGCTATCGGGCCAACGGTAACGATGCGCCCCTGCGGGAAACTCTGGCAGCGGCTATGGTCACCCTGGCCCACTACCGGGGGCGGGAATTCTTCTGGGATCCCTTCTGCGGCAGCGGAACCATTCCCATTGAGGCTGCTCTGATTGCCAAAAATAAGGCCCCCGGCGCCTATCGCCGGTTTTCTGCGGAGGCCTTTGCCTGGATCGACCCCAAAATCTGGGGGGAGGTGCGTACCGAGGCCAAGGACCGGGAATTCCACGGCGCATATCGGATCATGGGTTCGGATAATGACCCCAAGTGCGTTTCCCTTGCCATGGCAAACGCCAGAAAAGCAGGCCTGGGAGATTTGATCGATTTCCAGGATGGGGACGCAACCAAAATGAGCCTGCCCTGCGACCAGGGAATTCTGGTGTGCAACCCGCCCTACGGTCAGCGGATGATGGAGCAGCAGAGTGCCCAAAGGCTCTACGCCGCTCTGGGAAAGCACCTGAAATTTGCGGACGGCTGGAAGAAATATATTATTACCTCCGAGCCGGAGTTTGAGCATTATTTTGGTGCCCGGGCGGATAAGAAGCGGAAACTTTACAATGGCATGATCAAGTGCGACTACTATATGTACCTGGGGGATTTGCGCAAAGGAAAGCCCTGAGCGTGTTTTAGAAATGGGATAGAGATATGAAGCACCTGTTTATCATCAATCCGGCAGCCGGAAGCCGGGATCGGACAAAGGAATATACAAAGGCTATTGTTTCCGGCTGTCAGGGGCTGGATTACCGGGTGGAAATATCCGCCGGGCCGGGGGACTGCAAAAGGCTTGCCGCCGAAGCGGCCCAAAGCGGGGAGGAATACCGGATCTATGCCTGCGGCGGTGACGGCACCTTAAATGAAGTAGCATCCGGCGCAGTGGGCTATCCAAATGCGGCGGTGACGGTGTTTGCCGGAGGCAGCGGCAATGATTTTGTGCGGCTGTTTTCCCAGCCGGAGGCCTTCTGGGATATCCACAGGCTGCTGGACGCCGAAGAGCGGGAGCTGGATCTCATCCGCTGCAATGATAGCCTTTCGGTCAATATATGCTCCGTGGGCCTGGATGCCCGGATCGGTACGGATGTGGCAAGCTATAAGCGCTTCCCCCTGCTGCATGGCTTCCGCGCCTATGCGGCCTCGGCGGTGGTAAACGTGATCCGTGGCATTTCTCAGCCCCTGGAGGTGGAAATCTGCGGGCAGACCATTGGGGGAGAGCTGACCATGGTCTGCGTGTGCAATGGCAGATACTACGGCGGCGGCTTTTGCCCCGTGCCGGAGGCAGATCCCACAGACGGTATGCTGGAAGTGCTGCTGGTGGATAAGGTCACCCGGCTCCAGGTTCCGGGACTGATTGGAAAATATAAGGCAGGACGCTACCGGGAGATGCCGGAGCTCATCCACCACTACCGGACGGACAGCCTGACAATCCGCGCTCAGACGCCCATGGCGATCAATCTGGACGGAGAATTGCGCAGGGCGGAAACCATCCATATTTCTCTTGCTCCGGAAAAACTGCGGTTTTTCTATCCCAGAGGCCTGACTTGGTGAAAAAACCGTAAAAAGGCCTTGACATTTACAAGAAAATCCTGTAAAATGAACCAGTCTGTGAAACAGACGATCCTTGCTCCCGGCGGCGTCGGGGGCCAAAAGTCCAAAAGGAGGTGCAATCAACATGGCTAAGATCACCGGTAAGTATGAGGTGCTCTACATCAT